>JALUVI010000047.1 GCA_027020785.1 Planctomycetota bacterium | reverse complement strand
AAACGACGTCGGAGACAACCCTGTTCCCGGCCCTGGACGAAAAAGGTTCGAGGAGTGATTGACCGAAGGGCCGGAATTAGACAACACCTTAAACAGGCCGCCAGGCTGTCCAAATAGGTGGGACCAGCTCACCGGTTCTTCGCGGGAAGCCCCGCGCTGCGGCTTTGAGCCAGGAGGAGACGGGGGTCCGCCTGAAAGAAGGTCCCGAGGGCTGGGTTCCATGGCCTCGCTTGCCCGATTACGCCGCGTTTTCGGCCGCCTAAGCGGGAGGTCTATGGTGCTCGATGACAGCAGCTATGGGTTCAAGAACTGATCACGTCCCCAGTAGTAGTGTAGCTGGGCGGGAGCGAGCCGCTCGTGAGCGCGCCCCCGGAAGCGCCGTAGCGAGCGAGCGGCGAGCGGTGGTTGGGCGGATTTCCGAGAATATCGCATCGAGCCCGATCGGCTGCTGATCTGGCACGAGATCGAGGAGGAAGTGGTCCTGGTTCGCACGGGTACGCATTCCGACCTGTTCGACTGATCGGCTTCGCTGCATGCACCGGCCGATCAGGGCCGGCATGTACCGGCATGTAGAAGAAGAAAGGGTGTTCGCCTTCTGTATCCGGGCAGCGGTGTCGACGGCCGCCCCGCTCCGCCTGGCGGCGAGGTCGGTCAGAGCGTCCATATCCTCACGCTCTCCTGCCGGCCGCGGATCTCCTCGGCCGCGCCCGGTGTCAGGCCATCGAGGAGCGACGCCGCGACGTCGCCGGTCTCGGCCTCGCGGACCGCCCGCACGGTCGCGTCGCTGACCGCGGCCCGGCAACCGACGCCGCGGGTCAGGCGCTCCAGTCGGCTGGCGAGGTTGACGGTGTCGCCGAGGACGGCGAACTCGAGCCGCCTCTCGGAGCCGATATCGCCGATCACGACGGTCCCGTAGTGGAGGCCGACGGATATCCGAACCGCACCCTCGCCGCGCCGCGACCGGGACGCGTTCCACTCGTCGAACGAGTCGAGGATCGAGCGCAGGGCCCTGAGCCCGTTGGCGGCGTCGTGGGGGCCCGTCTCGGGGGTGCCGAAGGTCGCCATGACGCCGTCGCCGATGAACTTGTCGAGAGTGCCGCCGTGCTCGAAGACGGCGCGCTCGAGGCGGGCATGGACCTGGCGCAGGAACGCGATCACCTCGGCCGGGCTGCGGTTCTCCGACCAGCGGGTGAAGCCCACGACGTCGGCGAAGAGAACCGCGACCTCCTGCTCGCGGACCTGGGTGAGGGGCGAATCCATCTGCGACAGCCGGTCCACCATGTTCGGGGGGAAGTGTCGCGCCAGATTGCCGCGGGCCCGCTCGGACGCGGCCTGGCGCAGGACCAGGCGGCGGGACCGGGCCACGATGACGGCCAGCAACCCGGCCACGATCAGAAAGACCACGATCTCCTGCAACCGCGTGCCCATGTCGACGAAGGTCGGCTCCATGACCGCTCGAAGGAACACGTCGGGCGGCAGGTTCACCGAAACCAAGACCTTCGTGTCCGGCAGGGTAACGATCCAAAGGACGCCGACCGCCCACGCGAGGGCGCCGACGACCCCGCCCAGCAGCATCGTGCGGGGGCGATAGGTGAAGGCGAGACCGCAGAGCAAGACGAAGAAGTAGATGAAGATCCCCGACCGCAAGACCAGCTGCGGCGGGAACTCGAACGTCGCGAGGGGATTGGGGTAGAGGAGCGTGAAGCTCAGAAGGGCGAAATCCATTGCCATGAAGGCGTAGCCGTACCAGGGGCGGCGGGGACCGCGCAGGGACAGTCGGGCATCGGCGAAACCGAGCAACAGGAAGACGGCCAGCAGGCCGTGATAGTAGAGCACGTCGGGAAACGGCGCGACGAAGGGCAGGAGGATCGCGATCGCGAGCAGCGCCACGGAACGGCCCTTGATCGCCAGGTGCTGGCCTTCGCGCTCCTCGGCCGCGAAGACCTGGTCGAGTCGCCGACCGACCCGGTCGATGTGGTTCCGGCCGGGCGATGCCGACAGGGGATCCGCGGGGCTCGCTTGGTCGCTCATGGCGTCGTCCTCGGTTCTGTGGGGCGAGTTCTAGCGCCATTCCCGATCGCATGCAGCAGCGGCGCGTGCGCGCGCCTCGGGCGGGCGGCGAGACGCGCCTCCGGTCTCCGGGCCGTCCCGGACCTGGGCCGGCGAAGTCTTCGCTTGTACGGCCGCCGGGTTTTGGCTAGCCTCCATCGCTTCCCGAGCACCGGGCGGCGCCATGTCGGGCGCCGTTTCGCTTTTGCGGGAGGCTGTCTTGGCGAACGACGTGCCGCGCCTTGGGGTTGTGTCGGAGTCGGCCGCGGCCCTGAGCGGCGAGCTGCGCCGGCTCGCGCAGGACCTCTTCGAGCGGCTTCGAGAGATGTCGTTCGACGGCGTCGGGATCAGCCGCGAAACCTACGGCCCCGGCGAGACCGCGGCCATGGAGCTCGTCGAGCGCGTCGCGGTCGAGCGCGGCCTGGAGAGCGAGTGGGACGCGGCCCGCAATCTCGTCGTGCGGCTGCGGGGACGCGAGCCGGACCGCCCGGTCGTGGCGACGGGCTCGCATTTGGACAGCGTGCCGCAGGGCGGCAACTACGACGGCGCCGCCGGCGTCGTCGCCGGGCTGATCGCCCTGCTCTCGGCCAGGTCGAACGGCCACCCCCTTCGAACGATGGAGCTGTTCGTCCTCAGGGGCGAGGAGAGCGCCTGGTACGGCGGCCCCTGCTATTTCGGGTCGCGGGCGCTCTTCGGGCTGCTGGCGGAGAGCGATCTCGCCACCGGCCACCGCGTCTCGGGACGGACCCTCGCCCACCACATGGCCGAGTGCGGCGTCGATCTGGCGCCCATAAGGGCGGGCCGCCCGCTCCTCGATCCGGCCAGGTTCCATTGCTGGATGGAGCTGCATATCGAGCAGGGGCCGGTCCTCATGGCCCGCGAGAAGCCGGTCGGCCTGGTCACGGGGATACGCGGCAACGTCCGCCACCGCCGGGTCGTCTGTCGCGGCGAGGCCGCGCACTCGGGGGCCGTGCCGAGATGGCTGCGTCGCGACGCCGTGCTCGCGATGGCGGAGCTTCTGATGCGCATCGACGAGCACTGGCGCGTTCTTCTCGAATGGGGTGAGGATCTCGTCGTAACCTCAGGTATTGTCGAGACGAACGCCGACGAGCACGCCGTCTCTCGGGTTCCCGGAGAGGTCTGTTTCGCGTTGGAGTATCGAAGCCAGGACGCCAAGACGCTGGCCTCGTTCGGTTCGCTGCTCCGATCGGAGTGCGCGCAAATCGCGGCCAAGCGGGGCGTCGAGTTCGATCTCGGCGACGCCGTCTACACCGAGCCCGCCCGCATGACCGAGAGCCTCGTGAGGCTCCTCGAAGCCCAGGCGGGAGACGCCGGCATCCCTTGCGAGGTCATGCCCTCGGGCGCCGGCCACGACTCGGCCGTTTTCGCCAATGTCGGCGTACCTTCGGCGATGGTCTTCGTCCGCACCGACAAGGGCAG
>JALUVI010000046.1 GCA_027020785.1 Planctomycetota bacterium | reverse complement strand
GGGGACGGTGACCCCGTGGGCGACGAGACGCTCCGGGTCGAGGGTGACCTGCCAGGTCTTGAGCTCGCCGCCGATGGCGTTGACCTCGATCACGCCGGGGACCGAGCGCAGCAGGTAGTTCACGTTCCACTCGAGGATGGTCCGCAGCTCCATGGGCGAATAACCCTCGCCACGGACCTCGAACTGGTAGATCTCGCCGAGTCCGGTGGAGATGGGTCCCATGGAGGGCGTCCCGAAGCCCTCCGGGATGGCCTCCCGGGCCTCGACCAGACGCTCGCCGACCAGCTGGCGAGCCCAATAGATGTCGGTGCCCTCCTCGAAGACGATGGTCACCGCCGAGAGGCCGAATCGGGTCACCGAGCGGATCTCCTCGACCCGGGGCAGGCCGCTCATCGCAGACTCGACCGGGAAGGTCACGAAGCGCTCCACCTCCTCGGGGGCGAGGCCGGGGACGTCGGTCAGCACCTGGACCTGGACGTTGGTCACGTCCGGGACCGCGTCGATGGGCAGCTCCAGCGCCGCTCGGACGCCGAGGAAGGCGACCAGCAGCCAGCCGGCGACGACCAGCAGCCGGTTGTTCAGGGAAGCGAGGACGATGCGTTCGATCATGACTAGTGCCCGTGCTCCCCGATCTCTTCGAGGCGCAGGAGGGAGAGGAGGGGGAACTGGCCGTCCACCGCGACCTCCTCACCTGCGGCCAAGCCGGAGAGGATCTCGGTGCGCTCACGCCCCTGGACGCCGAGCTCGACGAAGCGGCGCTCCCAGTGGCCCTCGCCCTCGCGGACCAGGACGAAGGGGCGACCCTCGCGGTCGCGGAGCACGGCGGGGTTGGGCACCGACACCGCGGCGTCCACCGCATCCACTTCGAGGAGGAGCGTGGCGAACATCCCCGGCAGCAAGGGGTGGGGCTCGGAGCGCCCGGCGATGGGCCGGTTCTCGAGCTGGACGCGGACGCGAACCGAACGGGTGGCCTCCTCCAGGTCGTGGTGGATGTGGTCCACCACCGCGGGGAACTCCACGTCCGGGTAGGCGCGGAAGCGCACCCAGGCCTTCTGGCCCTCGTCCACGAAGCGGAGGTCGTCCTCGAACACCGACCCCATCACCCAGATCTTCTCCATGCCTTGGACGAGGAAGAGCTGGGTCTGCGCGTCCACGAACTCGCCTTCGGTGATGTGTCGTTGCATCACCACGCCAGGCGCACTCGCGAACAGCCGATAGATGCCGCGGAGGGCGTCGCCGTCGTCGAGCAGGCGCTCCACCTCGCCGTCGTCGGCGAAGCCGAGCGCGACGAGGTCGGCCCGCGCCGCCTCGACGGCGAGCTCCTCCTCGACCAACCGCTTGTCCAGCGCCAGGAGCCGCTGGTCGCGGGCGAGCTCGGCCTCCTGCAGGGCGAGGCGCCGATCGGCCAGACGCTGCACCGTGCTCAACCCGGAGTCGGCCAACTCTTGCTCACGCGCCAGCGCGTCGGCAGCCACGGCCACGCCGCGCTCCAACACCTCCATCTCCCGCTCCCGCATCCGCTCGGTGGCGGCGAGACGGGCCCGGGCCGTACGCAACGACGCCAGGGCGTCGGCGAGGTCACGGCTGCGCAGCTCGCACATGAGCTCACCGGCTTCGACCTCGCCGCCGAGTTCGGAGAAGATGCGGGTCACGATGCCCGGAAGGGGCGCGTTGACGTGCGCCTGCTCGTCCAGGTTGGGGCCGGCCACGGCCGAGACCTCGAGGACCTCGTGCACCAGCGCGGGCCCGGCCGTGGCCAGGCTCGGCACGGCGATGGCCTCCTGTTCCGGGGTCAGCTCGAACGAGTTGGACGCGTGCTCGCCATGCTCCCCTTCGCCTTCTGCGTGGGCGTCGGATTCGGCGTGGGTTTCGGGTTCGGGTTCGGATTCGGCTCCGCAGGCCCCGAAGAGCAGGGCCAGGAGCAGGAAGAGCGGAGTGGGTCGGGACATGGGGTCAGTCCTGGGCGGACAAGGGGACGAGGGCGGATTCGGAGGTGCGACCGAGGAACCAACGCAACCGGGCCTCGGCGCGGAGGAGGCGCTCGTGCGACTCCTCCGCTTGGAGCCGCGCCTCCAAGGCGCGACGCTGGACGACGAGGATCTCGAGGACGGTGGCGCCGCCGAGCTCCAGGGCCCTGCCGCCGGCCTCGAGCGCACGCAGCGCCGCCGGCGTCAGGACGTCACGATTCAGTTCCCAGGTGCGGCGCGCCGCGGCCAGTTCGGCGACGACGTCGCGCGCCTGTACCCGCAAGGAGGCGAGGGTCGCGACCAGCGCCAGGGCGACGCTGCGACGGCGCGCCTCGGCGGTGCGCATCGCCGGCCCGGCGAAGCGTGACAGGATCGGCAGAGTGACCTCGAAACCGGTGCCGATGGTCAGGCTGGGCCACCGACCGGCCGCCACCAGCTGGAGCGCCTCCTCGGCCCGCCGATAGTCGGTCATCGCGACCTGGACGTCGGGTCGGCTCGCGAGGGCGCGGTCCACCAGAGCGGCGGGCTGCTCGACGGCGGCGCCGTCCAGGACCAGGGCCGGCGGGTCGGGCAACCGGAAGGCGGTGTCGGGGGGGAGACCGAGGAGGCTGCACAATCGCAGACGCGCCCGCTCGGCCTCGCGTTCCAACTCGTAGACCAACGCCCGCGCCTGGCCGGCCTCGAGCAGAGCGGCCTCCACCTCGAGAGCAGTGGCCCCGCCGAGGGCCCGCCCCTGCTCGACGGCGGCGGCGGTGCGCGCCGCGATGCCTTCGAGCTCGCGGGCCGTCGCCAGGCGACGCTCCAGGCTCCAAGCCAGGAGCCAGGCGTCCTGGACCTCGCCGGCGACGCGCCATTCGGCCTCGGCGACGCGGGCGCGCACCCCTTCCAGGTCGGCCTCGGAGAGGGCGAGCCTCGCAGAGCGCTCGCCGGGCCGCAGCAACGGCAGGAAGGCCGAGAGGCCGGTCACGGCGTCGTCACGGGTGCCGCCGACCACCCAGTCCATGGCGTCCCACCCGAAACTCGGGTCGGGCAGGAGGCCGGCCTCGACCAGCCGCGCCTCGGCGACGCCGACCAGGGAACGCAGACGCTGCAGGTCGGGGTTGTGGACGACGGCCAGGGTCATCGCCTGGTCGAGAGGCAGAACGCGGGCCCCCGCCTCCGCACCACCCTCGGAATCGGGGGTGGTCTCGGGAGCGTAGGGGCCGACCTCCAGCAGCAGCTCGCGCTGCTCGCGGAGGGAGGTCATCAGCTCGTCGGGCGCGAGCGGCCGCCGCTCGGGCGCAGAGCAGCCGAGGACGACGAAGAGGAGGAACGGGATCGGAAGGTGGACGGGGCGCATCGTGCATGCCGGGGGCGAAGGGGTTCGGAACCGGTCCCGGGGAGAGGGCGCACCTCTCCCGCACGGGGCCGGCAGGGACGAGCCCTTCCCCTAGCAGCGCAGACGCACCACGCCCACGGCGGCCCGCGCGGCGTCGCCGGGCGAAGCCGGAGCTGGGGGCGGGCTGACCACGACGGTGGCCGCTTCAGCGGTCCGGGCCGGGACGGCGGGGACTCCCGCGGCCGGGGGCACGGACGGCGCGGAGCCGGCTCCGCGGACGGGCCGCTCGGCGTCCAGCCGCAGCGGAGCGTCGTGGCACAGGCCGCAATCGTCGGCGCGCGCACCATTGCCCTCCATCGCGGCGACGGCGGGGGCAGCGGCCTCGCCGCCCATCCACACCAGCTCGCAGGCGCGGCCGACGAACTCGAAGTTCGTGGCGCCGTCGGCCTCCTGGCACACCACCACCGTCCCCTGGAGCACCTGGCTCCAGGCGAAGAGGAGGACGAGGAGGAGACGGGCCGTCATGGCTGGGGAGAGTCTATCGGCCGGAGGGGCCTGCGACCACAGGGGCTATCTCGGGACCGGAGGCGGAGTCGGTCCCGTAGGCCCGGCGCCCGTCGCCCCGAGGACCTCGCGGATGCTGCCGATGCCGCCGAGGACGCTGGCCGATTCGTAGGGCATGAACACCACCTTGTCGCCGCGACTCTCGGCGGCGAGGTGCTGCAACGTCGCCAGGTAGGTCAGGGCGATCTGGTACTGGGCGGGGTCGGTGGCGAGACCGGCGAGGGCGTCCCGGACCACCTCGAGACCGCGGGCCTCGCCCTCGGCGCGCAGGATGCGGGCCTTCCGCGCCCCTTCGGCCTCGGCGATGGCGGCGTCGCGCTGCCCCTCGGCGCGCAGGATCTGCGCCTGCTTGATGCCCTCCGCCTCGAGGATCTGAGCGCGCCGGTCGCGCTCGGCCCGCATCTGCTTCTCCATCGCGTCCTGGACGCTGACCGGCGGGCGGATGTCCTGGATCTCGACCCGGTTCACCTTGACCCCCCACTTGTCGGTGGCGTCGTCGAGGACCTCACGCATCTTGGCGTTGATCTCCTCGCGGCTGGACAGGGTCTGGTCCAGGTCCATCTCGCCGATGATGCTCCGCAAAGTGGTCTGGGCCAGCTTCTCGATGGCGTTCGGCAGGTTCGCCACCTCGTACACCGCGCGCTTCGGATCGGTGACCTGGTAGTAGAGCAGGCCATTGACCTCGATGACCACGTTGTCGCGCGTGATCACCTGCTGCTCGGGGAAGTCGAAGACCTGCTCACGCAGGTCCACGCGGTCGGTCTCCCAAGTGCGCACCATGGCGCCACGGCCGGTCTGGACCTTGGAGCGCCAGGAGATCTTGCGTGCCCGGTCGACGAACGGCCAGATGATGTTGATGCCCGGCTGGAGCATGCGGTGGTACTTGCCGAGACGCTCGACGATCATGACCTCCGCCTGGCGGACGATCTTGAGGCCCTTGACCGCAAGGACGACGACCACGAGGACGAGGGCGAGAACGACGTATTCCATGGGTGTTCGGGGCGCGAGAGGGATGCGGAAGGAAGAGAGGGACGCGACCTAGGCGTCGTCGCCGATGACGCGGACGGTGTTGCCGGTGACCTCGACCACGCGGACGCGGGCGCCGGCGGTGTAGGCCTGCGCGGCGGTGGCCCGCCACTCCTCGGAGCCGACCTTGACCCGACCGATGCCGGCGGCGGGGATCGGCTCGGTGACGACGGCGACCTGGCCGACGAGGGCGTCCACGTTGGTCGGCGCCCCCTCGGAGTGGAGCCGCTTCAGGGCCAGGGGGCGGAGGAAGACCAGCGTCAGCACCGTGACCACGGCGAGGACGACCAGCTGCGCCGCCATGCCGACGCCGAAGGCGGAGAGCACGGCGGCGGCGAGGCAGCCGGGCACGAAGGCCGCGACCACGAAGCCGCTGGTGATCATCTCGGCCACCAGGAGCAGGGCGGCGAGCACGAGCCAGAACTGCCAGGTCAGCCATTCCGAGATCGGCTGGCTGAAGAACTCGGCCAACTGGTCCCAGACGGTCGGCGAGCCGCCGGCCTGGGACAGGGAGAGCAGGAAACCGGTCACGCCCCCATCCTACGGTCGCAGGACCCCTTCGTTGGCCCTATCGGAGCGCTTCCAGGCCGACCTCCACGGCCTTCTCGAGCTGACGATCGCGCTCGACGCCGATGGCGTAGTCCGCCGGCAGGTTCTCCACCGGATAGTCCACCGGACAACCGTTGAGCTCCATGTTGGTGTGGGCCTCGTCGTTCACGTACCAGCCCCGGAACGGGACCCTCACGAAGCTGCCGTCGAGCAGCGAGGCCCCTCCGGTGGAGATGACGGCGCCGTAGGTCCGCTTCCCGACCAGCGGCCCGCGCTCCAGGGTGCGGATGGCCCACGAGAAGATCTCGGCGTTGCTGTAGCTGTTCTCGTTGCACAGCACCACGACCGGCCTGGTCCAGGCCGCGAAGATGCGGCGCCCCTGGGGGTAGCCGGGACCGCCGCCGCGCGGCACCGTGGTCGCGTGGTCCTTCACCATGAGCATCGCGAGCAACATGTCGGTGGTCCAGCCACCGCCGTTCTCGCGGACGTCGATGAGGAGTGCCTCCTTGCCCATCGCGGCGTCGGCCAGTTCGCGCTCGAACTCGAGCAGGCTCGGCGTGCCCATGCCCTGGATGTGGACGTAGCCGAGGCGGCCGCCGCTCTGGGCCTCGACGAAGGCGCGGCTCTTCTCGACGAAGCGCCGGTACAGGTTCTCACGGATGGAGGCGCTCGGCCGGATGACGACCTCGCGCTCGGCGCCGTCTCCGCCGCGGACCACGAGCAGGGTCTCGCGGTCCACGGTGTTGGCGGTCAGCCGATACCAGTTGTCGCCGGACTCGTAGGCCTCGCCGTCCACCGACAGCACCACGTCGCCGGGCTCCAACCGGCTGATGGCGCGCGCCGCCGGGGAGTCGGGCAGGACCTCGAGCACGCGGCGGCCGGGGCCTGCGTAGGCGTCGTCCCAGATCACGCCGAGGTGACCGGTGCGGGTGACGTCGCGCTCCTTGGGGTCGCTGCCCCCGGGGCCGCGCCCGTAGAAGCCCATGTGGCTGGCGTTCATCTCGCCGAGCATCCAGTTGACCATCTCGTCGTAGTCCTCCCGCGTGCTCGCGGCGAGGGCGATCGGCTCCCACTTGCGCAACGAGGCGGCCCAGTCGTGGCCGTGGAAGTCCGGGTCGTAGAACATCCGGTCGAGGATGCGCCAGGCCTGCTCCATCACCTCGCGCAGGAGCGCGCGCCGGTCCTCGCGGACGGGCACCGAGAACGGCCGCTCCTCGGCCTGGGCGCCCTTCCGCCGGACCACCTGGCCGCCCCGCACGTAGTACAGGGCGTCGTCGTGGCGCACGACGTCGGCCACCGGAGCCCCCTCCAACCGCTCGATCTCGCCGTCCCAGAGGCCGACGCGGTAGAAGCCGCGGTCGCCCTCGACGTCGTTCTCGAGACGGGTGCCGGGGCGAGCGCTGAAGAAGACCGCGTCCGAGTCCGCGCTCCAGGCCTGGGCGGTCTCGTTGCCCTCGGTGCGGGTCAGCCGGCGGATGCGGCGAGTCAGGTCGTCGAACTCGACCACGGTGCGCGGCGGCGCGGCCTCGTGGGAGGTGAAGGCGAGCTTCCACACCTCGTCGCCGAGTCGGGCCTCGCCCGTGAGCTTCCCGTCCTCGAGGCGCAGCTCGACCACGACGGGGCCCGGCGCCCCCTCCGGGGTGAGGGAACCGCGCAGCACCGCCTCGTCGGGGTCCCAACGCGCCTCGTCCCAGGGACCGGAGTAGGGTTCGCTCTCGACCTCGGCGAGCACGTCCTCGCCGGCGCCGAGGCGCAGGGTCAGCGTCACCTCGACGCCGTCCTCGCCGACCGGGTCGGGGCCGGAGGCCTCGCCCTTCCAGACGCCGAGCAGCGCGGCCCACGGGTCCTCGGGCGCCTCGCCCTCGGCAGCGGCCTCGGCCGCCTCCAGCCGCTCGAGCTCGTTGCGCTCGACGTCCTCGGCGCGGAGGAAGGCGACCCAGACGTCGGTCTCGTCGAGCATCCGCCGCCGCGAGGTGAACGCGACCTTGCGGCCGTCGGGCGACCACTTCGGGTCCACGTCGTCGTCGGGGTGGCGCGAGAGGTTCCACGGCCGCACCCCGGGCAGGTCGGGGTCCAGACCGTCCACCTCGACGCGGGCCAGGAAGACCTCGTAGTCGAAGTCGTCGTTCGGCTGCGAGTAGGCGAGCCAGCGCGAGTCGGGCGACCAGTCGAGCGCGGGCGCCTCGAAGCCCGTGGTGACGACGCGGCGCACGGCGAGGGTCTCGGGGTCGCCGAGGACGAGCTCGCCAAGCCCGCGCACCCAGGCCAGGGTGAGGCCGTCGGGCGACAGGGACAGCGACGACTCGTCCACGTCGGTCTCGGTGAGGCGTTCGACGACGAAGTCGCGGGCGCGCCAGAACGGTACCTCCTCGTCGGCGGGACGGACGCGGTAGACCTCGCCGTTGCCGTCGCGCTCGCTGACGAAGAGCAGGGCCTTGCCGTCGTCCACCCAGACCGGATCGGAGTCCGGAGCGGGATGGCGCGTGACCCGGGCGCAACGCCGGATCTCGTCGTGGTTCCGCATCACGTAGACGTCGCCGCGCGCCACGAAGGCGATGCTCTCGCCGTCGGGAGAGACGGCGAGTTCCCCGGCCCCGGACTTCACCACCACCTCCATCTCTTCGGGGGTCAGCGGGTCGAGCGGGCCGAACACCTCGAGCGGGCGCGCGTCGCCGGTGGCGAGGTCCACCAGGACCAGACCGTCGCCGAGCTCGGCGACCAGCCGCGAGCCGGCGGCGTCCACGCCGGGGTTGCGCAGGCTGGCGCCGCCGGGGTGGAAGACCAGCTCGGCGTCGCCGCCCGCCAGCGGCACCCGCCACAGACCGAGGTCGCGGCCGGCCTCGTTGCCGGGGCAGGGGCGGTCGGAGAGGAAGTAGACCCAGCCGTCCGGCGTCGGCATCGGCTCGAGGTCGTTGCCGTCGAAGTCGGTCAGCGCGCGGTGCTCGCCGGTGACGAGGTCGGCGACCCAGAGGTCGCTGTTGGCCGCGCCGCGGTAGGCGCGGCGGCTCGGGTCGCCGTGGCCGCGCTCGTAGACCAGGTGGCGCCCGTCCGGGGCCAGGGCCGGGCGCAGCATCGGCCAGTCGCCGAGGAGGGTCGGCGTGCGGCCGTCCAGGTAGCCGACCCAGGCGCCCTGCCCGCGGCGCGCGTAGCGGCGCTCTCGGGTGGCCCCCATCAGGATGCGCTCGTCGTCGAGCCAACCGTGGAGCGACTCGTGCTCCGAGTTCCAGGTCACCCGATGCGGCGCGCCGCCGGCGGCGGGCATCCAGAAGACGTCGAAGTTGCCGTGGCGGTCGGAGGCGAAGGCGAGCCGGGCGCCGTCGGGCGACCAGTGAGGGCGACCGTCGTAGGCGTCGTTCGCGGTCAGGCGGACCGCACGCCCGTCGGCGACGTCCGCGACCCAGAGGTCCCCCTGGTGCGAGAAGGCGACCCGCGTGCCGTCCGGCGAGAGCGCCGGGTGGCGCGGCAGCGTCAGCGGCGGCGGCGCCGCCGGGTCCTGGGCCGCGAGCGCGGTCACGGCGGGCGCCGCTGCGGCGCCGGCCGGTGCGGCGCAGGAAGCCAGGAGCAGGACGGAGAGGAAGGGCGGACGGGGCACGACCATGACGGGGAGGAGCCTAGCAGGCCCCTCCCCATCCTCCGCGTGCCGGGAACGCCGTCGGGTCAGCGGTCGGCGGCGCCGGCCCGGGGGACCACCCGGACCCGGACCAGGCGACCGGCCTCGTCCACGAACGAACGCTCGGCGAGGGTCGCAGTCGGGTCCGCACCGGACTCGCCCCGGAGTCGGAGGACGCGGTCGCGCACGGGCTCCACCCGGACCGTGACCGGAGGCAGGACCGACGAGTCGCCGTCGATGCCAACGGGGCGCCGTTCGGCCCCGAGCAGGAGGAGCCGCGACGCGTCGCGACGCGTGACGTGTCGCTCGCCCGTACAGGTCAGGTGAGCGCCCTCGGCGTCGGCGACCGCCGCATCGAGGCGCAGGCCGTCGAAGACCAGCGCGAACTCCGGGTCGGCGATGCGGGCCCCCAGGGCCACTTCCACGTCCCAATCGGACAGGACCTGGAACTCGCGGCCCTCGCGGACCCGAACCGGGGCGCCGACCACCGCGTCGGCGGCGAGGTCCCACGCGGTCGCGGAGCCGTCCCGCTCCTCGACCCAGCGCAGGGCGACCGGCGCAGGCAGATAGCGCTCGGCGAGGCGTTGCTCGACGAAGCCCGCCCGCTCGACCGCGCCGGGGCCGGTGAGGACCACGGCGCCCGCATCCGCATCGAAGAGGAGGTCGCCCTCGCCGACGAAGTCGAGGAGCAGGGCGTCGGCGTCGTCCCCCGGCAACAGGGGCAGATCGAGCCACGTCGTCTCGCCCAGGGCGCGCGCGCCGAGCGGAGCCGCCCCCTCCAGGGTCAGACGCAGCGTCCAGGACCGCCCGTCCGGAGCCGACAGCGAGAAGGTGCGCTCCTCGCCGGGAACGAGCAGGGTCCGCCATGCGGCTTCGAGCACGCGCTGGGCGAAGCGCTCCATCCCGCCGAGGTCCCTCGAACCGAGGTCGAGGTCCTCGGCCGGCTCCTGGTCGGTGGCGACCAGTCCGACGCCGGCCAGCCAGCCGACCGTGGCCACCGGGGCCACCGTCACCTGGAGCGCCGGGCCGTCCCCCACCAGGGCCATGACCGGGTCCGCGACCGGCGCAGCCGAAGCGATCTCGACCGAGAGGTCGTGGACCAGGGTGCGCAACTCGCTGGCCGAGGCCAACAGGGGTTCTCCGACGCGCAGGTCCTCCACCCCGGCGAGCAGAGGCCTGCCCGCGGCGTCCTCCAGGGCATAGCGCAGGCGCAGGCGGGGCTGCTCGTTCTCGGCCAGCCAGGCCGCCGCCCTCCCCCGGCTCCAGCCCTGGAGGTCGGCGGCGCCGGCCGCGAGTTCGAGGCGTGCGTCGGACGAGACCTCGAGCCACTCGCCCTCGTCGCCGAGCCGGAAGAGCCCCCAGGGGGGGGCCTCGGTGGCCGACGCTCCGTCGGTCCAGGTCACGCGCAGGGCGGCGTCGAGTTCCGAACCGGCGACGACGACCGGACGGGTCGGCGGCAGAGGGGAGCTCCAGGGTTGCTGGAAGCCCAGGAGGAGGAAGATCAGGGAGCTCGTCATGACGAACCCTAGCAGGGGCGGCCGAGGCAGGTCACGCCCCGAATCGGGGAAAAACCGACCACGCCAGGTTCAGGTACCGGCCGCGCCCGGCCGATGGAAGACGGCAGGCGCCCCGCCCGCCGTTCCCGTCGTGCCGCTCGACCCGACCCAGAGCCGCTCCTCCTGGAAAGAGGACGTCCGCCGCTTCTCCGAGCGGCTGCGCGAGGACGTCCTCGCGGCCCTCTACCGCTACGAGACCAACGCCGTGGCGGGCCACGTCCTGGCCGGAGCCCTGACCGCCTGGTTCCTGCGCGGGGCTGCTCCGGATCGGATCCTGTACGCCTTCCTCGGCGGCATCCTCCTGATCGGAACGGCGCGGCTGCTCAACGCCTGGCGTTTCTCGCGCCGGGTCTCCGGCCCCGGGCGCCACGACCAGAACCTCCATTCGGTGGTGGTCTTCCTGGGCGCCATGCCCTGGACCCTCTTGTTCCTCACGACCATGGACATGGTCCCCCTGGCGCGCCAGGCCTTCCTGCTCATGGTCGTGGCCGGGGTGATCGCCGGCTCGCTGGTCACCCTGTCGTCGCGTCTGCAGAGCTTCGCCATCTTCTCGGGGGCCCTGCTCCTGCCGATCATCACCAACCTGGCCATCCGCGGCGGCCCGATGGACGACGACTTCGCGACCATGCTGGTCCTGTTCCTCGGCTTCTGCCTGGTCGGCGCCAGGAAGATGAGCCGCGTGTTCACCGAGAACCTGCTGCGCAGCTACCGGGTCGAGGAGATGGCCCAGGAACTCGCCAACAAGGGCATGGCGTTGGAGGACTCGATCCGCCGCACCCGCTCCGCGGTGGAGGCCAAGGAACGCTTCCTGGCCAACGTCAGCCACGAGATCCGAACCCCGCTGAACGGCATCCTCGGGATGACGGAGATCGCGCTGGATTCGGATCTCCCCGAGGAGGCGCGCGGCTGCATCGACACGGCGCGCCGCTGCGGCGAGGGCCTGCTCCAGCTGGTCAACGACCTGCTCGACTTCTCGAAGATCCAATCGGGCAGGCTGCAAGTCGAGAAGGTGCCCTTCGCATGCCGCGAACTCCTGGACGACGTCGCCTCCATCCACCGCATCGCCGCCGAGCGCAAGGGGCTGCAGCTGGTCACGGAAGGGATCGATTCCCTGCCCCGCCACGTGCTCGGCGACCCGGTGCGGCTGCGCCAGATCCTCGACAACCTGCTCTCCAACGCCGTGAAGTTCACCGAGGAGGGCGAGGTGAGGCTTCGTGCCGAGTACCAGGCTGGGGAAGGCGTCCTCACCGTGGCCGTCGAGGACGACGGCATCGGCATCCCCGAGGACCGCCTGGACGCCGTGTTCGTGGAATTCGTCCAGGCGGACGACTCGACCACGCGGACCCACGGCGGCACCGGACTCGGGCTCGCCATCTGCCGGCGCCTCGCCGAGCTGATGGGCGGCCGCCTCTCCCTCGAGAGCACCTTCGGCGAGGGCAGCACCTTCACGGTGCGCATCCCCTGCCCTGCGGTCACCGTGGCGCCCGGGGACCGGCCGACCCCCACCCCCGCCCCGCGACTCGTCGGCCTGCCCTGCCCCCCGCCGAAGACGCCGCAAGCCCCCGCCCGCCCGGCTCCGTCCGCAGTCGAGGTCAACGGCGAGGAACGGGCGGTCCGCGTCCTCCTCGCCGAGGACCAGGACGTGAACGCGATGGTCCTCGGACGGGCCTTCGCCAGCCTGGGCTTGGACGTGCATCGGGTCCGCAACGGCGCCGAAGCGGTGGCGGCCTTCGCCGAGGAACGGCCCGACCTGGTGGTCCTCGACCTGCAGATGCCGGTGATGGACGGCTACCATGCGGCAGCGGCGATTCGCTCCGAACCCGGCGGCGCCGACGTTCCCATGATGGCGCTCACCGCGCACGACCGCGATGCCGAAGCCGCGCAGTGCCGGGCCGCCGGGTTCGACCTGGTCCTCACCAAACCCATCGGCCGCGAGGCCTTGGGCGAAGCGGTGCGCGACCTGCTCACGCGGGACGCGCGCGCCACGCCCCCTCCTCCTTCCCCTTCCCCCGCCGAACCGGCCGGATCCGGACCGGAACCCTCATGAAGATCCTGATCGCGGACGACGACGCCGTCAGCCGACGGCTGTTGCGCCAGACCCTCGAGAACTGGGGACACGAAGTCCTCGTGGCTCGCGACGGGCGCGAGGCCCTGGAGACCTTCCTCGACCACCCGGTTCGCCTCGTCATCACCGACTGGATGATGCCCCATCTCGACGGGCCCGGCCTGTGCCGGGCCATCGTGGAGCACCAGAAGGGAACCTCCGACCCGACCTACGTCATCCTGCTGACCTCGCGCGACTCGACCGGCGACCTGGCCCACGGGCTCGGCGCCGGCGCCAACGACTTCATCGCCAAGCCGTTCAAGACCGAGGAGCTGCGGGCCCGACTGCGCAACGGCGAGCGCATCCTGGCCCTGCAGGAGGAGCTCATCCGCGCCCGCGAAGAGATGCGGCGGCTGGCCATGACCGACCCGCTGACCGGTCTGTTCAACCGGCGCGCCATGCTCCAGTCCTTGCGCCGCGACGAAGAGCGGATGCGGCGCGAACGGCGGCCGCTCGGGGTGGTCATGGTGGACCTCGACTACTTCAAGGAGATCAACGACCGCCACGGACACCTCGCGGGCGACCGCGTGCTCGAGCGCGTGGCTTCCAGCCTGGAGGCCTGCATCCGCGGCGGCGACTACGTCGGACGCTGGGGCGGCGAAGAATTCCTCCTGGTCCTGCCCGGGGCCGATGCGGTGCAGTGCGCCGAGGTCGCCGAGCGCTGCCGCCGCCTCGTCGAGAGCCAGCGCATCCGCTTGGACGACGGCATGCTGCTGCGGGTCAGCGCCTCCTTCGGCGCGGCCAGCACCGAGGGCCCCGACAGGATCCCCTACCTCGATCTCATCAACCAGGCGGACGAGGCCCTCTACTGGGCCAAGGAGGCCGGCCGCAACCGGGTCAAGCTGTTCGTCGGCGAGCGCGCGGACGCCTAGGACGCAGTGCGCCCGTTGCGGCGGCGCAACATCTGGACGGCGACGAAGACCAGGAACAGGCCGAACAGGCGTTCGAGCCAGAGCGGTTGCAACCACAGTTCGCGCAGGAGCACCCCCACCACCGCCGCCCCCATGGCCGCCGGGAGCAGGCACGGCAGGAGCATCAGCGCGGTGCGCCCGTCGCGCCACGCGGCCCAGGCGCCGTAGAGCGCGGTCGGCACCATGGCGAGGAGGCTGATCGCCGAGGCCTCGGCGATGGAGACGCCGCCGACGCCGTAGAGCAGGCCGGGGACGACGACGATGCCGCCGCCGATGCCGAACAGGATGGCCGAGACCCCGGCGAGGACGCCGAATCCCGCGGCGACCGGCAGTTCCCAGGCCGGATGACCGGGCGCGACGCCGCGCGCCGCGCCCTCGGCGGCGAAGGCGACCAGGTCGAGCTGTTCGGCCGCGGCGGCGAGGAGCAGGAACACGAACAGGGCCCGCAACACGCCCACCGGAGCGCGGCGCGCCAGGCGGCGGCCGAGGGCGACGCCGACGATGCCGCCGGCCGCGATGGCGGCGGCGAGCGCCAGGTCGAGGTGATCGGGACGGGCGAAGCCCTCGGCGGCGACCCCGGCCAGGGCGACGGGCGCGACCACCCAGAGACCGGTCCCCGAGGCGCGCAGCAGCGGCAGGCCGAGCAGGGCCAGCGCCGGGGTCACGACGAGCCCCCCGCCGATGCCGAGCAGGCCGGAGAGCAGGCCGGCCACCCCACCGAGCAGGGCCAGCGCCCGGGGGCGTTCCGCGCAGGACCGCTCGGCGAGGCGCTCGGCCTCGTTCATCGCTCGCGGATGCGCCCCGCGAGGTCGGTGGTGCTGCGGCCGGGCAGCAGGTCCACGAAGCGGACCTCGCCGCCGCGTCGACGCACGAACTCGGCGCCGGCGACCCCCTTGCCCTCCCAATCGGCGCCCTTGACCAGGACGTCGGGCTCGACCCGGCGCACGAGGTCCTCCGGGGTGTCCTCGGAGAAGGGCACCACCAGGTCCACGCAGGCGAGTCCGGCGAGGACGTCGGCGCGGTCGGCCAGCGGATTGAAGGGACGGTCCGCCCCCTTGAGGCGGCGCACCGAGTCGTCGTCGTTGAGACCGACGACGAGGACGTCGCCCATGGCGCGCGCCTCCTGCAGGTAGCGCACGTGGCCGGCATGGAGGAGGTCGAAGCAACCGTTGGTGAACACGATGCGCAGCCCCTCGCGGCGGAATCCTTCGAGCGCCGCGGCGAGCCGCGGGTCGTCGCCCGCCGCCATCACCTTGCGGTCGGCGTCGCCGCCGTGCAGCGCATGGAGCACCTCGTCGCGTCCGACCGGCGTGGTCCCGACCTTGGCGACGGCCAGTCCGGCCGCGACGTTGGCGAGGCGCACCGCCTCGGGGGCGGGCAGGCC
The DNA here is from genome assembly GCA_027020785.1 of Planctomycetota bacterium. Classification (GTDB taxonomy): domain Bacteria; phylum Planctomycetota; class UBA1135; order UBA1135; family UBA1135; genus JALUVI01. Next base: position 384 of record JALUVI010000046.1, on the reverse strand, counting down.
GGCTGCGAGGGCCGCGGCCAGGGTGGCGACCACGGTGTCGCCGGCCCCGGTCACGTCGTACACCTGGCGCGCCGCGGTCGGCAGGTGGAGGGCGGCCTCGCCGGCGCGCAGGAGCAACATGCCCTCCGCCCCGAGGGTGACCAGGAGCGCCGGCAATCCGACCCGTTCGCGCAGCGCGTCGGCGCGCTCCGCGAGGACGGCGAGGTCGGGGCACGGCTCGCCGATGGCGACCTCGGCCTCGACCCGGTTCGGGGTCACCAGCGCCGCACCGCGGTAGCGCTCGAGCCGCGGGTGCTTGGGGTCGGCCACGGCCGGAACGCCGCGGCGCTCGGCCTCGTCCAGCGCGCCGCGCAGCACCTCGTCGCAGAGGACGCCCTTGCCGTA
>JALUVI010000045.1 GCA_027020785.1 Planctomycetota bacterium | reverse complement strand
CGCCTCGCGGAAGCGGTGGATGGGCTGGTTGGTGATGGTCAGGAGCTCGTCGAAGACCACCCCGTAGCGCGTCTCCAGCTCGCGGTGGTAGTCCGCGGCGAGCTGGGCCTGCGGCGGCGGCAGGGTCGGGCCGACCGGGTTGTACACCAGGTTCAGGGACGGTCCATGCCCCTTCCCGTAGCCGACCTCGTTGAGCCGGCGCAGCGCTCGGATGCTCTTCTGGAACACGCCGTCGCCGCGCTGTGCGTCCACGTTGTCCTCGAGGTAGCAGGGCAGCGAGCAGAACAGGACGACCCCGTGCTCCATGAACCACTCCGGCAGGTCGTCCTGACCGGGTTCCTCCTGGACCGTCAGGTTGTGACGCACGTAGACGGTGCGTCCCAGCCCGCGGGCGGCTGCGACCAGCTCGCGGAAGCGCGGGTTCAACTCGGGCGCGCCTCCGGTCAGGTCGAGGACCTCGAGGTTCGGCTCGCGGCGCATGAGCTCGAGGACCTGGTCGCAGACGTCGGTGCCGGCGTTGTCCTCGGGCCCGGTGCGCTTGGGCGAGCTGTCCACGTGGCAGTGGCGGCAGGCCTGGTTGCACAGCCGCCCGACGTTGAACTGGAGGACGCGCACCCGCCCCTTCTCGAGGTCGGGGAAGCGCCCGTCAGCGACGGCCCCGGCGAGGTCCTCCTCGTTCAGCAGCACGAGCCGCCTCCTTCCTGCGGAGCGCAGCAGGACGAGGGCGACGGCTCCTCGCTCGGGGCCCGGCAGGACGAGGCCGACTCCCGGCTCGGCGCGCAGCACGAGGATCCGTTCTCCTCCGTGCGCCCCGAGGGGTCGAGCACGGCGAAGGCCCCGCCGTAGGGCTCGCGGCCCAAGAGGTCGGCGGTCTTGTCGCAGACCGGGGTGCGCTCGCCGCGCACGAAGACGTGCCCGTCGTCGTCGTGGACCTCGCGGAAGGGCCCGAGGTAGATCACGGAACGTCCCGAGTCCGGACACGGCCCTTCCTTCCCCTTCCAGGCGGCGACGGTGACCGAGCGGAACGCGATGCCGTCCACCACCTTCCAGGGCTCGGCCTGCCGCGCCAGGACGGTGATGCCGTGGAAACCCGCGTCCTCGAAGGCGCCCAGGAAGGCGCGCTCCTCGAGGGCGCCGCTGATGCAGCCGCTCCACAGCTCCGGGTCGCGCTGCAGCGCCTCGGGCACCTCACGGTCGGCGACGATGTCGCTGATGACGGCGCGCCCGCCGCGTTTCAGCACGCGATGGACCTCGCGGAACAGCCGCGGCTTGAGCCCGGGGGCGACCAGGTTGAGGACGCAGTTCGAGAGCACGACGTCCACCGACTCGTCGGCGACCATCGGCTCCTCGCGGCGCAGGCGTTCCTTCTCGGCCTCGAGCGCTTCGAGGTCCTCCACCGTGCGCACCGGGTGCTCCGCCAGCCAGGCGTCGAGGCGGTCGAGGTCGAGCGCGAGGTCCTCGATGCGGCCGCGGTGGAACTCGACCACGTCCCATCCGATGCGCTCGGCGACCTCGCCTCGGTAGCGGCGCGCCAACTCGAGCATGTCGGGAGTCATGTCCACGCCGACGACCCGCCCCTCGGGCCCGACCACCTGCGCGGCGAGGTAGCAGATCTTGCCGGCGCCGGAGCCGAGGTCGAGGACGACCTCGCCCTCGCGCACGAAACGGCTCGGATCGCCGCAGCCGTAGTCGCGCTCGACGATCTCGGCCGGCAACACGGCGAGTTTCTCCGGGTCGTACTCGACCGGACAGCACAGCTCGTCCTCGCGGACCTGGGCGCCGGCCGAGTAGCGCGCACGCACGCTGGCGGCGACCTGGGTCGCGTCGTCGGGGTCGAGGCCGCCCTCCCGCGGCGGCCGGTTCACTTCTCGGGTTTCCATGCGTTGAGGGACCAGTCGTAGGAGCGGTAGCGGAGCCGGACGTCGGTGAGTCGCGGGTCGTTCGCCACCGAGGGCGGGCCGAAGTCCGCCAGCAGCTTCCGGATGCCTCCAGGATAGCGTTCCAGCTCGTCCTCGGCCCAGTCGAAGATCTTCGACACCCGAAGCCGACCGCGCTCGATGCGCTGGTCGTTCTTCTCCGGGTCGGCGAGGAAGATGCGCGCCTGCTCGGCGAGCTGCTCGTCGAGGCGCGGCCCGACGTAGGCCTCGGCGCGGAGCGGCGGGCACGAACGGCTGGCGCAGACGATGGCGAAGTGGAACAGCGGGAGCCGCGAGACGCGGGCCAGGATGCCGTGCTCGACCTCGCCGAGCGACAGTTCCTTCCCTTCCTTCACCTTCACCCCGGGGAGGGAAGAGGCCAGGTCCTGCAAGGGGATGAACCGCTCGTCGAACACGCTCGAGAACCAGCCGCCGATGTCCTTGATGCTGTCCACCGGCCAGTGGTCGAGGACGAGCCAAACGGTCCACGCGTCGTAGGCGTTCACCCAGAACGCCTCGCGGGCCGCCGGGGTCCACGACCGGTACTGCTCCGGGGTCACGGCGCGCAGTTCGTCGAGGTAGGCCTCGAGGTCGGCGCGGCGCCGCAGCAGGCCCTCGTAGTCCACCAGCCCGCCGGGATGGACGAACTCCTTCAGGAGTGCGTCCCATCGCTCGTGACGCAACCCGTCCTCCGGCCTCCAGGGCGCGGCCTCCGCCTCGGCGGCGGGGTCCCGGGGTTCCGGGGGAGCCGCGGGGTCCTGGAGGACCGGAGCGACGAGCAGCAGGGCGAGGGCGAGGGTCACGGACGGGGTTTCGCCGCGCCGACGCTACCGTGACGCGAAACGTGGCCGCCACCCGCCCCGCCGTCCTGGTCCTCGCCCGGCACCCCGACTTCGGGCCGGTCAAGACCCGACTCGCCGCCGACGTCGGCGCGGCGGAGGCGCGGCGCATCTACGCGGCGCTCGCCGCCCGCGTCTGGGAGGGCCTCGCCGACCCGGCCTGGGAGCGCTGGCTGTGGATCACCCCGGCGGCGGCGTGCGCGGCGGCGGCGGACTGGCTGCCCGGGGCCGACCGGGTCGAGGCCCAGCCGGACGGCGACCTCGGCGCGCGGCTCGCCGCCGCGGTCGCCGCCGCCTGCGCCGAGCCGCGTCCCTGGGTCGCCGTGGTCGGCACCGACGCTCCCGACGTGGACGCCGCCCTCCTCCGCGGAGCCGCCGTCCGCCTGCGCCCGGAGGGCGGCGAGGCCGATGCCGTCGTCGTCCCGGCCGAGGACGGCGGCTACGCGGCGCTGCTCCTGGCGACCCCCGCCCCCGAGCTGTTCCGCGACGTCCCCTGGGGCGGCCCCGAGGTCCTCGCCGTCACCCGTCGCCGCGCCACCGCCGCCGGCCTCGTCCTCGCCGAGACCGCCCCGGTCCGCGACCTCGACACCGCAGCCGACCTCGCCTGGTTCCGCGCCCGCGCGCGGGACGCTCGACACTGACGCGTTTCCCTTTCACCATAGGATCCCCCCATGGCGTTGCTCGTCGGCTGTCTCCTGCTGCTCCAGGCCCCGGCCCCGCGGGCCCTGCCCCCACTCGGTGA
>JALUVI010000044.1 GCA_027020785.1 Planctomycetota bacterium | reverse complement strand
CTGCCTTCCCGGACCTGGTCGGGGCCGATGCCGGACCTGGACGGTGACGGAGTGGGGGACTACGTGGTGCAGTGGCACGTGGCCCTGGGCGGCACCTTGAACGATCTCGTGATGCAGTCCTCGGCCCACTCCGGTGTGGACGGTCACGTGCTGTGGTCGAACTCGGCGCCGGGCGGTGGCTTCCAGAACTATCCCGCCTCCGGTCTCGACTTCACGGGGGACGGGGTGATGGACCTGATCCTGTCCGGTGGCCGGACGGTCCGCGCCGTGGACGGCGCGACGGGGGCGATTCTCTGGGACCACGTCGAGCCGGATTGGATCCACGACTCCGCCCCCGAAGGGATGGTCGCCGGCGGCATCCATGCGTCCATGCTCACCCGCGCCCCGACCGGCCGCGTCGTCGCGACGATCGTGATGCGCTACCAGACGGCCTACCCGAGCAACGACTACACCATGATCCGCACGATCCACCACGTGGACGCCGCGACGGGAGTCTGGCTGGGCATGGCGACGATGCCGGAGAACCTCCAACCGTGGTTCCCGGAGCCGTTCCACGACTGGGAGTGGGAGGACCGGTATTGGCAGCGCCCCCTGGGCGACGTGGACCGCGACGGCCTGGGGGAATACGTGTTCCAGGTGGCCGCGAACCTCTACGACGAGCCCGGCGTGGGCTCGAACCCTCCGCCCTACCTGGTGACGCTGGGCCAGCGGACCCTCTGGGCGCCGGAGCGGGTGAAAGCGGGCGGCCGCTTCCGCGCCGAGGTGCGGATTCCGTCGTCGCCCGGCCAGGACTTCTTCCTCCTGGCCTCCCGAACCTTCGACCGCCGCGGCGGCGTGGAGGTGGACGGATGGAAGACGCACCTGGCCCCGGACGCCTGGCTGACGCGCACGCTGACGAGCCGCGCGCTCTCGGGCGTGCTCGACGCCGAGGGCCACGGCGTGGTCGAGTTCACCCTGCCCCTGAACCCCGCCCTCGCCGGGACCGCCCTCTACACCAAGGCGGTGGTCCTGGAGCCGGGCACGACCGACCGCGTGTGGACCATGTCCACCCTCGGCCGGACCGAGATCGTGGACTGACCATTCTCGCCGCAGCGCGGGGCCCGACCGCCTCGGCGGGACGGCTGGTCCGCTGCGGTCATGGCTCGGTGCGGGGTGGTTCGCAGGCGGCGCCGCGGCAGAGGTAGAGGGTGGCCTTGCCGTCGCGAGGGATGCGGTCGGCGAAGAGCTCGAGCTCCGCGTCGGGGGCCGCATCGACGCGGAACACCGGGACCACCTCCAGCCACTCCGGCGAGCACAGCGCCGCACGCCAGGGGGCCAACGATGCCGGGTCGCCGGTCCCGACGACGACGCCCACGGCCGGTTCCTCCACCGCCCACGGCAGGATGCGCAGGGTCGAGGGGAAGGCGGTCGGACTGCGCTGGAGCATCGGCAGCAGGGCGGCGACCCCGCGGCGGCCCGCCTCGCCGGCGGCCTCGTCGCGGGTCAGGGCGTGGACCACGAGCAGCGTCTCCAGCGCCACCGCGTTCGGCGACGGCAGCGCGCCGTCCCACGGCGACTGGAAGCGGTGGCGCAGGTGCGGGTCGGCGCCGTCGGTGTTCCAGAACACGTGCGACTCGGGGTCGAGGAAGCGGGCCAGCAAATCGTCGGCCAGGGCATGCGCCTCGTCGAGCCAGGCCTCGTCTCCGGTGGCCTCGAACAGGGCCAGGAAGGCCCGCGCCAGGAACGCTTCGTCTTCGAGGACGGCCCGGCCCTGCGCCTCGCCGAGCCGCCAGCTGCGGCGCCAGCCGTCGTCGTCACGGAGGTGCTCGATCAGGAAGCGCGCCGCTTCGGTGGCGGCGGCCAGGTAGCGCTCCTCGCCGAGCACCAGGTCGGCGTGGGCCAGCCCCTCGACGGCCAGTGCGTTCCAGCCGACGATGACCTTGTCGTCCATGTGAGGGTGGACCCGCTCCTCGCGCGCGGACCACAGCCGCCGCCGCAGGTCGTCCACGTAGCCACGAGGGTCGTCGGTCTCGACTCCGGATTCGGCCAGCGCCTCGTCGAGCGACGTCGCGACGTGGAGGATGGACCGGCCGCCCTCGAAGTTGCCGCCGTCGGTCACTCCCCAGTACCGCATCACGAACCCGGCGTCGCGCTCGCCGAGCGCCGCCCGCAACTCGTTCGGAGTCCAGGTGAAGAAGCGCCCCTCCTCGCCCTCCGAGTCGGCGTCGGTGCTCGCGGCGAAGGCGCCGCCCGGCAGGCGCAGGTCGCGCAGGAGGTAGTCGGCGGTCTCGCGGACGATGCGCGCGAACTCGTCGTCGCCGGTCAGCCGGTACCCCTCCAGGTAGGCCGTCATCAGCGTTCCCTGGTCGTAGAGCATCTTCTCGAAGTGCGGCACCAGCCAGCGCGCGTCGGTCGAGTAGCGGTGGAAGCCGCCGCCGACCTGGTCGTACAGACCGCCCTCGGCCATCCGGTGCAGGGTCAGGACGAGCATCTCCCGCGCGCGCCCCGCGTCCTCCGCGCCGAGTTGGGCCGCGGCGTGGGCCAGGAAGCGCAGGGTCTCGGCGCTCGGAAACTTGGGCGCCGGGCCGAAGCCGCCCCATTCGGGGTCGAAGCGGGCGCCGAGGGCCGCCACGGCGGCGGCCTGGAGCTCGGCGACCTCCTCCGAGCCGGGCAGCGCGGCGTCCTCGGCCTTCGGGAAGCGCACTGCGAGCGCCCCGTCGAGCCCGCGCGCCGCCTGCAGGACCTCGTCGCGCTTCCCGCTCCAGGCCTGCTGGATGCCCTTCAGGACGTCGAGGAACCCGGGCCGCCCGTACCGCGACCGCGGCGGGAAGTAGGTCCCTCCCCAGAACGGCTCCAGGTCGGGGGTGAGGAACACCGTCAGGGGCCAGCCTCCGCTGCCCGTCATCTTCTGGACCGCGGTCATGTAGACCTCGTCCACGTCGGGGCGCTCCTCGCGGTCCACCTTGACGGCGACGAAGTGCTCGTTCAGGAAGGCCGCGATCTCCGGGTCCTCGAACGATTCGCGCTCCATCACGTGGCACCAGTGACAGGCCGAGTACCCGATGGAGAGGAAGATGGGCTTGTCCTCGGCCCGGGCCTTGGCGAAGGCCTCTTCTCCCCACGGATACCAGTCCACAGGGTTGTAGAGGTGCTGGAGCAGGTAGGGGCTGGTCTGTCCGAGCAGGTGGTTCGGCCGCCGCTCGCTCCCGCCGGCGGCGGGCTCCCGGGCGGCGTCGCCGGCCTCGGAGGCCTCGGGAGGGGTGGAAGGAGTGGGCGGGGTCACGGGTTCCTGGGGCCGGGAGCCCGCCCCGAGGACGAGCAGGAGGGGGAGGAGGGCGGCGGCCACCGTTCCATCATGCCCGCCGTCGGGGCCTTCGGGGGGCCGTCCACCTTTTCCCTTGTGGGATCCGGGGGGCCGCGCCACAATGCACACGATGGGCTTGTTCCAACGCCTCCTCAAGGGAGCGGCGGACGGAAACGAAGAAGACGCGGTACGACGGCGCTCCCCGGAACCGGCCCGAGCCTCCTTGGACGACGTGGTGGAGAAGCTCCACGATGCCGTCGAGGAACTCCGGGCCCTCCAGAAACTCCTCGAGAAGACTCTCCTCCCCCGCGAATCCGGTTCGGGCCCAGGCTCGTCCGAGAGCGCGGAGGGTGGTGAGGGTGGACGCCGTTCGCGCCGCCGCCGCTCGCGGCGCGCCTCGGCTTCCGCCGGCGAGGCGGTCGAGCGCAGCGGCGACTCGGGCCGCGGATCGCGAACCGGCCGCGGCGAGGGCGAGCGCAAGCCGCGCGCCCCGAAGCCGCCGCCCGAGGACGCCCCGGTCGGTCCGCTGGTGGACTACCTGAAGGAGCTCGGCGTCGTGGTCTACGAGGGCCAGGACGACTTGAGCCGGAACGAGGCCTTCGACCACCTGGCGCGGCACCTCGGCACGCACTACGACCTGCTCGCTCCGTTCTACGACCGGCTCAAGCGGCTGGTCGCGAGCGGTCGCGGCTCCAAGATCGAGATCGAGCACTTCTCCGAGAAGGAGCGTTCCGCCGCCGTCCAGTTCGGCACCCTGCTGCACCGCCACGGGATGCTGAAGGACTTCTACTACCACCGCAGCCCGAAGAAGGCGCTGCGGGTCATCCCGACCCAGGACGGCCAGGTCGGCCAGTTCCTGACTGGGGGATGGCTCGAGAACTACGTGTCCATGATGGTCGGCAAGCGGCTCCGCGCCCACGTCAGCCCGGCCAAGTGCCAGCTGCTCTACAACGTCAAGGGCGCACTGCCCGACGGGCGCGAGTTCGAGTCGGACATCATGGCGGTGGTCGAGGGACGCCTGCTCTGGATCGAGTGCAAGACCGGTTCCTGGCAGGACTACTCGGCCCGTTTCCGCGGTCTGGTGGACGTGTTCGGGGTCGGCCGCGACTCGGCGGCCCTGCTGCTCCTCAAGGCGCCGGACGCCAACACCCGTGCCCGCGCCACCGACATGCTCAACATGACGCTCCTGTCGCTGCCCGAGGTGGACGGGTTCCTGTGCCGTTTCCTCGGCGTCGAGCCGGGGTCTGCGAGCGCAACGGACTGGACCGCCGAGGAGGCGGCCGAAGTCGAGGACGAGCCGCTCACCGACGTCGAGCCGGCCAAGAAGCTGGGTCGGGTCGAACTGCCCGGCGTCGCCTCGCCGAAGGGCGAGGGCGACGGCGAGGGCAGCAGCGGCCGCCGCCGCCGTCGTCGTCGGCGCCCGCGCCGGCGTTCCGCTGCGACCGAGGCGGCAGCCGAATCCCGAGAGGCCGAAGCCGAGTCCAGCGCACGTGACGACGAGTCCGCCGCCGCGTCGGCGGAGGAAACCGTGGAGCCCGCCGAGGCCCCGGCCGCCGAAGCCGCATCCGAGACCGGCGGCACCACCGGCCGCTCCCGGCGTTCGGGCCGTCGTTCCGGACGCGGGCGCGGTGGGGCCGCCGCTGCGGCGGAGGAGGGCCGTCGCGGCGAGTCCCGTGACGCACAGGGCGCCGACGGCGTCGAGGCGACGCCGGAACCCACGGCCGCCGAGGCGACTCCGAAGGCGGAGGAGGCCGCCGGCGAACCGCGCCGCCGTCGCCGGCGCCGGCGCAGCAAGCCCTCGCCCTTCACCGAGGCGGCCCGGGACGGCGAAGAGGCCGCGGCCGAGGCCGGAGCTTCCGAGCAGGGGGCCGAGGTCGCTGGGGAGGGCCGACCGGAAGCCGAGGAACCGACGTCCTCGTCCGAGCGCCCCGTCTCGGCTGCGAGCGCACCCGAGCCCGAGGTCGCTGCGGACCAGCCGGCGCCGGAGCCCGAGGAGGAGGAAGCCGCCGCGTCCGGATCGGTGGTCCAGCCGAAGAAGTCGCCCAAGGGCGTCACCATCCTGCCGGACTTGAGCTCGATGCTGGTCGCGCCGCCTCCGAAGGAAGAGGAGCGCGAGGCCGAAGGCGCCTGACCCGAGCCCCCGAGGGGCCGTTCGCAGCATTGCCGGCAGGCGGCCCTCGGCAGGGGGGGGGTGGTGGTCAGGGGCGGAGTCGAACCGCCGACTCACGGATTTTCAATCCGTTGCTCTACCAACTGAGCTACCTGACCGTCCCGGGGGGCCGTTCCCGGCAGGCCGCGGATTCTACACGCTCCGCCCCTCGGGCTGTCCAGTGTCGCGCCGCGTGGAGTCGGCGGCATCCCGGTCGCCGAGCAGTTGCTCGAGCCGCACCCCTTCGATGGGCAGGTACCGCCCGGGGATGCGCCAGTCCTCGCCGGCCCGGGCCGTGACGAGGCGGGCGGCCTCGGCGTCGCGGGCGATCTGGGCGCCGAGCGCGGCGGCGTCCGGGAAGCGCCGGGCCTCGCGCAGCCGAGCGAGGAAGAAGGGTTCCAGCTCGCGCCCGTAGAGGTCGCCTCCGCCCTCGAGCAGGTGGACCTCGACCGAGCCGCCGGCGCCGAAGGTCGGGCTGCCGCCGACGTGGACCACTGCCGGGAGCAGGCGCGCCGCTTCGTCGGCCGCGGACTCGTCCGCCCCCGGGCCCGCCGGATCGGGCAGGGCCAGCGCGGCGTACACCCCGGGCGGTGGGTGGAGCTCGTGGTGCAGGTCGAGGTTGGCGGTTGGCCAGCCGAGGTCACGGCCGCGTCCGGCGCCGCGCACCACCGTGCCGAGCACGCTGACCGGGCGCCCGAGCATGACCGCCGCCTTGGCGAGGTCGCCGAGGGCGACCGCCTCGCGGATGGCGCTCGACGACACGGCGCGTCCGCCCAGGCGCAGCGGCGGGACGACCTCCATGGAGAAACCGGTCTCGGCCGCCAGCGGCGCCAGCGACTCGGGGTTGCCGCCGCGGTCGCGCCCGAACTTCGAGTCGAAACCGAACACCAGGTCCACCATGCCGAGCCCGTCGAGCAGGATGCGCCGCACGAACTCCTCGGCGGTCAGGGCCCGCAGCTCGGGCGAGAACTCGAGCACCAGCACCTCGTCCACCCCGGCGCGCCGAAACAGGAGCAGGCGGTGTTCCAGGCTGGTGATGGTCGGCGGCGCCGCGCCCAGCACCACCTCCTTGGGGTGATTGGCGAAGGTGACCATGGTGGCCCGCGCCCCGCGCTCGCGGGCACGGGCGACCAGCTTCCGCAGGACGAGGAAGTGACCGAGGTGGACGCCGTCGAAGACGCCCACCGTCGCGACCGAGCCGCGCTCCCTATTCGGGGCGGGCAGGGCCTCGAGCCCGTTCAGGATGCGCAACGCGTCGCTCTCGGTAGGCCGCCACCAGTTCTTCGAGGGCGGCGCGATGGGCGGCCTTGTCCACCGGCCGCATCCGGTCGATGAAGAGCACGCCCTCGAGGTGGTCGAACTCGTGTTGGAAGATGCGGGCTTCCCAGTCGGCGAGCTCCAGGGTGAAGGGTTCGCCGCGCAGATCGAGGGCCTCGATGGTCACGGCGACGGGCCGCTCGATCTCGGCGTAGATGCCTGGGAACGACAGACAGCCCTCGCGTCCGAACTCGCGCTCGCGGGCCGAGCGCACGATGCGGGGGTTGCACAGGACGCGCTCCTGGTCGCGGGCCTCCGGGTCGCCGGTGGGGTTGAACACGAGCAGCCGCACGTTGACCCCCACCTGCGGCGCCGCCAGTCCGACCCCCTCGGTGCGGTACATGACCTCGAACATGTCCCGCGCCAACGCATCCAGCTCCGGCCCGAACTCCTGGATCGGGTCGTTGGGGGCGCGCAGGCGCGGATCGGGGTAGAGGACGACGTCCATGACGGGAGCTCCGGAACGACTAGGATACCGGGAGCCGCCGGCGCCCCGGCGGCCCGTCCCGCGATGAACCTCGAGAAGCACCTGGACCGCGCCGAACAGGCCCTGGAGCGGGGCCAGCCCGACTTCGCCATCGAGCTCTGCGACCAGGTGCTGGACTTCGCCCCCGGAGACGCCCGCGCCGCCGAGCTCCTGGTCCGAGCCGCGCTCGAGGGCGGGGCCGCCGGCGTCCTCGGCAAGCTCGGCGCCAAGGGGGGCGGCCTGCTGTCGAAGGTCGCGCGGTTGGCCCGGAACCCCGAGGCCGAGGCCCGCAACCTGCGTCGCGCCTTCCTCCGCAACCCCGGCGACGCCGCCCTCGGCGTCCAGTGGGCCGACGCGCTCGAGCGGGCGGGCCACGAAGGCGGGGCCCTCGGCGTGTGCCGCGCCCTGGCCGAGGTCGACGCCGAGGCCGCCAAACGGGCCGGTCGGCTGGCCGCGGCCCGGGGCCGCGTGGACGAGGCGCTGGCCTTCTACGAGAAGGCCCTGGCGGTGGACCCCCGCGACACCGAGGCGATGCGCGCCCGCAAGAACCTCGCCGCCGAGCAGGCCCTGCGCTCGGGGGGCTCCGAGGGCAGCGGACTCGACACCGAGGCCTTCCTCCGCGCCGCCCGCGGCGAGGACGGTCCGCCGCCGTCCGCCTAGGGGGCGGGCCCTCCGACCGGGAAGGGGCTTGCCGGATCGCCGGGACGGCTCTATCCTGTTCGGCCCGACTTCCGGGACCCTCCACTGCTGATGCCGAACACGCCTTCCGCCAAAGCCGAACTCAAGAAGAGCCTCAAGCGCCGCCAGCGCAACCGGGGTCGGCGTTCGGCCATGCGCACCTGGATCAAGCGGACCGAGCAGGCCGTCCAAGCCGGCGACCTGGCCGAAGCCGAGCGCTACCTCGTGCTGGCGGTCAAGCTGATCGACAAGAACGTCAAGTGGAACCAGTTGCACGCCAACACCGCGGCGCGCAAGAAGTCGCGCCTGATGAAGTCGGTCGAGGCGCTGCGCTCCCAGGCCGGCACGCCGGCGGCCTGATCCCCCTCACCGGGTGACCGTCGGGTTGTTGCCCCGGCAGCGAACTGTATCGCCTCCTCGGCGGCGTCGCGCCTGGCGCCGATTGCCGTTCTGGAACGAGGAAGGCGCCGGCTCCCCTGCGGGAACCGGCGCCCTTGCCTTCGGCGTCGCGGCGTCTAGCGCGCTCCCAGGATCTGGGCGTAGCGGTAGTACACCTCGAGGATGAGGGCGCAGATCGCGGTGGAGTACACCCGACCGCCTTCCTCGCCCCAGGCTCCGACCGGGTCCCACGAGCCGAAGAAGTTGTCCTCCTTGTCCTCACGGCGCTGGTTCGGGATGAGAGCCTCGGAAATGGCCTTCTCCCACTTCTTCCAGTGCTGGCCGCCCCACTGGTTCATGGCGAAGGTGCCGTAGTACCAGTAGTACATGTCGATGGAGCCGTCGCTGTCCCAGCGCGGCAGCTTGGCCGCGATGAGGTCCGCGTTCTTCTTCATCATCTCGTAGTTGGGGTGGTCCTCCCAACGCTTCACCTTGTCGGTGTCGGTCATGAAGATGCGGCACAGCAGACCCACCGCGGTCAGCGATTCCGACTTGTCGGCCGGGAACTTGTCCATCAGGTAGGCCGGCCGCGAGGGCAGCGAGCCCGGCCCGCCGCCGCCTTCGCCCCAGGCGTAGCCGATGCGGCCGGTGTTCGGGTCCTCCATGGTGCGGAACCACTCCTTGGCGCCCTCGAAGGCGGCCTTGTCGATGGGGATCTTGTTGTCCTCGGCGGTCTTCAGCGCGAACACCATCCATCCGGTGATGGACGAGTCGCACTCACCATTCGGGACCAGCGAGTAGCGCCAGGCCGCGTACGGCACCTGGGCGTTCAGGATGACGCTGACCGCCTTCTTGAGCGACTTCTTGAGCGGGGGCGGCTGCTTGGCGAAGTAGGTCGCCTCGCCCACCGCCATCGCGGCGATGGCGTGGTTGTAGAGGGTCGGGTTGCCGACCTCGTCGCCGAAGAGGCCGTCGTCGCGCTGGTTCTCGCGCAGCCACCCGATGCCCTTGCCGACGGTCTCGCGGTAGGGGCCGCTGGCGAGGGTGTTGCCGTTGCCCAGGAAGGCCAGCAGCGCGAGTCCGGTCAGGCCGACGTCCACGGCAGGGTTGCCCTTGCCGTCGCTCGGCGGCTTGTCCGGGTACTTGTCGTAGAGCATGAACTCGTCCGAGTCCCAGAAACCGATGGGGGCCTGGTGGTCGTGCAGCCACTTGAGGGCGTCGGCCACGGCCTGGTCGGTCTTGGTGCGCCCGCGCCGTCCGCCGCGCCCGCCGCGCCCGCCGTACTTGCCGCCGGCGCCGCCGCCGAGCCCCACGGCGTTGTTGGACTGGTCGGCCTCGAAGGGCGAGTCCGAAGTGAAGTCGGGGTCGCCGGTCTCCTCGAGCATCTCCTGCTCGGTGGTCTCCTCGATCTCGGCCTCCTGGATCACCGGCTCCTCGACCACCTCCTCCTCGGGCGGGGGCGGCGGCGGCTCCTCCTCCTCGACCTCGGGCGGGGGTGGCGGCGGCTGGGCCGTGATGGTGTGGACCTCGGTCTCCTCCTTGGTCAGGAGCATGAAACCGGCCACGATGAAGCCGATCAGGACGTGGATCAGGGCCGAGGCCAGCAGGTAGGGGGCGCGGCGGAGCTGCTCGGCGAGGACGTCGTTGAACGACGTCTCCTGCTCCCAGCTGCGGTGGCTCTCGTAGACGTATTCGTGGGAGTCGGTCATCGGTCTCGAAGGACAACGACCGCCCCGGGGCTCGGTTCACCCATCCCCGCGGCGGAACCGGCATTCTAGCGCCCCGCCGCGACCGCGCCGGGTTTTCTCGGGGGAGGGACGGGCATGGGCCCTGGCGGGCTCCGCCCCACGGCCCGGCGGCGCCGGGCCTAGAACTCGACGGCCCGGTCGGCCTCGATGCCCAGGAGGCCGGTCATGAACCCCTCGAGGTCGTTGATGTACCAGAGGTAGGAGGTCCGGGCCAGGTGCTGGTAGGCGTCGGCCAGGATCCGCTCCTCCTCGTCCCGACGCAGCTGCTGGGCGACCATCTCCTGGGCCTCGTCGAAGCCGATCTCGCGCGCCTCCTGGACCTCGGTCAGGACCACGACCTGGGCGCCGAGGCCCTCGATGGGGTCCACGTCGCCGACCTCGCCGGCTTGCCCCTCGACCAGGAACCGTCGCAGGTCGGAGCGCAGGGGCTGGGCGCGCGGGTCGCCCTCGCCGGGCCGGACCGAGTCGGCCAACGCCTTGGCCTCGTCCACGGTCATCGTGCCCTGGGCCAGTCCGTTGGCGACGGCCTGGGCCCGCTCCAGCCCGGTGCCCTGGTCCGAGTCGAAGAACTGCAGGGTGAGCCAGGCGCGGTGTTCGCCGACGGTCCATTCCTCCGGATGCTCCTCGAAGGCCCTGCGGACCTCCTCGGGACGCGGCAGGGTGCGGTTGCGGATGCCCTCGAGGGGAGACGGCTGCATCCCCAGCATGATGCGCCGGAAGGTGGCGTTCACCAGCTCGTTGCGCAGGTAGCGGCGCCAGGTCTCCAGGTCGATGCCCTCGCGGGCGATCTGCTCCTCGAACCGCGCGCGCGACCCGGTCTCCTCGATGATGCGCTGCATCCGCAGCGTCGCCTCCTCGTCCATCAGGGTCGGGTCGAGGCCCATCCTGCGCAGGCCCTCCTGCGACAGCAGGTCGATGACCCAGTCGCGCAGGGCGAGGGACTGGGCGTCGCCCGGCGACAGCTCGGGGGCGATCCGCATCAACCGGCCGGCCCGCTCCTGGACCATGGACCAGGTGATGACGTCGTCGTTGATGACGACCAGGGTCTGGTCCACCGGCACCTCCTCGGCGTCGGGGCCCTCGGCGAGGCCCTGCGGCGCGGGCTCCTGGGGAGCGGCGCAAGGCGCGTGGAAGAGGACGGCGGAGAGGAGGAAGAGGGTGAGGTTCATGTCGAGCGGGGGGGCCGTCGGCCGGCCCGGCCGCGGGATTGTCCCCGCCGGCGCCGGGGTCGGCAAGCGGCGGCCACGCCGAAGACGTGCTCCAGCGCCTCGGCGGGGCTCTCGTCCCCCCGCGGCAGCATCCAGTGGGCGCGCCGGGCGGTGACGATGCGCAGCTCCACCCCGCGTCCCGTCAGGGCCTTCTCCACGGCCCGGGCGTCGTCGAGGGTGCAGGCGAGGTGGTCGCCGACGCGGTGGACGGCCGCGAAGCCGAGCGCGCCGAGCCGGTGCTTGAGGAAGAACAGCCGCGCCAGGGCCGTCAGCTCGTCGGGGGGCGGGCCGAAGCGGTCGCGGAGCCCTTCCAGCGCCTCCGCCAGCCGCTCGGGTGTGCGTACGCCGTCCAGCTCGCGCAGGACCTCGAGCCGCAGTTCCTCTTCCGGTACGTACGCCGACGGCAGGGCAGCCGCCACCCCGAGTTGGACGTCGCACACCGGCGGTGCGCCGCCGGCGGCCGCGGCGTGGCGGTTGCGCAGCCGCGCCACCGCCTGGGCCAGCAGGCGGCGGTAGGTCTCGTAACCGACCGCTTGGATGTGCCCCGACTGCTCGGGCCCGAGCAGGTTGCCTGCGCCGCGGATCTCGAGGTCGCGCAGGGCGAGCTGGAACCCGGCGCCGAGGTAGCGCATCTCCTCGATGGCCTTGAGGCGCCGCCGCGCGTCGTTCGGCAGCGGCTGCCCGCGCGGCACCAGCAGGTAGCAGTAGCCGCGCCGCGTCGAGCGCCCGACCCGCCCGCGCAGCTGGTGCAGGTCGGCGAGCCCGTGGCGGTGGGCGTCGTCCACCAGGATGGTGTTGGCGTTGGGGATGTCGAGCCCGCTCTCGACGATGGTCGTGCTGACCAGGACGTCGGCGTCTCCGCGCACGAAGGCGAGCATCGCCTTCTCGAGTTCGCGCGGTTCCATCTGCCCGTGCGCCAGGACCAGGCGCGCTTCGGGCACCAGCCGCTGCAGGCGGTCGCGCACCTTCGGCAGCGACCGGACCCGGTTGTGCAGGAAGAACGCCTGCCCGCCGCGGTCGAGCTCGCGCCGAATCGCTTCGCGCACCAGTTCGTCCTCGTCCGCGAACCGGATCTCGGTGTGGATCTCGCGGCGTCCCGCCGGCGCCGTCGCCAGCGAGGTGATGTCGCGCAGCCCGGCCAGCGCCATGTGCAGGGTGCGCGGCACCGGTGTCGCGGTCAAGGTCAGCACGTCCACCTGGGCCCGCTTGCGCTTCAGCCGCTCCTTGTGCTCGACGCCGAAGCGCTGCTCCTCGTCCACCACCACCAGGCCGAGGTCGCGGAACTTCACGTCCGAAGACAGCAGGCGGTGGGTGCCGACCACGAGGTCCACCGCGCCGCTCGCCAGCCCCTCCAGTACCTGGCGCCGCTCGGCGCCGCGCACCAGCCGCGACAGTCCGGCCACGGTCACGGGCCAGTCGGCGAAGCGCTCGCGGAACGAGCGCAGGTGCTGCTCGCACAGGACGGTGGTCGGCACCAGCACGGCGACCTGTTTGCCGGCATGGATGGCGCGGAAGGCGGCCCGAGCCGCGAGTTCGGTCTTGCCGTAGCCGACGTCGCCGCAGACCAGCCGGTCCATGGCGCGGGGGCGGCCGAGGTCCTCGTGGATCTCGCGCGTCCCCTGGACTTGGTCGGGGGTGTCTTCCCACGGGAACGAGGCCTCGAAGGCGCGTTGGTCCTCGCCGGGGTCGGGGAAGGCGAAGCCCGGCAGGGCGGCCCGCCTGGCCTGGACCTCGAGCAGGGACGCGGCGAGGTCCTCGACCGCTTCCTCGACCTTGCGGCGTCGCGCGAGGAAGGCGCCGGTCCCGGGCTTGTCGAGTTTGGGCGTGGTTCCGCCCGCGCCGACGTAGCGCTCCACCAGGTCCACTCGTGACGCCGGCACCTTCAGGAGCACCCCGTCGGCGAACTCGAGCACGAGGACGTCCTGTTCGCCGTCGCGTCCGGCCTCCATGCCGCGGAAGCGGCACAGCCCGTGGACGGCGTGGACCACGAGGTCGCCGGGGCGCAGCGCCATCGCGTCGTGCAGGGCCGCGGTGTCGCGGCGGCGCGCCGCCCCGCCGGCCCGGCGGGCGCGCCGCCCGTGACCGCCCTCCGGCAGGAGCTCGCCGTGGTGCAGGACGGTCAACCGCGCCTCCGGCACGCGGAAGCCGCGTTCCAGCACGCCCTCGTGCACGACGACTCCCGCCTCGGTCCGCCCCGATTCGGCGAGGAGCTCTTCCATCCGTTGGGCCTCGGCGCGGGTCGAGGCGAACAGGAGCACGTGCTCGCCGTCGGCGGCCCGCTGCGCCAATCGCTCGAGTCCGGCGACCACGCCCTGCGCGTATTCTTCGACGCTCAAGGTGGAGAGGGTGCCGTCGCGCCCGGGCAGGGTTGCCAGCGACAACCGCCGCCGCCCCTCGAGCGCGGCCGCCGCCCGGGTCAGCGCGCGGGTCGCCCCCGGGGCGTGGGCGCGCAGCGCTGCGCCGCGGGCGTCGAGGGTGTCCGGGTCCCAGAGGACGACCAGCACGTCGTCGGGCAGGACCTCCGGCAGCAGGGGCTGGTCCTCGGCGGCCCAGGCCGGCAGCTCGCGCACGAGTGGGACCTCGAGCCGGCGCAGCACGTGACGGGTGCGCTGCGTGCCGAGGTCGAAGACGCGCAGGCTCTCGAGTTCGTCGTCGAAGAACTCGAGTCGCAGCGGTTCGCCGAGCGCCGGAGGGAAGACGTCGAGGACGTCGCCGCGGCGGGCGAACTCGCCGGGTTCGGCGATGGCAGGGACGCGTTCGTAGCCGGCGGCGACGAGTCTCCGCGCCAGGTCGTCGGGGTCGAGGCGTCCGCCCTCGACCAGCTCGACCACGCCTTCGCCCGGGCGCGGCACGGGTTGGGCCAGGGCGGCGAGCGGGGCGACCAGGCAGCCCGTGAAGTCCGGCCGCGCCAGCCGGGCCATGGCGCGGTGTCGGGCGCGCAGGACTTCGCTCTCGGTGCCGAGCTTGCCCTCGCGGGCCGGGAACGGGAAGGCGCCGCGACCGAAGGCGCGGAGGTCTTCGGCCGCCGACTCGGCTTCGGCCGCATCGGCGCAGACGACGAGCAGGGGGCGGCCGAGCTCGGCCGAGAGGGCGGCGGTGCAAAGGGCGCGGGCCGAACCCCAGAACCCTCCCCAGGCGAGTTCGCCGGCGGCGCCCTCGTGCCGGACGAGGCGCTCGGTCAGTTCACGGAACGGTGCGGTCGCGCGCAGCAGAGCGACCGGATCGAGGGTGGCGGGCCGCTCGGAGGTGCGGCGGTTCATCGCGACCCCTCCGCGCCTCCGCCGGCGCGATCCGGGGGATGGGCCGACGCGGGTTCGGGCACGGGCAGCCCCAGCGTCTCGCCTTCGCTTCGGAGCACCAGGACCGCCTCCCAGGCGGCGCGCCGCTCGGCCTGGCGCTTGCTCGTGCCCCAGGCCGGCGGGAAGTCGCGCGCGCCGACGCGGGCGCGCACGCGGAAGGAGCGCGTCTCGGGGTGCTCGTGGACCTCCATCAGTTCGTAGCGCGGAATGGCCCCGACCCGAGCCTGCGCCCAGTCCTGGAGCAGGGTCTTGGCGTGGGCGCGGTCGGCGCGGCGGGGGAGGTCCGCCATCTCGGGCGCGAGCCACTCCTCGGCCACGCGGCGGCAGGTTTCCAGGGCGCCGCCGCGCGCTCCCCCGAGGTCGAGGTAGAGGGCGCCGAGCACGGCTTCGACGGCGTTGCCGGCGAGCGAGCGCGGCAGCGAGCGCTGGCGGTCGAGTCCGCTGCCGACCTGGAGGAAGGCGGCGAGCCCGAGGCGTTCGCCGACCCGAGCGAGCGTCTCGCGCGAGACGAGCAGCGACTTCCACTGGGTGAGCCGCCCTTCCCGGGCGCCGGTGAAGCGGCGATACAGCGATTCCGCGACGACGAGGTCGAGGACCGCGTCGCCCAGGAACTCGAGCCGTTCGTTGTGCCCTTCGGCGCGCGACGCGTGGGTCAGGGCCTCCCGGAGGAGCCCGGGGTCACGGAAGTCGTGGCCGAGGAGCGCTTCGAGGCGGCGCAGGGGGTCGTCCTCCGCCGTCATGCGGAGACCATGCTAACCGTCGGTGCGGCGGGTGAGCGTGAACCCGGGGGCGCCCCGCCGTCAGAACACCGGCCGCCCGCGATTGGTGGTCGTGCAGGTGGCGAGGTCGAGGGCCTGGACGCGGATGCGTCCGTCCTCGACGTCGGGGACCCATCCGGCGTGGGTGACGGCGCGGC
>JALUVI010000043.1 GCA_027020785.1 Planctomycetota bacterium | reverse complement strand
ACCCCTGTGGGCCACCCCGCCCCCGCTCCGCCCCCGCGCTCTGGGCGATGGTCGCCGACCTCGAGGGCTCACGCGACCTCGCCGACCGCCCCGCCTTCGCCGCCGACCTGCGCCGCGCCCTGGCCCGGATCCGGCGCCCCTCCACTGCCGGCCCGGAGGGGACAGGGCCCACCGACCCGGGCGCCGCTCGCGTCCTCGACCACCCGGACGCGGGCTCGGCCTGGGTCGCCCCGCTCGAGGCGGTCCGCGGCCTGGACGAGCTCTCCGGAGTCGCCCGCCGCCCCGGGCCGGCCCTCCGCGCCGCCTTCCACCTCACCCTCGCGCTCTGGCCGCACCGCTTCCGCTTCGCCCTGGCCCGCGGCCGGCTCGACGTCGGCGTCGCCGGAGGCCGCGCCTCGGCCATGGACGGCCCCGCCTTCCACCGCGCCGCCGACGCCCTCGAACGCGCCCGGCGCGACGACCTTCCCTGCGCCTTCGCCGTTCCCGAGTGGCCCGCCGCCGCGACTGCCGGTCTCGAGTCGTCGCTGCGCCTCCACTTCCTCTGGGTCGCCGACTGGACCGCGCGCCAGGCCGAGGTCTATCGCCTGTGGCGCGCACTCGGCGTGCAGCGCGACGTCGCCGAGCGCCTCGACGTCACCCCGTCCAACGTCTCGATGACCCTCGACCGCGCCCACGCCCACGAACTCGCCGCGAACGAGCGCTCCTTCCCGGCCCTCCTCGACTGGCTGGATGCGCTCGCCCCCGCCCCCTAGCCTGGGGGCGTGCAGGACCTGCTGGCCCATCTCGACGTGCGCGGCGCGGTGGTCGTCGCCCTCGGCTACGCCGTCACCCTCGGCGCCAGCGGCTGGTGGGTGCGCTGTGTCACCGGCCGCGAACACGCGCCCGAATCCGGAACGCACCGCCGTGAGCCCTCGGCGCCGGACGCGCCGGAGGCGCGACGCGGTTTCGACCCGTCCACCGTCATCGGCAAGTGCGAGAACCTCCTCGCCGTCACCTTCGTCCTCGCCGGCGAGGTCATGGGCCTCGCCCTCATCTTCACCGCCAAGTCGTTGGTCCGGCGCAACGAGATGGAGGGCGACCCGGGCTACTACCTCGTCGGCACCCTGGTGAACTTCACCTGGTCGGTCGCGATGGGCTACCTGACACGATGGGCGCTGCTCGCCGTGGGCTGAGCCCCGCGCAGCCCCGGTCTCGGCGCGCCGGCTTCCGCGCCTACTCCTTCCGCGGCACGCAGAGCACGGGCACGTCCGAGCAGCGCAGCACCTCCTCGGTCACGCTGCCGAGGATGAGCCGGCGGAACCCGGACAGGCCGTGGGTGCTCATCACGATCACGTCCGCGTCGTGGTGCTCGGCCCAACCGCAGATGCCCTTCGCCACGTCGGGGGCCATCACCACCTCGGTCGCGACCTCGACGCCGTCGGTCAGGCGGGTGCGGTACTCCTCGAGCTTCTCGCGCGCCGGCCCCAGCGCCGCCTCCGCCTCCGGGTCGGTGATGGGGGGCGCAAACGGCGCGCCGTGCGGCGTGACCTGCAGCTCGAGCACCACGTGGAGCAGGGTGATGCGCGCGCCCCACTTCTTCGCGACGGACAGCGCCGCGTCGAAGCTGCGCTCGGATTCCTCGGACAGGTCGGTGGTCAGGAGGACGTGGCGGATGTCCATGCCGGCAGGATAGCGGACGCGCGACCGAGGGTCAGGAACCGGCCAGATCGGGGTTGTCGGCGTCCCAGCGGCGCAGGCCGAGGCGGTAGAGCCACAGGGCCACCATCGAGGCCAGTCCGATGAGGGTGAACACCTTCCACATCGCGTAGGGCTCGTAGGTGTCCCACAGGTACTGCTTGAAGGCGTCGCGGTCCATGCCGGCCTCGCTCGCCGCGAGGTCGAAGGTGCGGCTGCGCTTGAACAGCTCGAGCAGCCAGGGCCGGCCCGTCGCGGCCTCGGCGCCGGTCGCCGCCGCCTCGGTGGCCAGCGCCAGGATGGGGCCGCGCAGGCGCGCCATCGCCTCGGCCACCGGCGGCGGCGGCAGCTTCAGGGCCTGGACCAGCTCGAGCCGCGACGCCGGCGCTTCCTCCATCGCAGCCAGTTCCAGGACCGCCCGCACGCCGTCGCCGCCGGCGTCCACGACTTCCTCGAGCAGCGCGGCGAGAGCGCCCTCCTTGGGGGCCCGCGGCCACGCCGCGCGGACCTTCTCTTCCAGCGCGCCGAGGTCCAGCCCGCCGCTGCGCACGCTCGGCTCGAACAACAACCGGTGGGCGGCGAAGTTGGACACGCCCAGCGCCTGGCTCAACCGCACCACGACGACGTCGTCGGACATCCTCTCCACCAGGTCGGCGTACTCCGGCGAGGTCCGCAGCACCCCGCGCGCCAGCGCCAGCTCCTCGGCGCCGATCCCCTCGTCCTCGAGGTGCGGCAGCCTGCCGACGTGCTCGGGCAGGACGTGCACCGCCTCGCCGACGTCGGCCAGCGAACCGCCGGCCTCGGCGACCTCCCGCGCCCGCCGCGCCTGACGCTCGTCCTTCCAGTGCTCGTCCAGCCACGCCGCGACGGCGCGCGGGTCGCCCTCCTCGGCGATGGACTCCGGCGCGAACACCAGGGTCAACCCAGCGAGGTTCGCGGTGCCGAGCCGCCGGAAGTACCCGTCGAACAGCTCCTCCTCGTCCAGCAGCTCGACCAGCTGCGGCGCCTCGCGGCGCGCCGCCAGGTCCTGCAGCGCCAGGTTCGCCTTGTCGCCGCCGTGCTCGTAGAGGTGGCCGGCGAGCAGGCTGCCGACGAACCACCCGAGTCCGGTGGTCGCGTTCGCGAACCCCAGGAACAGCCCCTCCTTCCCCTTCGGTGCGATCTCGTTCATGAACCGCAGCTTGGTCGGGCTGGCGATCATCTCGCCGAAGGCGAACACGCCGATGGCGCCGAGGGTCCACCAGCCGTTCATGCTCATGCCCAGCGCGTAGATGCAGGCCGCGCACACCGCGATGCCGACCATCATCGTCGGCAGAGACTTGAACTTGCCGGTCACGTAGCCGACCGCGAACGCGAAGATCATGATCAGCAGCGCGTCCAGGTTGATCATCCATGCCTGGTTCAGGTTGCCATCGGCGTTGACCGGGATGACCGAGGCCGGAACGTACTCCGCGAGTGCGGCGACCACCGCGCGCGAGTCCACCCAGTCGTCGATGAAGTTCGGCAGGATGTCGAACAGCTGGTAGAACATCAGCCAGAACCCGGCGAACGCGATGGTGAAGAGGAACACCCGCGGATGCAGGAACTGCTTGAAGGTGTCGGCGACGATGTGCCCTGCGCCCTTGCCGACGTAGCCCTCGCCCTGCTTCCGCGGCGGTTCGGCGAAGAACATCAGCGGCACGAAGTTGAGCGCAATGGAAACCGCGCACATCGTGAACACCCACTTCCAGGACAGCATCTGCAGGACGGCGGCGAACAGCGGGCCCAGGAAGCCGCCGACGTTCACCATCTGGTAGAAGATGCCCCAGCCGAACGAGCGGGCGTCCGAGGGCATGCCGTAGGCGATCAGCCCCTGGACGCCGGGCTTGAAGATGGCCGTTCCCGCCGCCAGCAGGAGCGCGCCGGCGAAGAAGATCGGATAGGTGTACGGGCCGCCTGCGGCGCCGAGCTTCTCCTCCACGCTCATCCCGGTGAGCAGCGAGCCGAGCCAGATCGCCCAGCCCATCACCAGGTACCCGGCGATCTTCAACACCGTCGAGATCAGGATGTTGACCTTGTAGCCGTAGCGGTCGGCGAAGCCGCCGGTGAAGATGGGCAGGAAGCTCTGCACCGCGGCCCACCACGCGAAGATCAACCCCTTCTGGGCGTGGGTCAGCTCGGGCCCGCCGCGTTCGTGGGCCAGCACCATGTACACCGGCACCACGGTGCGGAGCCCGTAGTAGGCGAAGCGCTCGACCAGCTCCATCCAGTTGGCCCACCAGAAGGTGGAGGGGAAGGCGGCGAGCTGCGCGAAGAACCCCCGCTTCGCGGGGGCGCCGGAGGGAGACCCGGGTTCGGACATGCCGAGGAAGGTAGCACGCCCGCCGGGCCCGCCGTCGGGCGCGATGGCACCATGGGGGCATGGAGACCCGCCTCGCCCCGGACCTCGCCGCGATGCGCGACTTCGTCGAGCGCGCCTGGGAGGACGACGCCCTGCCCGTGCTCACGCGCTACGTCGCCATCCCCAACAAGTCGCCGCTGTTCGACCCGGAATGGCGCGAGCACGGCTACATGGACCAGGCCGTGGACCTCGTCGCCGACTGGTGCCGCGCCCGCCCCATCGCCGGACTGTCGCTCGAGGTCGTGCGTCTGCCCGGACGCACCCCCCTGATCCTGATGGAGATCCCGCCGTTCGGCCCCGAGGCGCCGGCGGCCGACGCGCCCGGCGTCCTGCTGTACGGCCACCTCGACAAGCAGCCCGAGATGGAGGGCTGGCGCGACGGGCTCGGCCCGTGGACGCCGGTCCGCGACGGCGACCGCCTCTACGGGCGCGGCGGCGCCGACGACGGCTACGCCGCCTTCGCCTCGCTGCTCGCGGTGGAAGCGGTGCAGCGCTTCGGCGGCAGCCACGGCCGCCTCGTCGTGATGATCGAGGCCAGCGAGGAGAGCGGCAGTCCCGACCTCCCGGCCTACGTGGACCACCTCGCCGACCGCATCGGCGACGTCGGCCTCGTGGTCTGCCTCGACTCGGGCTGCGGCGACTACGAACGGCTGTGGGGGACCACCTCGCTGCGCGGCATGATCGCCGGCGACCTGCGCGCCGACGTCCTCACCGAAGGGGTCCACTCCGGCAACGCCAGCGGCGTCGTGCCCTCCTCGTTTCGGGTGCTGCGGCTGTTGCTCGACCGCGTGGAAGACCCCGTGACGGGGCGCATCCTGCCCGCCGAGCTCCACGCCGAGATCCCCGAGCAGCGCATCGCGCAGGCTCGCGAGACCGCCGCCATCCTCGGCCCCATCGCCCGCGAGTTCCCCTTCGCGGACGGCGTGCGCCCGATGGTGGACGACCCCGTCGAACAGATCCTTGCGCGCACCTGGCGGCCGACCCTCTCGGTCACCGGCGCCGGCGGCCTGCCGGCGCTCGCCGACGCCGGCAACGTGCTGCGTCCGTACACCGCGCTGAAGCTGTCCTTCCGGCTGCCGCCGACCGTGCCCGCCGATGCGGCCCAGGCCGTCGTCGAGCGCCTGCTGACCGAGGACCCGCCCTACGGCGCCCGGGTCTCGTTCGTCGCCGAGAAGGGCGCCACTGGATGGAACGCGCCGCCGCTCGCTTCGTGGCTGGACGAGTCCACCCGCCGCGCCAGCGAAGCCTGGTTCGGAAACCCCGCCGCCTGGATGGGAGAAGGCGGCTCCATCCCGTTCATGGGCATGCTCGGCGAGCGCTTCCCGCAGGCGCAGTTCCTCATCACCGGCGTCCTCGGCCCGGCCAGCAACGCGCACGGCCCGAACGAGTTCCTCCACGTGCCGACGGCGAAGAAGCTGACCGGCTGCGTGGCCCAGGTGCTGACCGACCAGGTGCGCAGCGTGGGCTGAACGGGAAGCGGGGCGGCTCCCGGCAGGGGAGCCGCCCCGCGGCGCGCACGGCCGGGGCGTCAGGCGCGGACGCTTCCGACCTTCGCGGCGATGTCGGCGAGCTGCGTGGCCCGGGCCGCGAGCGGCGTCCCGGCGTGGTCCTCGGCGAACTTGCGCAGCTTCTTGGCCAGTTTCTCGCCGTCCTTGCCGCCGGACTCGTAGAGCGCCTGCTCCATCTTCACCAGCGAACGCGCCGCCTTCTTCATGTCGGCGAATTCGTCGGTGTCGATGCGTGCGGTGACGTCGGCGACGAGGGCAACGAGCTCGTCGGCGCCCTTGACCACCTTGACCAGGTCCTTCCACTGGGCCTCGGCCAGCAGCGGGTAGCCGTTCTCGACCAGCCAGCTGATCCGTTGGGAGCGCCGCTCGACGGTCTCGCGGACCTCACGTCGGGCGTCGCCCAGGAAGCGCAGCACCTGGGCGTCCTCGGCGTACTTGGCCTCGACCTTGTCCGCCTCCTTCCAGGCCTTGGCGAACTCGCCCTTGTCGAACTCCTTGTACACCTTGACGAGCGGCTTCGGCAGGTCTTCGCGCTGCGGCTTGGACTTCACGAACCCCTCGATGAGCTCCACGACCTTCTTGTGGTCCTGGTTCGAGTACCCCCACGACACCACCTCGCCGTCGGGCGAGATCAGCGCATAGTTGGGGATGCCGTTCAGGTCGACGCGGAACGGGCGTTCCGTGGTCCAGGCGACCCCGGAGCCGAGCCACTTGCGCTTCAGCGCGAACGGCAGGACCTCGTCCATGGAGTGGCCCTGGACCTCGACGAAGATGACCTGGATGGCGTCACCGTACTCCTTCTGGAGCTTGACGGCAGTCGGCACGGACTGCCCGACGCAGGCGCCTCACTGGGTGCCCCAGAAGTCCACCAGGACGGGTTTGCCGCGGAAGTCGGCCAGGCTGGTGGCGCCGGGGACGCCGTAGAGGCCGTCGCGGAAGGTGAACTCCGGACGGTCGCCGACCTGGATCTGGGCGCCGGCCGGAGCGGTCGCGAGGGCCAGGGCGGCCGCCGCGGCGACGGAGACGATGGAGAGGGAGGGCCTCATGGTCTCCACTATACGGAGGGCTCCACGAGGTCATGGGCCACTTCCGCCGGCCGCTCCGCCCCACAGAGGGCCGAAGAGACCGCTACGCCGGCCTCCCGCGGGAGTCTCCACCGGTTCTCCGGGGTGATTCCACCGATCGCCAACACCGGCAGCGGGCTGGCGGCGACCGCCTCGGCGACGGCGGCCGGGCCCAGCCCGGCCGCGTAGCCCTTGGTCGCGGTGGGGAAGGCGGGCCCGAAGCCCACGTAGTCCACCACCCCCGACCGTGCCGCCGCCGCGACCTGGTCCAGGTCGTGGGTGCTCCAGCCGACCAGCGCCTCGGGGCCGAGGACGCGCCGCGCCGCCTCCGGCGGGAGGTCGTCCTGCCCCAGGTGGACCCCTGCGGCCCCAGCGACGCGGGCCACGGCGACGTCGTCGTCCACGACCACCGGAACGCCGAGCTCGCGCCCCAGGGCGACCACCTCGCGGGTCCAGGCGAGGAGCTCCCGTGGCGACGCGTCCTTCTCGCGGACCTGGACCAGGTCGGCGCCCCCGGCGACGGCTCGGCGCATCGTCTCGAGGGGGGCGAGACGGCACAGGCGCCGCGTCAGGAGCAGGCAGAGACGGAAACGCGGGGCGCGCCCGGACATGGTTTCGCGGTCGCGAACGGCCCGGGGAAGGAGGCCGCCCGCGACCGCGAAGGATAGGGCTCGGGGGGAGGGAGCGGGGGAAGGATCAGGAGACCCGCTTGTCCGACTTGCGCCCGGGGCGGCCCTGCGGCTTCAACGAGCGCAGGAAGGCCCGGTGGTCCTTCGGGCTGAAGAGGCGGACCTTGGAGCCGCACTCGACGCAGAAGGACTCGTCGAGGCTCTGGAGGAAGCGGACGTAGCGGTCGCAAGCGGGACAGAACTTGCGCTCCTGGTAGTAGTTGGAGACGGGCATCTCGGACAGGGGAAGGAAGGGGACGCAGGGGTATCCAGAGGATAGCCCGTGTCCGAGCGGTGGGGCTGGGAATGCTCCGGATTCCCGTGTGGGGACAGGAAGTCGCATCGTGCGGCCGAAGCCGTCGAACGGTCGTTCGATTCCGTGCAATCACTTGGGCCCCAAAGGCTTGCGCTATCCAACCTCGGTTTCGAGGGCGTGGGCGGCCTCCTCGCGCACCTCCGGCGACGGGTCGTGGGCGGCGAGGGCGGCGAGCCCCTCGGGCGCACCGAGACGGCCCAGCGCCCACGCCGCGTGCCCCCGGACCAGCGGCTCCGGGTGCGCCAGCGCCCCGCGCAGTGCGTCCTCGCCGCGGCCGAGGTTGCCGAGGGCGACGCAGGCGTTGCGCAGGAGCCCGGACCAGCCGGAGCGTCGGAGTGGAGAACCCCGGAAGACCCGGTGGAAAACCGGTTCGGAGAGCGTCAGCAACTCCTGGAGCGTGAGCTCCAGCCCTTCATGCGTGCCCCATTCCACCGCGTGGTCGTCCGCGAAGCGCCCGAACGGGCAGACCTCCAGGCACACGTCGCAGCCGAACACCCAGTCGCCCATCCGCGGGCGCAACGCGCGCGGCAGGAAGCCGCGGTGCTCGATCGTCAGGTAGCTGATGCAACGTCGCGCGTCGAGCACCCACGGCTCGGGGAAGGCGTCGGTGGGGCAGGCCTCCAGGCAGCGCGTGCAGCGGCCGCATTCGGGAAGGGTCGGCGGCTGCGGCGGCCACGCCTCCCACTCCGCGTCCACCAGCAGCTCGCCGAGCAGCACCCAGGGGCCTTCGCTCGGCTCCAGCACCAGGGTGTTCTTGCCGCGGAAGCCGAGCCCGGCGCGCAACGCCCACTCGCGCTCCAGCATCGGCGCTGCGTCCACCACGGCGCGGAAGCGCGTGACCGCGCCGGCGGCGCGCAACGCGCGACCGAGCCGTTCGAGGCGCCGCCGCAACACGTGGTGGTAGTCGCGGCCGAGCGCGTAGCGCGCGACGCGTCCGCCGCCGCGGAAGCCGCCGGCGGCGCGGTGGTAGGGGAGCGAGAAGGCGAGCACGGTGCGCGCCCACGGCTTCCATCGCCGCGGGTCCAGCGCCCGCTCGGCGTCGCGCGCCAGCCAGTCCATGCCGCCGTGGCGGCCCGCTTCCAGCCAGGCCCGGAAACGCTCCCGCACCACGGCGTCCACCTCGCCCGCCGCGACCGCAGCGCGTGGTCGCAGCCCGACCTCGCGCGCCGCCTCGGCCCACGCCGGCTCCGCGCCCTCGGTCCCGTCCGGCCCGGCCATGCCACCATGGTGGCCGGGCGGCACACCGCTTGCACCCCTTTCGTCCGAACCAGGCCTCGCGGCCGCCGTTGCCCTCTTCGTGCCATGCTTCGTTCCCTCTCCCGATTCGCCTCCTGCGTCGTCCTCCTCACCAGCGCCTCCACGCCCCTCCTCGCCCAGGAGCCCGTCCCCACCGACGCCGGACCGCGGCTGACCGAACTCCAGGGGCTCCCCGCCGTCACCGACGACCTGCGCCGCGCCCTGATGGACGGCGACGTCGCGGAGGCGCGCCGGCTCTGCGACGAATACGCCGTTGCCGATCGGGAACGTTCCGCCTTCTGGCGTCTGCTCGCCGCGCGCGCCCTCGCCCACGACGACCCCGCCGCGGCGCTGGCCGAGGTCCGCGCCCTGCGCGCTGCGGGCGGGGACGACTCGCGATGGCGCGCCAAGCTGGTCGGCCTCGAAGCCGAGCTCCTCGCCGACGCGGGCGACTCGACCGCGCTCACCGAACTGCTGCGCACCGCCGTCGTTCGCGTGCTCGACGAGGCGCGGGTCTCGGCGCTCGTCGGAGAGGTGCTCGAGCGGGCCCGCCTCGCGCGCGAGCGCGCCGAGGGTCGGCCGCCCGACGCGGCGCGCCCCGACCTCGACCGTGCCGAGCGACTGTTGCGGGGCCTGCTCGCCCTGGAACTGCCGCAGGCGGTGCGCGACGAGGCCCTGCACGAACTCGGCCTCGTCCTCGAGGCGCGCCGGTCCTGGGCCGACGCCGCCACCGTCTGGCGGCAATGGTTGGCCGCCTTCTCCGACGACGCCGACGCCTCGCCGCGCTACCGCCCCGCTCCGCTCCGCGCCTTCCTCGTGCGCTGGCGTCTCGGTCGCGCCCTCGAACAGGCCCGGGACCACCGCGCCGCCCGCGTCGAGTTCGCCCGCCTCGCCGACGAGACGACCGCCGTGCTCGACGGTGCGCGCGCATGGCCGGGCGGCGCCCTGGACGAGGGGACGCGCCGCGTCCTCGCCGACCTCGCCGCCGCCGGCCGCTATCGGGAGGGCGTCGCCGCCCTGCGTTCCGGCGACGCCGCCGCTGCGGTCTCGGCGCTGAAACGCCTGCGCGAGGCGTGGCCGGAACACCCGCTGGCGGCGCTGGCCGCCTTCGCCTTGGGCGAGGCCCTGGCCGCGGCCGGCCGGTCGGACGAGGCGGTGACCACCTGGCGCGCCGCGATCGAGCGCCCCGCCCCCGACTTCGCCGCCGTCGCTGCCGACGTCCTCGATGCCGAGGAGCTGGCCGAGCGGATGGAACGCATGCGGATGCGGGCCTGGTTCCGTCTGGGACAGGTCCTGCTCGACCTGTCGCGCTACGACGAAGCCGAACGGGCCTTCGCCACCTACGCCGTGACCTACCCCGACGGTCCCGACTGGGCCGCGGCGCAGGAGGGCGTGGTCGAGTGCGAGTACCGCGCCGCCGCCGCCCTGGTCGGCGAGCGCCGCTTCGACGAAGCCCGCGCCGCCTGGCGTCGTTTCCTGGAACGCCATCCGCTCGATGCGCGCGCCGCCGACGTGCTCTTCACCATCGGCGAGCTCTTCGTCCTGGAGGCCGACGACCTGGAGGCCGACGACCCGCGGCGCCCCGCTCTGCTCGAGGACGCCGTCGCCCAGTGGCGTGCGGTGGCGCGTCGCTATCCGGGCACCGAACGCGCCTCCGAAGCCCTGTTCCGCGTCGGGGTCCTGCTCGAGGAGGAGCTGGGCCGCCTCGACGAGGCGGTCGCGGCCTACCGCGCCTGCGACTTCGGGCCGTGGCGCGGCGAGGCCCACCGCCGTCTCGCCGGTCTGGTCGAGGAGTCGCTCCACGTCGCGGCCGACCGCGTGTTCCGCGGCGACGAGACGGCCCACGTCCGCGTCCGCCTGCGCAACGTGGACGAGCTCGAGGTGGTGGTGCGCCCGCTCGACCTCGAGGCCTTCTTCCGCGACCACCACTCGGCCGAGGGCGTGGACGAGCTCGACCTCGACCTCATCGCCGGGGGCACCCGGTTCACCCATGCGGTGGACGGATACGCGCCCTACCTGCCCATCGCCACCGACGTCGAGCTGCCCGTGACCGGGCCCGGCGCCTGGGTGGTGACCGTCACCGGCGGAGATTTGCGCGCCAGCGTCCTGGTGATGAAGAGCGACCTCGACCTCCTGGCCAAGGGGACCTCCCGCGACCTGGTGGTGTGGACGCAGGACCGCGCCGCCGACCGTCCGGCGCCCGGGGTGGAGCTGCTCATCGCGATGGAGGAGGCCGGCGAGGACGGCGAGACCCTCGTGGTGCGTCGCCGCACCGGCGACGACGGCCTGCTCGTCGCGTCGTGGGACGACCTCGGCGCCGCCCGCCGCCCGCAGTGGTGCTCGGTGCTGGCGCTCGGCGCGGTCGGCCCGGCCGCGGTCGGCTCGCTCCTCACCGAACTCACGCCGGGCGGCGCGCCGACGTCGCGTGCGCACGTCACCTTCGATCGGCCCGCGTACCGGGCCGGGGAGGAAGTCGCGTTCCGGGCCGTGGTCCGCGGCGTCGGCGACGACGGCGGCTACGCCTTCACCCCCGGCGAGGCGTGGCGCCTGGAGTGGTCCGACCCCGCGGGGCGCGTCGTCGCGCGCGAAGACGCGGCGCTGTCGGCGCGCGGCACCCTCGCCGGTCGCTTCCGCCTGCCGGCGGATGCGCGCATCGGCAGGTGGGGGCTGGCCCTGGTCGGTCCCGACGGGCGCCGCCACCAGGCCCGCTTCGAGGTCGCGGCCTTCGTGCTGCCGAAGGCGGAGCTCACCCTGACGTTGGAGCCGCCGGTGGCCTTCCCCGGCGAGCGCGTCGTCGCCACCGCCGCCGCGATGCGGTGGTACGGCGCGCCGCTGACCGCCGAGCCGTTGCGCTTCGTGCTGCCGGACGGCACGCTGCGCACCGTCGCCACCGACGACGAGGGCCGCGCCCGCGTGGAGTGGACCGCGACCGAACGCGGGACGGTGCGGGTCGAGCTGCCACGCCTCGGGCTGCACGCCTCGGCGGCGGCGCTGGTGCCGGAGCGCGCCTTCGACCTGGAGCTGTCGCTGCCCAGCCCGCCCCGCCTCGCCGGCCAGCCCTTCGAGGCGCGCGTCGCCGCCGCCGACCCGCTGGGCCGACCCGTGCCCGACGTGGAAGTGACGATGGTGGTGTCGCGCACCGTCCTGCATCCGGAGATCCGGACCGCTGCGGCCTCCGTCCCTGCGACGTGGTCGCTCGAGGAGTACCGGCGCTTCACCGGCGTCACCGACGACGAGGGAGTCGTCGCCTTCCAGGCGGCGCTTCCCGAGGGCGGCGACTGGGTGGTGGAGGTCCTCGCCGAGGACCGTTTCGGCCATCCGGTCTCCGCGTCGCGCGACCTCTCGGTCGCCGCGCCCGACGAGGAACACCTCGTCTTCCTGGCGCCGCCCCCGGCCCACGTCGGCGGCGCCGTCCGCCTCACCTTGGTGGCGCGCGAGGACGCGGGCTGGACGCTGCTGACCCTGCTCGCCGACGGCGTGTTGGAAGCGCGGGTGGAGCGACTCCACGCCGGCGAGAACGCCGTCGTCTGGGACCTCGGCCCGGAGGCCTGGCCCAACGTCGCGGTGGAGGCCGACCACGCGGGGGACCGCCACGTGGACTCGGCCGCCGTCGAGTTCGAGGTGCACCAGGAGCTGACCGTGGAACTCGGTCTGCCCGCGGACGAGGTCGCCCCCGGCGGTCCGGTCGAGGTCCCGGTCGTGGTGCGCGACTCGCTGGGCCGCCCGGTGTCGGCCGAACTCGCGGTCGCGGTGGTGGACCTGGCGCTGCTCGCCGTGCGCCCCGACCTCACCGTGCCGTTGCGCGATGCCTTCCTCACGGGAGTGTGGCGTCTGAACCTCACCGACACCGAGGCCTCGTCCACCTTCGGCGACGCGATGCAGGGCAGCCCCATCCCCGAGGCCGTCCTCGAGGAGG
Organism: Planctomycetota bacterium; assembly: GCA_027020785.1. Classification (GTDB taxonomy): domain Bacteria; phylum Planctomycetota; class UBA1135; order UBA1135; family UBA1135; genus JALUVI01. The sequence goes on along the minus strand of JALUVI010000043.1, from coordinate 3,030 downwards.
CGGCGGAGAGCGCGGCGCGCCTGGAGTGGGAACGCAGCCGCGAGGGCGCCGTCGCTCTGGCCGCCCCCTCCGCGCCCGCCACTCCGGCGCCGGGGCGGGACGTGGACCAGGACGCCTTCGAGGCCGTGCAGGAACTGGACTTCGCCTCCGAGGACGACCTCGCCGCCCTGGGCTACGCCATGGGCGGCGGGGGCGGGGGCAAGTATGCCGGTCGTCGGGGCGGTCGCTACCGGGGCCCCGGCGACTCCGCGCCGCCGTTGCGCGAAGAGGGCCTGGACGACACCCGCGCCTTCTGGACCGCTTCACTGGTCACCGACGCCGAGGGCCGCGGGGTGCTGCGCTTCGACGCGCCGCCCAAGGTCGGACGCTGGCGCGTGCTGGCGCGCGCGGTGGCCGGGCGCTCGGCCTTCGGCGAGGGCGAGGGCGTGCTCCGCACCGGCCTGCCGGTGTTCGCCGAGCTGCGCGTGCCGCCGGTCCTCACCGAAGGGGACCAGCCCCGCTTCGGCGCGGTCCTGGTCAAGCCCGAGGACCTCGTCGGTCCGGTCGCGTTCGAACTGCGCCTCGGCCAGGGCGACCGCGCCTGGACCTTCGTCGCCCACGGCGAGGCCGAGGCCGGCCGCCGGCGACTGGCCGTCTGGTTCGACCCGCCGCCCGACTTCGTGCTGCCCGAGGCGGGGACCCTCTCGCTGGAGCTCACCGTGCGCCTGACGCCGCCGGGGGCGGAACCCGCCACCGCCGCCGTCGTGCGCGAGGTCCCGGTGCGCCCGTGGGGCACCCGGGTCGCCGTCTCCTCCGGCGGCCGTCTCGACGGCGACCGCACGGTGGAGCTCGCCCTGCCCGCGGGGCACGACTGGCGCGAGCTCGCGTTGGAGCTGTGGGTCGGCCACGGCGTCGGCGACCTCCTGGTCGCGACCGCGCTCGGCGAGGGACCGGGGCAGGGTGGACGCACGGTCCTGCCCGACACCGACCTGGTTCCCGGCAAGGCCGCCCTGCTGCTCGGGGTCGCTGCGGTGGTGCGCGCCCGGCAGGACGAAGGACTCGCCGAGGGTTCGGCGCACGAGGCCTTGCTGCGCCGCGGCGCCGAGCTCGTCGCCGACCTGATCGCCGCGCAACGCGACGACGGCGGCTGGTCGTGGAGCGGTCGCGCCGACCGTCCCGGCGCGACGACGCCGACGGCGTGGGCGCTGTGGGCGTTGGCCGAGGCCCGCGCCACGGCCTGGCCCGTGGCCGACCCGGCCGTGACCGGCGCCGTCGGCTGGCTCGAGCCGCGCTTCCGCGCGCTGCCCCAGCAGGACCGGCGCACCGCCGCCCTGGCGCTCCTGGCGTTGGCGCGGGCCGGGCGCGGCGACTTCGCCGTCGCCAACCGCCTCCACCGGTCGAGGAGCGGATTGGACGTCGCTTCCCTGGCCATGACCACGCTCGCCCTCGACGGGCTCGGGCGCGGACCGATGGCCGCCGACTGCGCGGCCGAACTCGCCGCACGTTTCGCCCCGGGCGAGGGCTGGCCCGCGGACGGGCCGAGCCTGCTCGACTCCACGGCGCGCGACGCCCTCGCCGTGATGGCGCTGGCCGCCGGCGGCGACCCCGCCGGCATCGTGGAGGATGCGCGCGCGGTCCTGCTCGCCGAGCAACCCTGGGCCTGCGACCTCGCCCGCGGTCTCGCCGTCGCCGCCCTGGCGCGGAGCGAGCCCACGATGCGCAGCGACGAGGAGCTCGTGGTCGAGGCCGACCTCGGCGACGGTGTCGTCGAGCGGGTCGTGCTGCGGGGCGGAGCCGGCGCCCGGCTCGTCGCCTTCCCCGCCGCCGGGCTGCAGGGCGGGCGGGCTGCCCTCCACCTCCGGGTGCGCGGCCGCGGGGCGGTCGCCTACACCGCGGTGCTGCGCGGGTTCACCCGCGACCTCGTGCCGTTGCGCGACCCGGCGCTCGCCGTCCTCTCGGCGCACTGGGAGGCCCCCCAGCCGGTCCTGGACGGGCGGGCGCTCCCGGTCGGCTTCGGCATCCTCGGCGACGCGCGCGAGCGTTGGACGAACGAGGTCCACCACCTCGAGTTCGGGGCGGAAGCGGTCGGGGTGGTCCGCTGGCGGCGTCTCTCGCGGGAACGCGACCCGGTGCCGGCCGACGTGCAGTTGCTGGTGCCGCTGCCCGCCGGCGTGCGGCTGGTCCCGAACGGGGTCTCGGGGAGCGTCGCCGCCTGGGAGGTCCGCGACGGCGTCCTGGTCTGCGTCCTGCCGGAAGAGGCTGCGCTCGGCGAGATCCGCTTCCGGGTCGCCGGCGCCGAGCCCGGGACCTACCGCACCCTGCCGCCGACGTTGCGTTCGGCGTCGGCGCCGGAGCGGTCCGCGACCGGCGCGCCGAGCGAGCTCGTCGTGCTGCCGCCGGGTGCGGCTTCGGACGACGCCTATCGTCCGACGCCCGAGGAGCGGTTCGCCCGCGCCCTCGCCGCCCGGAGCCGCGGCGATCTCGAGACCGCGCGCGCCGAGGCCCTGGCGCTGCTCGACGAGTTCGGGTCGGAGTTGCGGCCCCAGCCGCTGCGCGAGGTCGCCGGCGTCCTGTTGACGGCGGCGCTGGCGGAGGGCCGCTCCGCCGAGATCGTCCGCGCCTTCGAACTGCTGCAGGAGGGCGACCCGGGTCGGCTGCTGCCGCCCGAGGACGTGGCCCGCGTCGCCGACGCCTACCACGCACTCGGCGAGGACGCCTTCTCCGCCGATCTGCTGCGCGGCGTGCTCGGCACGCTGTTCGCTCGCGACCAGCGTGTGCCCGATCTCCTGGAGGGGGCCGGCGACGTGCCCGCGGCGATGGAGCTGCGGCTGCGCCTGTGGCGCGAGTACCCGGACGCGCCCACCGTGGAGGCGGCCCTCCTCGTCGTCGGCGAGGACCTGCTGGCGCGCGCGCCCGGCACGCACCGTGACGAGGCGATGCGCCGCGTCGGGTTGGACCGCGCCGCGTTGACCGTGGCCGCCGCGCGCGTCTTCCGCGTCTTCCTGGCGCTGCACCCGGACGACCCGGCGGCGCCGGACGCCGGGCTCGACC
>JALUVI010000042.1 GCA_027020785.1 Planctomycetota bacterium | reverse complement strand
GGTGGTCCCGGGAACGCTCCTCGCGAGCTTCGGAGTCGCGACCCTGCTCGCCTCCCGCGACGGGTTCCGCCGCGCCATGGCCGTCGTCCTGGTCGGCACGCCCATCCTCCTCTGCGCCGTGGCCCATGCCACCGGTTTCGAGGACCCGCGCCAGTTCGTCGCCGAGTACCAGTACCACGCCGCCAACTCGCTCAACCGGCAGAAGCGCTACCACGAGGCGCTGCCCCGCTACGACGTGGCCCTCACCCGGGGCTACCAGGTGCCGATCGCCTTCGCCGAGCGCGGCTCGGTGAAGCAGGTCCTCGGCATGGAGGCGTTCCAGGCCGGCGACCGCCAGGCGGCGGTGCGCTGGTATCGCGAGGCCCTGCCCGACTTCGACCTCGCGCTGCGCGGCAATCCCAACCTGGTGGGCGCGTGGTTGAGCAAGGGCGACCTCCTGCTCAAGCTCGGGCGCTACGACGAAGCGGAGCGGGCGCTCCAGCAGGCCCTCCAGGTCGCGCGGCGCACCGGCGACCAACGCGCAGCCTCCATCGCGACCACCCTCTTGAGCCAGCTCGAGCAGGTCCGAAGCGGCGGAGGGAACCCCCAACCCCGATAGACCGGTCGCCGATGGACCGGTAGAGCCGCGGAACCGATGCCCCACCCCCCAGCCCCCAGGAAGGAACCCGCGCCGCTGCCGCGTGAGCTCCGCGCCCGCGAGGCGCGGTGGCGCTGCCCGGCGTCGTGGATCCCGCCGCGACGCAGTCACCGTGAGGCGGTCACTCCCGACGAGCGGCTGTTCGGCCAGGAGCGGGCGCTGACGGCCCTCCAGCTCGGCATCTCGCTGGACGCCCCGGGCTACAACGTGTTCGTCACCGGGCTCGGCGGCATCCAGCGCTCCGAACTCCTGGTGGAGCTGCTCGAGCGCATGGAGCTCCACTGCGCCGAGCCGCGCGACCACGTCTTCGTCCACCACTTCCAGAACCCGCTCGAGCCCAAACACCTCGCGCTGCCGCCGGGCGGCGGACCGCGGCTGGCCGAGGGCATGACCCGGTGGGTGCACGCCCTGCGCACCGAGCTGCCGAAACTGCTGCGCAGCAAGGAGCACGTCGAGCGCCGCCACCGGCTGTTCCGCCGCTACCAGCGGGCCGAGAGCCAGCTGTTCCGCCGACTCGGCAGGAAGGCCGAGGCCCGGGGCCTGGCGCTGGTCGAGGTCGAGGGCGAGCGCGGCCGGCGCCGCGACCTGCATCCGGTGGTCGGAGGCGAGGCGGTGGACCCGGACGCGCTGCGCAAGCGCATCGAGGCGGGCGACGCGCCGCCGGAAGCGGCCGCGCTGCTCGAGGAACGCGACCGACTGCTGCCCGAACTCGACCGCGCCCGTCACAAGGCGCGGGCCCTGGGGCTGCGGCTGATCCGCGAGAGCCAGGCGCTCGACGAGGGCGTCATCCAGGAAGCGGTCGAGGACCTGACCCTGGCGCTGGCCGAGGAGCTGGAAGCCGACGAGGCGCTCGGCGCCTGGCTCGGCGACTGCGCCCGCTTCGCCCTGGAGCGCAGCCGGCTGTTCCTCGGCGGGAAGGTCGAGGAGGAGGACGAGGAGAAGGCGCGCCCCGGGCTCGAGGTGTTCCGGGTCAACGTGGTGCGGAGCTCCCCGGGCGACCTCTGCCCGGTGGTCTACGAACCGCACCCGAACTACGCCAACCTGTTCGGCACCGTGGAGCGCCACATGCTGCGGCGCGGGCCGGGCTGGATCCACATGGCGGTGCGCCCGGGCACGCTGCTCGACGCCGACGGCGGCTTCCTGGTGCTGGATGCCCGCGACGTCATCAAGGAGGCGCAGGTGTGGCGCGCGCTCAAGCGCACCCTGCAGACCGGGGAGCTGGCGGTGCACGCGCTCGAGAACCTGTCGCCGCTCGGCGTCACCGGAGCCCGACCGCAGCCCCTGCCGCTGCGCGTCAAGGTGGTGCTGGTCGGCGACGAAGGGCTCTACGAACACCTCCACGACCAGGACTTCGACTTCCCCAACGTGTTCAAGGTCAAGTCCGAGTTCGAGGACTCGGTGCCCCTGACCCGTGAGCACGTCGCCGCGCTGGTGCGCACGCTGCGCGACTTCGGCCAGCGCGAGGGGCTCCTGCCGCTGCACCGCAGCGGGCTGCAGGCCCTCGTGGAACGCGCGGTGCGCGACGCCGACCGGCGCAACCGCTTGTCCACCCGGATCGCCGTGCTCGGCGACTTCGCGCGTGAGGCCGGCTTCTTCGCGCTCCGCGAGGGGGCGCCGAACATCAAGCGCGAACACGTCGAGGCGGCGCGGCGTCACTTCCGCGCCATGCACGCCTCGGAGGCCGAATGGCACCAGCGATCCATCCTCGAGGGCACCACCGTCGTCGAGACCACCGGCGAGCGCGTCGGCGTGGTCAACGCGCTGACCGTGGTCCGTCTCGGTCCGCTGTCCTTCGGACGCCCGGCGCGGGTCTCGTCCATGGTCGGAGCCGGCGACGAATCGCTGCAGAGCCTGGACCGTGAGGTGGACCTCGCCGGCAACATCCACAACAAGGGGCTGCTGCAGCTGGAGAACGTGCTGCGTCATCGCTACGGCCAGGAACGGCCGCTGCCGGCGCGGATGAGCCTGGTGTTCGACCAGAGCTACGGCCCCGTGGACGGCGATTCGGCCTCCACCACCGAGTTCTACGCGGTGGTGTCGTCCCTGTCCGGGCTGCCGCTGCGTCAGGACGTCGCGGTCACCGGCGCCATCGGGATGCGCGGCGAGGTGCTCGCGGTGGGCGGCGTCGACGAGAAGGTGGAGGGCTGGTTCCGGCTGTGCGCCGAGCGGGGGCTGACCGGCACGCAGGGGGTCCTGCTGCCTTGCGCGAACCTGGACGACCTCATGCTGGCCGACGAGGTGGTCGAGGCGATCGAGGAGGGGCGCTTCCACCTCTGGGTCGCCGACCACGTGGACCAGGGGCTGGCGCTGCTGACCGGCCGCCCGGCGGCGGAGGTGGACGAGAAGGTGCGCGCGCGCCTCGAGGCGCTGCGCAAGGCGGGCAAGGACGAGGACGACGATGGGCCCAAGGGCGGCGACGACGGCGCCTCGGGAGAGGGCGGCGACGGAGCGCGGTCGGGACGGGGCTAGAATGGGGGCCCCGACGGCCGCCATGCGCATCCTCGACCCCCACGTCCACTGCTACTCGCGGACCACCGACGACTACGAGGCGATGTACCTCGCAGGCGTCCGGGCCGTGGTCGAGCCGTCGTTCTGGCTCGGCCAGCCCCGCACCTCGGCGGGCACCTTCCGCGACTACTTCCTCTCCATCCTCGAGTTCGAGCGCAGCCGGGCCGCCGACTTCGGCATCACCCACCGCTGCACCATCGGGCTCAACCCGAAGGAGGCCAACGACGAGCGCCTCGCGGCCGAGGTCCTGGAGATGCTGCCGGAGTTCGCGCGGCGCCACGGCGTGGTCGCCATCGGCGAACTCGGCTACGACGCCATCACCCCCGCCGAGGAGAAGGCCTTCGTCGCCCAGGTCGAACTGGCCATGGAGCTCGGGCTTCCGATCCTGGTCCACACCCCACACCGCGACAAGCGGCGCGGCACGCTGCGCAGCATGGACGTGCTCGCCGACCTCGGCGTGGACCCGGGGATGGTGGTCGTGGACCACTCGACCGAGGAGACGACGCGGGACATCCTCGAGCGCGGCTACTGGGCGGGGCACACCGTGTACCCCGAGACCAAGCTGACCGCACCGCGCTTCCGCAACCTGTTCCTCGAGTTCGGCACCGAGAGGATGTTGCTCGACTCGAGCGCCGACTGGGGCAAGGCCGACCCCTTGAGCGTGCCGAAGACGCTGGCCCACCTGGAGCGCCACGGCGCCGACCGCGCCGACCTGCAGCGCCTGGTCTGGGACAACCCCATCGCCTTCTTCGGGGCCCATCGGCTCGACCTGCCGGAGGGCGGCGAGCGCCCCGCCGGCGAGGGGGCGACGCACTCGTCCATCCGCGAGGAACACGTGAGCCGTCCCGCCGGCGCCTCGTGATCCGCCTCCTGCCCACTCTGCTCCGCCACCTGGTGACCACCCCCGAGCTGCCCGCCGTCGGCTCTCCGGCCCCCGCCTGGGAGGCCGAGGACCACACCGGTCGCCGCTGGAGCGCGGAAGCGCTGCGCGGCGAGCGCTACCTGGTCTGGTTCTACCCCAAGGCGATGACGCCCGGCTGAACCAACGAAGGCCGCGGGTTCCGTGATCGGATCCGCGACTTCGAGGAGCGCGGCGTCGTCGTGCTCGGCGCCTCCTTCGACCCACCGGAGCGCAACGCCCGCTTCGCCGAGGAGGAAGGCTTCCCCTTCCCCCTCCTGACCGCGCCGAGGTCCATGGCCGAGGCCTTCGGCGCCGCGGGCGACGGCGACGCCTTCACCCGCCGCGTCTCGGTCCTGGTCGCCCCGGACGGCACCGTCGAGGCGACCTGGCACGTCAGGGACCCCGCCGCCCACGCGGCGGTGGTGCTGGAGCGGCTGTCCGACCGGCCCTGACGGAAACTGGCCCTCGCGGGTGTGCCCGCCGTTCCCGGCCTCCGGGGAATCCCAGGGGCGCACCGCCCCCCCCCCACTCCCGGGCCGACGACGCCGACCTCCCCGACCCGGGCGCGGAGGGAGGCCACTCCGCCCCGACACACTCGGGAGGGCCAGTCTCCGCTACTCGCGCGGGGCCTCCCCGACGACCACCGGCACCTCCCGGATCTCCCGCCGCGAGAGCACCTTCAGCCGCACCCTCTGCCCCGGCTCCACCGCGCCGATGCGGGCGCGCACCTGGGTCGCGTCGGTGACCTCCACGCCGTCGATGGCGAGGATGACGTCACGGAGCTCGAGACCGGCGCGGTCGGCGGGACCGTCGGGGACGATCTCGACGATGGTCGCCCCGTAGGGACGCTCGAGGCCGAGCAGGCGCGCGGTGTCCGCGCTCACCGACTCGACCTTGACGCCGAGCCGGCCGCGACGCACGTAGCCGTGCTCGGCCAGGTCGGCGGTGAAGCGCCGCGCCAGCGCCGAGGGCACGGCGTAGCCGATGCCGCTCCACGACGGCGCGCCCTCGGTGGCGCCGATGGCGGTGTTGATGCCGACCACGCGCCCCTGCATGTCCACCAGGGGGCCGCCCGAGGAACCGCGGTCGATGAAGGCGTCGAACTGGATGAAGTCCTCGTAGGCGTCCTCGCCCTGGCGCAGCCGGCGGTGCAGGGCGCTGACCACGCCGAGGCTGGTGGTCCCCTCCAGGTTGAGCGGACTGCCCACCGCCATGACGAGGTCGCCGGGCCGGAGGTCGTCGCTGTCGCCCCAGGCCAGCTGGCGCCGTGCCGCCCCCGCGGGGATCCGCAGCACGGCGAGGTCCGACTTGGGGTCGGTCCCCAGCACCTTGCCCTCGAACCGCCGCCCGTCGTGCAGCACCACGGTGGCCCGCGGCTCCTCGCGCACCACGTGCTGGTTGGTGACGACCAACCCCCGGAAGGCGTCGACCACGAAACCCGACCCCTCGCCCGCGACCAACTGCTCGCCCTCGTGGTGGCGGACCTCGATGGTCACGGTGGCGTCGGCGACCCGCTCGGCGAGGTCGGCGATGGCGTCGGACAGGGCGACCAGGTCCACCTCGGGGGGCGGCACGGGGTCGCTGCGCAGGCTGCCGGCGGCGAACGCCAACGCGGAGGCGCCGAGGACGAGGATGGCGAGGGGGGCGGGACGGAAACGCATCTCCCCCTCACTACGGCATCCGCGGGGCCGCGCAGCGGTCTTTTCCGAAAGGATCCGGTTCCGCATGCCGTCTATCGTAGGGCCGTGCGCCGCCCCGCCACCCCCCTCCTGGGGCTCGCCGCCCTCGTCCTCGGCGGCGTCCTGGCCTGGTTGCTGTTCGCCGGGCCGGGGGGCCCGGACGCCGCCTCCGTCGGCGGCGGGCCCGAGGGGCGGCCCGCCCCGGACGCCGTCGGCGCGGAAGCGGCGGGCGAAGCCGCCGGCGCCGAGGTCGCCCCCGACCGGGACGTGGACCGCGCTTCGGTCGAGGACGTCGCCGCCGGCGCCGGCGCCGATGCCGCCGCCGGCCTCGCCACCTTGAGGCTGCGGCTGGTGGATGGCGACGGCCACCCGGTGGCCGGCGTCGCCGTCGAGGCGAAGGGCGCCGACGCATCCGTCCGCGGGGTCTCGGACGCAGCGGGGCGCGTCGTCCTCCGCGTGCCCCCGCTCGCCGCGCTGCGCCTGACCACCGACGCCGCGACGTGGTGGGCCCCGGCGCAACGGGTGTCGACGCCCCCGGCCGGCGGCGAGCAGGACCTCGGCCCCTGGGCGCTCGCCCCCACCGCCCGCCTCGAGGTCCAGGTCCGCGACCCGGAAGGCGCGCCGGTGGCCGACGCCGTGGTCCGCCTCCTGCCCTCCCGGGACGGGGGCGCGTTCGGCTGGTCCGGCGGCTTCGAGGCCTTCGGCGTCGGCGGCGGAGCCCGGGCGACGACCGACGAAGCGGGACGGGCGGAGCTCTCGGTCGAGACCGAGGGCCGCTTCCGGCTCGTCGTCGAGGCCGCTGGGTTCCCCCCGAAGACGGTCGAGGGCATCCGCCCCGCGCACGGCGCCGAGGCGCCACGGGTCGAGGTCGCCCTCGAGCCGGGGCGCACCCTCACCGGCCGCGTGGTGGACGCCGACCGCCGGCCGGTCGCCGGGGCCAGCGTGTGGTTGCGCCTCGTCGGCGCCGAGGCCGTGCCCTTCTCCGGCTTCCTCCTCGCGGCGGGCCCCTCCGACGACGGCGTGACCACCGACGACGAGGGCCGCTTCCGCCTCGGAGGTCTGCCCGACGACGGCGGCCCCGAGGCCGTGCACGCCGTGGTCCTCGCCCGCGCCCCCGGCGTCGGGGAGGGCCTGCTCGCGTGGACCCCCGACCTGCGTGATCCGGTGGTCGTCCTGCGCCCGCGCGCTTCCCTGCAGGGGCGCGTCCTCGACCCGGAGGGCGCACCGGTCGCCGACGCCCTGGTGCGCGCCCGCCTCGAGGCCAGGGAGGGTTGGGGCGATTGGAACGACTCCTGGGAGACCCGAACCGACGCGGAGGGGAGCTTTCGCTTCGACGACCTGCCGCCCGAGCCCCTGCGGGTGCTGGCCGAGGCCGGCGCCCGGCGGAGCGCGGAGCTGGCCGTGGATCCGACCCGACCGGGGGCGACGCTGGAGCTGCGCCTCGGCCCCGCCGCCGGTCTGACCCTCCGTTTCGTGGACGTCGGAGGACGGCCGGTGCCCGGAGTGGAGGTCCGACTGACGCGACCGGGCGCGGACCGGGCCGAAAAGGTGCAGATCGTGTTCGACGATGCGGACGAGGTTCCGCTCGAGGACGCGTCCGCTTCGGCCGTCGAGCCCCGGGTCTCCGACGAGGAGGGGCGCGCCCACTGGCCGGCGCTGGCCGACGGCGAGTGGACCGCCCGGGCCGTCGCCCCCGACGGCACCACCTTCGTCCACCCCTTCACCCGCAGCATCGGCCTGCAGGAAGAGGAGGTCGTCGTGCCCGAACCGGGTTTCCTGGTCGTCGAAGCGGCCGACTCCGCCGGCGAGCCGGTCGTCGGGCTGGAGCTGACCGTGACGGCGGCGGAGACCGACGGCCTCACGCGCACGGCGACCACCGATGCGGTCGGCCGGGCGGCCTTCCCGCCCCTCGCCCCCGGCGCCTGGGAGCTCCGCCACCGCGCCGAGGCCGACGACGGCGGCGGCGCCGTGATCCTCTTCATGGAGCCGGAGGAGGAGGACGCGCCCGCCGAGGCAGACGCCGTCGAACGCCTCGTCGTCCGGCCGGGCGAGGTCCTGGTGCACCGCCTGGTCCTGGACGCGCTGGCGCAGCCGGTGGTGCGCGTGGTCCGCCACGGCGCCGGGGTGCCCGGGGTCCGCATCCGGGTGCGCCGCCCGAACGCCGGCGCCGGGATCTGGGAGAGCGGGGCCGGCCGCTACCGCACCGACGGTCGCGGCGAGGTGGTGCTGCCGCCCCTGCCGCCGGGCCGCTGGGAGGTCGCGGCGACGCCGCCCGGAGAGGCGCCCCCGACCAGCGTCGAGGTGGAGCTCGGCCCCGGACGCCACGAGGTCGAGGTCCGCTTGTCGGGGGCGGTCGTCGAGGGCGTCGTCTCCGACGGCTCCGGTCCGGTGGCGGGGGCCGAGGTGTCGCTCTCGGCCTGGCAGCCGCCGGGCGAGGACGAGGACAGCAGGGCCCAGGGCGTCGCCATGGTCACGGTCGTAGGCGCGGATGGGGGCATCCACATGCGCACCGTGACGGCGGGCTCCTCCCGCACCACCATCCGCAGCGACACCGAGGGGCGCTGGCGCTTCGAGGACGTCCCGCCGGGCCGCTGGCAGGTGACCGCCGAGGCGCCGGAGCGGGCGCCGGCCGCCTCCGCCCCGGTGGTGGTCGAGGGGGGCGGCGCGGTGGAGGTCCCGCCGCTGGTCCTGTCCCCGGGAGCGGTCATCCGCGGCCGGGTGCGCGGGTGGACCCCGCTGCCGCCGGACGCCCCCGACGACGAGGTCTTCTCCCACGGCTGGCAGTCCTCGGTCCAGCTGCTCCGCGGCGGGCGCCTGCTCGAGGTCTCGCTGCCGGACGCCGAGGGCCGCTACCGCTTCGCCGGCCTGGCCGCCGGCGCCTACTCCGTCACCCTCATCGGGAAGCCCCCCGTCGAGGTCGAGGTCGGCCCCGGCGAGGAAGTGGTCGTGGACGTCGGCGGCGACTGACCGCGGGGGCGCCGCGCCGCGGGGGAGCAGGATGACGCACCGCCGGCGCGTCGAGCCGTCTTTCCCCTTTCCCCGACGGGACGACGCCCTACAATCCGCGGCTCCGGCGCCCGGCGCCCCGCCTTCGGGAGGACCCGTCGCCCGACGCCTGCGCTTTCGGCTCCACTCCCCGTCCACCCGCGCCAACCCAGATGTCGGTGATCCGCATCAAGAAGGGCCTGGACCTGCCCATCCCAGGCTCCGTTTCCGACCTCACCCTCCAGGAGGCCGCCGAGCCGGCCCGTGTGGCCCTGCTCCCCCAGGAAGTCCCCGGCGCCAAGGCCCAGCTCCTGGTCCAGGAAGGCGACCGGGTCGCGGTCGGCACTCCGCTCTACTGCGACCGTAGGAACCGCCGCGTGCACCACGTTTCGCCGGCGGCCGGCGTGGTCGAAGCCGTCCACCGCGGCGAGCGGCGCAAGGTGCTCTCGATCGTGGTCCGGGTGGACGACTTCGAGACGCGCCACGCCGAGGTCGGCCCGATGGACCCGACCGCGGTGTCGCGCGAGGAACTCGCGGCGCACCTCCAGCAGCACGGGCCCTGGGCGTCGCTGCGCGAACGCCCGTACGGGCACGTGGCCCACGCCGAGGAGACGCCCTTCGCCATCTTCGTCACCGCCATCGACACCGAGCCCAACGCAGTGTCGCCGCGGATCCTGCTGGAGGGACGAGAAGCCGCCTTCCGCACCGGCCTGACGGCGATGACCCGGCTCACCGACGGCGACGTCCACCTCTGCACCGCGGCCGACGAGGACTGGTTCCCGTTCAAGGCCGAGGGCGACGTGCTCGTTCCCGGCGTGGTCCACACCGCGTTCGAGGGGCCGCACCCGGCGGGCCTGGTCGGCACCCACGTCCACTTCCTGGCGCCGGTGGGCGCCGAGCGCAAGGTGTGGCACGTCCACGCCCAGGACCTCGCCGACCTCGGCGACTTCCTGCTCACCGGACGCTGGACCACGCGGCGAAAGCTGCCGGTGACCGGCCCCGCCGCGCAGCCGCCGAGCCTGCTGACGGTGCGCCCCGGCTCCGAGACCGGCGTCTTCGCCGGCTTCGTGGACCCGGGCATGGAAGACGTGCGCTACGTGTCGGGTTCGCTGCTGGCCGGGCGCACCGCGAACCCCGGCGACGTCGAGGGCTACCTCGGTCGCTACGCGCGTCAGCTGTCGCTGGTCTCCGACCACACCGAGCGCGAGTTCCTCGGCTGGATGCGCCCGCTCGGCCGGCGCTGGTCGTACGCCAACGTCTATCCCGCCAAGTTCCTACCCGGCGCGCGGCTGCGCTGGGACACGGACCTGAACGGCAGCCCACGCGCCATCGTGCCGATCGGGTTCTGGGAAGAGTTGATGCCGCTCGACGTCCTGCCCACGCAGCTGATCAAGGCGCTCGCCAGCGGCGACGCCTTCGGCGCCGAGGAGCTCGGCGCGCTCGAACTGTGTGAGGAGGACCTCGCGCTGTGCGAGTTCGTGGACCAGTCCAAGACCCCCATCGGCGCGCTGCTGCGCCGCACCCTCGACCGGCTCGCCAAGGAGTACCACGGGTGAAGTTCCTCCGCCGCCAGCTCGACCGGATCGCCCCGCTCTTCGAGGAGGGCGGGCGCCTCCAGAAGCTCTATCCCCTCTACGAGGCGCTCGACTCGTTCCTCTACTCGCCGGGGACCCGGACCGCCACCGCCCCCCATGTCCGCGATGCGAACGACCTCAAGCGCACCATGATCACGGTGGTGATCGCGCTGACGCCGGTCACGCTCTGGACCCTGTTCAACACCGGCTGGCAGGCGATGCTGGCCGACCGAGCCTACGCCGACGCCGTCGCTGCCGGCTTCACCACGGGCAACGTCCTCACCGCCACGCTCATCGGCCTGAAGGCGTTCCTGCCGCTCTACCTGGTGACCATCGCCGTCGGCGGCGCCATCGAGACGGTGTTCGCGGTGGTCCGCAAGCACGACATCAACGAGGGCTTCCTGGTCACCTCGCTGCTGTTCCCACTCATCCTCCCACCGACGCTGCCGCTGTGGCAGGCCGCCCTCGGCATCACCTTCGGCGTCCTCATCGGCAAGGAGATCTTCGGCGGCACCGGGATGAACGTGCTGAACCCGGCGCTGACCGGGCGCGCCTTCCTGTTCTTCGCCTACCCCGGCGAGATCTCGGGCGAGGTCTGGCGGCTGATGCCCGGCGACCCCGGCCGGCTGGTGGACGGGGTCAGCGGCGCCACCACCCTGGCCCGCTGGTACGAGGGCGCCGTCCCCGGTTCGGACCACTCCTGGTGGGAGGCCTTCGTCGGCCTGACGCCGGGCTCGATGGGCGAGACCTCGACCCTGCTCTGCCTGGTGGGCGCCCTGATCCTGATCCTGTCCAAGGTCGGATCGTGGCGCATCATGCTCGGCTGTCTGCTCGGCCTGGTCACGGTGGGTTCGCTGCTGAACCTGTTCGCCGTCAACTCCTACATGGCGGTGCCGTGGTACTGGCACCTCGTGGTCGGCGGCTTCGCCTTCGGCGCCGTGTTCATGGCCACCGACCCGGTGTCGGCTGCGCAGACCGACCTCGGTCGCTGGATCTACGGCTTCCTCATCGGCGCGCTGGTGCTGTTGGTCCGCGTGCTGAACCCGGCCTACCCCGAGGGGATGATGCTCGCCATCCTCTTCATGAACGTCTTCGCCCCCACCATCGACCACTTCGTGACGCGGGCCAACGTCCGCAGGAGGCAGCGGCGCCTTGGACTTCAGTAACCGCTACATCATCGGCTTCTCGCTGGCGCTGTGCCTGGTGTGCTCGCTGGCGGTGAGCTCCGTCGCCGTCGCCCTCAAGGACCGGCAGGAACTCAACAAGCGGCTCGACCAGCAGGTCAAGGTGCTGGCGCTGGCCGGGCTGCTTCCGGAGGAGGGCAAGCCCTCGCCGGAGGAGGCGGTCCGCCTGTTCGAGGAGAAGGTGAAGCTCCTCCTCGTGGACCGGACCACCGGTGAGCACCTCGGCGAAGTCGCCTTCGGCGAGGTCGACCCCGTCGCCGAAGCGAAGGACCCGGCGACCAGCGCCAGCCCCTCCGACCCGGCAGCCCGGGAAGCCCAGATCCGGCGGGTCCCGAACCGACTCCTCGTGTTCGTCGCCTCGACCGAGGAGGGTGAGGTCCTGGTCCTCCCCATCTGGGGCAATGGCCTGTGGAGCACGATGTACGGCTACCTGGCCCTGGACGGCCGGCGCCCGGTGGTGGACGGCATCGTCTTCTACCAGCATGGCGAGACCCCTGGACTCGGCGGCGAAATCGACAACCCCGGCTGGCGCGCACAGTGGCCCGGCAAGGAGTTCTGGGACTCCGAGGGCAACGTCGTCGTCGAAGTCGTCAAGAGCGGCCACGTACGCGACCCCAAGCATCAGGTCGACGGCATCTCCGGAGCCACCCTGACCAGCCGCGGCGTGGACGCCACGGTGCGGTTCTGGCTCGGTCCCGAGGGCTACGGTCCCTTCCTGAAACGACACTACCAGGAGGCCTCGCGATGAGCGCTGACTACAAGGAGGTCCTGCTCGGACCGCTGTCCATCAAGAACCCCATCACCATCCAAGTGCTGGGCATCTGCTCGGCGCTGGCGGTGACCACGCAGATGAAGACGGCGCTGGTGATGAGCGCTGCGGTCATCGGGGTGCTCGGCAGCTCGAACTTCATCATCTCGACGCTGCGGAACCGCATCCCCGGCAGCGTCCGCGTCATCACCCAGCTGGCGGTCATCGCCTCGCTGGTGATCATCGCCGACCAGATCCTGAAGGCGTTCCTCTACGACATCTCGAAACAATTGTCGGTCTTCGTCGGCCTGATCATCACCAACTGCATCGTGATGGGCCGCGCCGAGGCCTTCGCCATGGCCAAACCGCCGTTCCTCAGCCTGCTCGACGGCATCGGCAATGCGCTCGGCTACAGCTTGATCCTGATGACCGTCTCCTTCTTCCGGGAGTTCCTCGGCTCCGGCACCGTGTTCGGTCACGAGGTCATGGCCACGGTCCACGACGGCGGCTGGTACGTTCCGAACGGCCTGATGATCCTGTCGCCGGGGGCGTTCTTCCTGATCGGAATCCTGATCTGGATCCAACGCACCCTCAAACCGGAACTCCAAGAGGATGCCAACTAGGAGCGCAGCGATGGAGCTCTTCAACCTGTTCCTGAAGGCCACGTTCATCGAGAACATGGCCCTGGCCTTCTTCCTCGGCATGTGCTCGTTCCTGGCCGTATCCAAGAAGGTCGAAACCGCGATCGGACTCGGCGCCGCGGTGGTGTTCGTGCTCACCGTGACCACGCCCTTGAACCACCTCATCCACCAGCTGCTCCTCGCGCCGGGCGCGCTCACCTGGGTTTCGCCTTCGCTGGCCACGGTGGACCTGTCGTTCCTGTCGTTCATCGCCTACATCGCAACCATCGCGGCCGTGGTCCAGATCGTCGAGATGACCATCGACCGCTTCTCGCCCAAGCTCTACGCGGCGCTGGGCGTGTTCCTGCCCCTGATCGCGGTCAACTGCGCCATCCTCGGCGGTTCGCTGTTCATGGAGCAGCGCGAGTACGACCTGCCCCAGAGCCTGGTCTACGGCTTCGGAGCCGGCTTCGGTTTCTTCCTGGCCATCGTCGCCCTGGCCAGCATCCGCGAGCGGCTCAAGTACTCGAACGTCCCACCGGGCCTACGCGGCCTGGGCATCACCTTCCTGACCACCGGACTGATGGCGATGGGCTTCATGATCTTCGCCGGCATCCGTCTCTAGGCCATGCCCGACCCCCAACTGCTCACCATCGCTCTCGGCGTCGCCGCCTTCACCGGCGTCGTCCTGCTCATGGTCTTCGTGCTGCTCGCCGCCAAGGCCAAGCTGTCGCCGGCCGGAACCGTGAAGATCGTGGTCAACGACCTCGACGATGAGCCCATCGAGACGCGTCCGGGCAGCACGTTGCTGGCGACCCTGGCCAACGCCAAGATCTTCGTCCCCTCGGCATGCGGCGGCCAGGGAACTTGCGGCGAGTGCAAGGTCCAGGTCATGGAAGGGGCAGGCGACCTGCTGCCGACGGAAGAGACGTTCATCACCCGCGCCATGGCCAAGGAGCACTACCACCTGGCCTGCCAGGTGAAGGTCAAGTCCGACATGCGCATCCAGGTGCCGGAGAGCGTGTTCGGCGCCAAGCAGTGGGAGTGCGAGGTCATCTCGAACCACAACGTGGCCACCTTCATCAAGGAATTCAAGGTCCGGCTGCCGGAGGGCGAGAAGATCGTGTTCCAGAGCGGCGACTACATCCAGATCGAGATCCCGCCGCACGACGTCTCGTTCCGTGACTTCGACGTCGAGGAGGAGTACCGCGACGAGTGGGACAAGTACGACCTGTGGCGCTACCGCTCGGTGACGAACGAGACCGTGGTTCGGGCCTACTCCATGGCCAACTATCCGGCCGAGGGTCACGACATGGTGATGCTGAACGTGCGGATCGCGACTCCACCGCCTGGCACGGAGGGTATCCCTCCGGGGAAGGGGTCGAGCTTCATCTTCAGCCGCAAGCCCGGCGACAAGGTCAAGATCTCGGGTCCGTTCGGTGAGTTCCACCTCCAGCAGACCGACCGTGAGTGCTGCTTCATCGGTGGTGGTGCGGGCATGGCGCCGCTGCGCTCGCACATCATGCGGATGTTCTACATGGACCACACCGACCGCAAGGTCACGTTCTGGTACGGAGCGCGGTCCAAGCGTGAGATCTTCTACCAGGAGGACTTCGACAAGCTCGCCGCCGAGCACGACAACTTCGACTGGCACATCGCCCTGTCGGAGCCGAAGCCGGAGGACCACTGGAAGGGGTACACCGGCTTCATCCACCAGGTGGTGTTGGACCACTACCTGTCGAAGCACCCTTCGCCGGAGGACATCGAGTACTACCTGTGCGGCCCGCCGATGATGAACAAGGCGGTGCTGAAGATGCTCGACGACCTCGGCGTGGAGCCCGAGATGATCCGTCTCGACGACTTCGGCGGATGATGCGGCGCGCGGGCCTGGCCCTGGTCCTGGTCGCATCGGCAACGGCCTGCGCCCGCCCCGAGACGAGCTCCGCCCCCACCGGGGCGGAGCTCGTCCGCCTCTCCGGGGCGACGATGGGCACGACCTGGAGCGCGGCACTGGTCGCCGATCGGACGCGGGAGCCGGAACTGGCGCGTGAGCTTCAGGAGGTCCTGGACCGGGTGGATGCGCGCATGTCCACCTATCGGCCCGATTCGGAGGTCTCGCGGTTCTCGGCACTGCCCCTCGGTCCGGACGGCACGGCTTCGCTGGAGGTCTCGGACGAAACCGCAGCCGTGGTGCGCCTCGCGCTCGAGGTCGCGGAGCGCAGCGGCGGCGCCTTCGACCCCACGGTGGGCCCCCTCGTCCGACTCTGGGGCTTCGGCCCGGACCCGGCACCCGACGGCGCGCCGCCGCCGCAGGAGCTGGCCGCGGCACGCGACCGAGTCGGCTGGCGGGCCCTGCGGGTCGAGGGCAACCGACTGGTGAAGACCCGTGAGGGCCTGGAGCTCGACCTCTCGGCGGTCGCCAAGGGGCACGCCGTGGACGCGGCGCTCGACCGGATGGCCGAGCTTGGGGTGTCCGATGCCCTGGTGGAGGTCGGCGGCGAGGTCGGCGCCCGCGGGCTGCGTCCCGGGGGCGTGCCGTGGCGGGTCGGCATCGACCTGCCGCGGGAGGGGAGCCTGCCCGGCCAGGCACTGCAGCTCGTGGTTCCGCTGTCCGACCGGGCGCTCGCGACCAGCGGCGACTACCGCAACTTCCGCATCGTGGAGGGCCGCCGGGTGGGCCATGAGATCGATCCTCGGAGCGGGCTTCCCGTCGGCCACGACCTGGCGTCGGTCTCGGTCGTCGCGCCTTCCTGCGCGCTGGCCGACGCGCTGGCCACGGCCTGCTTCGTCCTCGGCCCGGAGGAGGGGATGGCCCTGGTCTTGGACTGGGACGACGTGGAGGCGCTGCTCGTGCGTCGCACCGAGGAGGGTTTCGTGGTGGAGCGGAGCCCGGGATTCCCCGAACCGCTGGAGCGCTGACCCCGGTCCCCCCGAACGGGCGTCGGGCCGTCGGGCGGTGCAGTCAGACCTCGAAGTGGTCGCCGGAGGGATGCGCTGCGGAGGCGGCGTCGGCTCGGTCGCCGGGGCCCCG
>JALUVI010000041.1 GCA_027020785.1 Planctomycetota bacterium | reverse complement strand
GTTCCGCGTCAACCGACGCATCCGCGTCAAGGAGGTCTTCCTGATCGGTCCCGAAGGGGAACAGATCGGGCCGACGCCGACCGCGGAGGCCCTGCGCCGTGCCGAGGCCGCCGGCCTCGACCTGGTCGAAGTCGCCCCCAACGCGCGTCCGCCGGTGTGCAAGATCCTCGACTACGGACGCTTCAAGTACGAACAGAAGAAGAAGCTGAAGCATCGCGCGAAGAACGTCTCCTCCGTGGTCAAGGAGGTGCGGGTGCGGCCGAAGATCGACGTCCACGACCTGGACATCAAGATCCGCAAGGCGCGCGAGTTCCTCGAGGAGGGCTACAAGGTCCAGGTCACCTGCCTGTTCCGCGGCCGTGAGATGGCCTATCAGGACCTGGGCCGTCAGGTCCTGATGAAGGTCGCCGAGGCCGTCGAGGACCTGGCGAAGGTGGAGCGCCAGCCCCGGCTGGAGGGGCGGCGGATGAACCTCATGTTGAGCCGCAAGCCGGGGGCGCCGAAGAAGGCGGCCAAGGAGCAGGCGCCCGCCCCCGCCGAGGGCGGAGCGACCCCGGAGCCGGCCCCCGCAGCGGGGGCGGCGCCGGCAGCCGAGGCCGCGACCGACCCGGCTCCGGGCGCGGGCGGGGAGCCGGCGGCTCCCTCGTCGCCGTCCCCGTCCGGAGGAGGCGAGCGGACGTCTGCTCGGTCTCCGGAGCCCCCCGCGGACGCTTGACCGGGCCCCCGGGGGACCGTACACTTCCGCGTTCCTGACTTGGCCCCAAGACACAGGAGAGCACTGTGCCCAAGCAGAAGACCAAGAAAGCCGTCTCGAAGAGGATGCGGACCACCAAGTCCGGCAAGGTGATGCGTGGTCACATGATGACCCGTCACATGATGTCGGCGCGTTCCGCCAAGCGCCGGCGCAACCTGCGCCGCAAGGCCCTCGTTCCGGGCAAGTTCGCCGACAACATGCGGCGGCTGATGGGTAGCTAGGGGCCAGACTCGAGCCATGACCCGCGCCCGCAACGTCGTCCCCCGTCTGCGCCGTCGCAAGCGCCTCATGCGCCGCGCCCGCGGCTACTGGGGTGCCCGCCACCGCCTCATCCGGACCGTCAAGGAGACCCTCCTCCGCGCCGGCAACTTCGCCTATCGCGACCGCCGTGTCCGCAAGCGCGTGTTCCGCAACCTGTGGATCCAGCGCATCAACGCGGCGGCCCGCATGCACGGCTTGAGCTACAGCCGGTTCATGCATGGCCTCAAGAAGGCGGACGTGCGGATGGACCGCAAGGCGCTCTCCGAGCTCGCCTTCCACGACCCCGATGCCTTCGGCGCGGTGGTCCAGGAAGCCAAGAAGGCGCTCGAGTCCTGACCCGGAGCCGGCGGAGGTGCGCGACCGCCTCGAAGAGCTGCGCAGGCGGGCGCTCGAGCGCATCGCCGACGCCGATGCCGGCGCGCTGGACGAGCTGCACGGCGCCCTGCTCGGGCGTTCCGGGGAGCTGACCGCCCTGCTGCGCGGGCTCGGCGGCCTGCCCGCCGAAGAGCGTCCGCTGGTCGGCAGGTTGGCCAACGAGGTCAAGTCGGCGATCCAGGAAGCCCTCGAAGCGCGGCGGGACGAGCTCCGTCGGGCCGCCCTCGAGGCCGACCTCGCCGGCGCAGGGCTGGACCCGACCCTCCCCGGCGCCGGCCGCCCGCCCGGGGCCGCCCACCCGGTGCTCGCCGTCGCTCGCGAGCTGCAGGACCTGTTCCGCAGCCTGGGGTTCGTGGTCTGGGAGGGCCCCGAGGTGGAGACCGAGGAGCACAACTTCGACGCGCTGAACATCCCGCCCGACCACCCCGCCCGCGACGTCCAGGACACCATCTGGCTGGTGGACGAGCCGGGACGGCCGCGGCTGTGCCTGCGCACCCATACCAGTCCGGTCCAGGTGCGCGCGCTGCGTGAGCTGGGCGCTCCGCTCCAGGTGGTGGCGCCGGGGCGGGTCTTCCGCCAGGAGGCCCAGGACGCCACCCACGAACACTCCTTCCATCAGATGGAGGGGTTGGTGGTGGACCGAGGCATCGGCGTGCCCCACATGCTGCACGCCATGTCGGTGCTCCTCGAGCACGTCTTCGGACGTCGCATCGAGACCCGGCTGCGCCCGGGCTTCTTCCCCTTCGTCGAGCCCGGTTTCGAACTGGACGCGCGTTGTCCCTTCTGCCGCGCAGGCTGCCGCGTTTGCAAGGGGTCGTGCTGGGTCGAGTTGATGCCCGGCGGACTGGTCCATCCGCACGTCCTCGAAGCCGCCGGGGTGGACTCCGAGGAATACTCCGGATTCGCCTTCGGCCTCGGCCTATCCCGCATCGCGATGCTCAAGTGGGGCATCGACGACATCCGCTGGATGATGTCCGGCGACCTCCGTTTCCTGGGCCAGTTCCCGGCCCAGGCCGGCCGATGAAGCTCTCCCTCGACTGGCTGCGCGACTTCGTGGACCTCTCCGACCTCTCGGGGGCGGAGGTGGCCGAGCTCCTGTCGCTCCACACCGCCGAGGTCGAGGGGGTCGAGGAGACCGCGGCCGAGCTGGCCGACGTCCGTGTCGGCGAGGTCGTGGCCTGCGAGCGCCACCCCGATGCGGAGCGCCTGTCGGTGACGCGGGTCCGCTTCGCCGAAGGCGAGGAGCCGGTGCCGGTGGTGTGCGGCGCGCCGAACGTGCGGAGCGGGCTCAAGGTCGCCTTCGCCCCGGTGGGCTCGCGCCTCCCCGGCGGGCTCAAGATCAAGAAGGCGAAACTGCGTGGGCAGGCCTCGCACGGCATGATCTGCTCGGCCAGCGAGCTCGGCCTGGGCGGCGACCATTCCGGCATCCTCGAGCTCGCGGCGGATGCTCCGGTCGGGACCCCGCTGCGGGAGCACCTCGGGCTGCGCGACGAGGTCCTCGAGATCGACAACAAGTCGCTGACCCATCGCCCCGACCTCTGGGGCCACCATGGCTTCGCGCGCGAGCTCGCCGCCATCCTGGACCGACCCCTGGCGGCTCTGGACCACCGCCTCGACTGGCCCTCCGGCGAGGCCGCCTTCGCGCTGGAGGTCGAGGCCCCGGAAGCCTGCCCCTACTACCACGGCACCCTGCTCGACGTCGCCGGCGGGCCGCGTCCGAGCCCGGACTTCGTGCGCCGCCGCCTGCTCGCCGTCGGCCAGCAGCCCAAGGACGACCTGGTGGACCTCACCAACTACGTCCTCCTCGAGACCGGGCAGCCGCTCCACGCCTTCGACCGCGACCGCCTCGCCGGCGGCCGTATCGTGGTGCGTGCCGCGCGTCGCGGCGAGCGTTTCGTCGCGCTCGACGGGGCCGCCCTCGAGCTGGTCGAGGAGGACCTGGTCATCGCCGACGCCGAGGGCCCGGTGGCCCTCGCCGGGGTCATCGGCGGCGCCGAGTCCGCGGTCGGCGAGGGGACCACGCGCCTGTTCCTCGAGGCCGCCGCCTTCGACCCGGTCCGGGTGCGACGCACCGCGCAGCGCCACGCCATGCGGACCGAGGCCTCGTCGCGGTTCGAGAAGTCGCTCGATCCCTGCGGCGTGGCGCCGGCGGCCGAGCGCTTCCTCCACCTGCTGCTCGCCGCCCGCGGCGACGACGTGCGGATCCTGGCTCCCGCCCTGCAGAGCGGTCGCCCGAACCCGCCCGAGCGCGTCATCGCCTTCCGGCCGCGTCGCGCCGCCGAGGTCTTGGGCCTGGACCTCGCGCCGGAGTGGCAG
>JALUVI010000040.1 GCA_027020785.1 Planctomycetota bacterium | reverse complement strand
GGCCGCCCTCCAGGTAGGGCGTACCCACCTTGACCGCCTCGCCGTCGGCGACGAGCAGCACGCGGTCGAAGGTGACCTCGCTGCCCGCCTCTACGGGCAGCTTCTCCACCCGCACGGTCTGGCCCGGCGCCACCCGGTACTGCTTGCCGCCGGTCTCGATCACCGCGTACATCGGGAACCTTCTCCAGTCGGGACCCTGCTCCGGAAGAAGCGGAATTTTACGGGGGGCCGCCGCGCGCCGTCAAACGCCTTCCCCGGCGCTGCGCTTCCTTGACAGCGCCGGGGCCGGCGCCGAACATGCTCCATCCGGTCGCCCGCCCGCGCCCCCATGGACCTCGAGAGCATACGCGCCCACGTCGCCGACGACCTGGCCGCGGTGGACGAGCTCATCCGCCGGCGCCTCGCCTCCGACGTGGTCCTCATCAACGAGCTCGGCCGCCACATCGTCACCGGCGGCGGCAAGCGCCTGCGCCCCATGGTGCTGCTGCTCGCCGCGCGCGCGTGCGGCTACGGCGGCCCGCATCACATCGGCCTCGCCGCGGTGGTCGAGTTCATCCACACCGCCACCCTGCTCCACGACGACGTCGTGGATGCCTCCGAGCTGCGCCGCGGGCAGGAGACGGCCAACAGCATCTGGGGCAACGAGGCGAGCGTCCTGGTGGGCGACTTCCTCTACTCGCGCGCCTTCCAGATGATGGTCGAGGCCGGCAGCATGCGCGTGATGGAGATCCTGGCCGAGACCACCAACACGATCGCCGAGGGCGAGGTGCGCCAGCTCCTCAACTGCCACGACCCCGACACCACCGAGGAGCGCTATCTGGAGGTCATCCGCGGCAAGACCGCCAAGCTCTTCGAGGCCGCCGCCCGCCTCGGGGCGGTGCTCGCCGCACGTCCCGATGCCGAGGAGACCGCGCTCGCCGAGTACGGCCTGCGCCTCGGCATCGCCTTCCAGCTCATCGACGACGTCCTCGACTACCGCGCCCGCCCCGAGGAGACGGGCAAGAACCTCGGCGACGACCTCGCCGAGGGCAAGCCCACGCTGCCCTTCATCCACGCCCTGCGCGAGTCGCCGCCGGAGCGGGCCGGGGCGCTGCGCCGCGCCCTCGAGGAGGGCGGGCGCGAGCACATCGGCACGGTGCTGGACGCCATTGAAGCCACCGGGGCCATTGCGTACACTGAGGCGCGCGCGCGGACCGAGGCCGAGCGGGCGATCGCGGCCCTCGAGGCCCTCCCGGGATCGCCCGCCCGCGAGGCCCTCGCGGCGCTGGCCCGGTTCGCCGTCGACCGCACCTACTGACGCGGCCGCGTCGGCTCCTTCGGGGTGTAGCTCAGCCTGGTAGAGCACTGCTTTCGGGAGGCAGGGGCCGTGGGTTCAAATCCCGCCACCCCGACCATGTCCGTTTCCGCCTGCCGGCGCCGCTCGCCCGGCCGGGCGGCGCCTGCCATAATGGGCCCGGGGGATCACCGGGAGGTCCCGACCGTGTCCGGCGACGAGGACTGGCTCGTCCACGACCACCGCCGATTCGACGAGGCGCTCGCCCGCGCCCAGGAGGCCGCCGAGTACGGCGCCTGGGACGAGGCCCTGCGGCTGTTCACCGAGCTGCTCGAGGCGCTGGCGCTGCACATGCGCCTCGAGGACGAGGTGGTCTACCCCGCCCTCGAGCGCGAGACGGGCGACCCCGCGGGCGAGCTCGCCGGGCTGCGCGACGAGCACCGCCAGCTGGAGAGCCTGATGGAGGGCGCGCGCGCGGTGGCGCGCGAGCGCGACATCGACCACCTGCTCGAATCCCTCGTGCCGCTGCGCCGCGCGCTCCACGAGCACGCCCGCTACGAGGAGGAGGCGCTCGCGCGCCTCGGCGGCGAGGCGCTCACGCGCAACCGCGAGGCGGTGCTCGCCGCCCTCTCCGCGCTCGAGCGCGACACCGCCCCCCCGGGCGGGACCCGGCCGCCGAGGGGATAGGCGCGGGTGCCGGGAACCGGGGCGGGCGTCCCGTGCGACCGCTGCCGCCCGCCCCTCTCTCCGCCGTGCCTCAGAGCCGCTCGAGGATCTCCTCGGAGATGTCGGCGTTGGAGTACACGCGCTGGACGTCGTCGAGGTCCTCGAGCATCTCGAGGAGCCTGATCATGCGGCGGGCGTCCTCCTCGCCGAGGCGCGTGCTGGTGCTCGCGCGCATGGTGACCTCGGCGTGCTCGGGCTCGAGCCCGGCGGCCCGCATGGCCTCGCGCACGCGCACGAAGTCCTCGGGCGCGGTCAGGACCTCGATCGCGCCCTCCTCGTCGGTGACGACGTCCTCGGCGCCGGCCTCCAGCGCCACCGACAGGATGCGGTCCTCGTCGCTGCCGGCCGGGAAGCCGATCACGCCCTGCTTGCGGAAGAGATAGGCCACGGAGCCGTCGGTGCCGAGGTTCCCCCCGCACTTGCTGAAGACGTGGCGCACCTCCGCGACCGTGCGCTTGCGGTTGTCCGTGAGGCAGTCGACCATCACCGCCACCCCACCGGGGCCGTAGCCCTCGTAGCGCACCTCCTCGAGGGCAGCGCCCTCCTGTGCGCCGCTGCCGCGCCGGATGGCGCGCTCGATGTTCTCCTTGGGCATGTTGGCGTCCTGCGCGCGGTCGATCGCGAGCCGCAGGCGCGGGTTGGCCTCCGGGTCGGGACCGCCGAGGCGGGCCGCCACCGTGATCTCACGGATGAGCTTGGTGAAGAGCTTGCCGCGCTTGGCGTCCTGCGCGCTCTTGCGGTGCTGGATGTTCGCCCACTTGCTGTGACCTGCCATCGTCCGTCCGACGCTCGGAGCTGGCCCTGTCGCGGCGCGATAGTGTACACCGGCCCGCGGCCGGGGTAAGGCGGCCGGCCCCGGCCGGCGCCCGCCCCCTCAGTCGAGGTCGCGCACCAGCGAGGCACGCACGTTCTCGGGCACGGGCTCCACGGAGTGCGTGTAGAGCGGGTGCTCGACGCCGACCGAGATCGGCGCGCCGGCCTTGGCCGCCGTGACCATCTCGGGCGTCAGCTCGAAGCGCAGGAAGTGCACCGAGGAGGTCTTGTCCGGCTGGTCGCGCTCGAGGTCCTCGTCGGCGATCGGGTAGACCTTGTCGTGCCCGCCGACCCGCACCCACACCTTGTCCTCGATCCCGACCAGCCTGCTCAGCATCTCGCGGCGCACCTCGGGGTCGTCGTACTCGACCATGAAGGTCGCCTTCCAGTTGCTCCCGTCCGGGATGAGGGGGTTGTAGGCGTCGAGCTCGGCCTGGATGCCCTCCGGCTCGAAGATGCGCTCGGCGCGCAGCATCTCCTGCACCTGGTAGTGCATGGTGAGCCGGTCCTCGAAGTGGATGGTGGCGTTGGGCCCCAGCGGCACGATGCGGTCGCGCTTGTGCGCCATCACCTTGCGGCGGAACTCCGGCCGCTGGCGGTGGTACTCCTCGAGGCTCCAGAGGTCTTCGCGCTTGAGCTTCCGCATGGCTTGCACGTTCCGTCTCCCGGGCGGGCGACCGGCCCGCCGCTCCGTCAGATCCCGTAGGCCCGGCGCAGGAGGCGCAGCGGGTGCTCCGGCGGGCGCTCGCGGCCGAGGGCGTTCTCGATCTGGTGGCCCGCCATGGGACAGTCGCTCGCGTAATGGTCGGGCTGCATCTCCTTCACCCTGCGTGCCACGGGACGGCAGATCTTCATCGAGATCTCGTGGTACTCGCGCTTGACGGCGTAGGTACCGTCGTGGCCCGAGCAGCGCTCGATGGTTTGGATCTCGGTGTCCGGCACCAGCTCGAGGAC
>JALUVI010000039.1 GCA_027020785.1 Planctomycetota bacterium | reverse complement strand
GCCCTCTCCGGCGGCGTCGATTCCACCGTCCTCCTCGCCGCCGCGGCCGCCGAGCTCGGGCGGGATCGCGTCGTCGCCGTCACCGCGGTGTCCCCCTCGCTCGCCGCCGCCGAGCGCGACGCGGCCCGCAGGCTCGCCGCGCAGGTCGGAGTCGAGCACCACGAACTCGCCACCGCCGAGTTCGACGACCCGCGCTACCGCGCCAACGCCGGCGACCGCTGCTACTGGTGCAAGGACGCTCTGTTCCGCGCCGCCGCCCCGTTGGCCGACGCCCGCGGCTTCGCACTCGCCTACGGCGAGAACGCCGACGACCTCCCCGACGACCGTCCCGGGGCCCGCGCCGCCGTACGGCACGGCGTCGTCGCGCCGCTCCGCGAGGCGGGGTGGGGCAAGGACCTCGTCCGCGCCCATGCCCGCGCCCTCGGCCTGCCGGTGGCCGACAAGCCGGCGATGCCGTGCCTCGCGTCGCGGATCCCAGTCGGGCAGCCGGTCGAGCTCGACGCGCTCGAGCGCGTCGAGCGGCTGGAGGTCGCCGCCCGCGCCCTGGGCCTCGTCGTCGTCCGAGCCCGCCACCTGCCCGGCCCTCGGGCACGGCTCGAAGTGGGCGCGGGCGACTGGGCCGCCGCCCACCGCCACGAGGACGCTCTCCGCGCCGCCGCCCGCACCGCCGGTTTCCTCGACCTCGAACTCGGCCGCTATCGCTCGGGTTCGGTCGCGGCCCCGCCGCTGCGGCGGTGGTAGCGCTCGAGCCAACGCCGGTAGCGCAGCGGCAGGTCCTGGCCCATCGCATTCTGCAGCGCCTGCTGCAGTCGGGGCGGCAGGAGCCCCCATTGGCCGAAGCGCAGGTCCGGCGGCTGGGTCAGGGGCGGCGCCTGCGGCGGTGCAGCCTCGCTCGGCCGCTGCTGGGGAGGGCTCGGCCGTTCCTCCGCGCCCTGCGGCTGCCGGTCGGGGCGTTGCCCACCGTCCTCGGGCCGCCGTCGGCCCCCCTGGTCCTGGGGGCGGGACTGGGAGCTCGACGACGACCCCGACGACGACGACGAACTCTGCGGCGGCGCCGGCAGGAGCTCGAGCAGGTCTTCCATCTCGGCGACCAAGGCGTCGAGCGCGGCCTCGGCTTCCTCCAGCAGGGGCGCGGCTTCGGCGGCCGGGCGCTCCGGGAAGGTTTCCGCCGCCGTCTCCAGGTCGGCGTCCGCCTCGTCGTAGCGTTCGCGCACCCGCTCGATGGCCGCCAGCACCTGTTCCATCGAGACGGGGCCGTCCCCGTCCGACTCGGCCTCGGGGGCCACCTCTCCGTCGGGTTCCTGGACGGGCCGCACCGAGGGTTCCTGGGCGGGTTCCCGCTCCGGCTCCCGGACGGGCGCCGCTTCCGCGCGCTGCTCCGGAGCCGGTTCCTGCGCCATCGGCCCCAACGGGCTCCCGGCCGCGGCCACGAGGAAGGAGAGGACCAGCACGCTCATCACGCGTCCTCCCCGGTCAGGTCCTCGTCACTGGCGCCCTGGAGACGCTGCAGCATGTCCTCGAACTGGGCGCGGAGTTCGAGCTGACGCTCCGACAGCTGTCGCAGCGTGGTCGCATCCTCGGGGTCCGGCTCCAGGCCGGCCGCAGCGTAGGCCTCTGCGCGCTCACGGAACCAGGCCAGCTCGCGGGCGAGGCCCTCCTGCATCCGCTTCAACAGTTGCAGTTCCATGGCGAAGTCCACCAGTGGTTGCTGGCGCTCCTCCTCCTCCTGCTCCTGCCCCTGTTGCCCGCCCTGCTCCTCCATGCGACGGCGCAACCGTTCCTCCTCGGTGCGGATCGCATCCACCAGGTCCTCCCAGCCGCGGGTCAGCTCGGAGGCCAGGAGCAGGGTGTGTTCGCCGAGCCGGAAGCGCGGCGGTCCGATCTCGTGGGCCAGGCGGACGTGGTCCTCCTCCAGCGACTTCATGTAGAAGGGGAAGGTGCTGGCGCCGAGCTCCTCGATGCGCAACAGCAGGGCGTGGGTGGACTCGGCGAGTTCGTCCTCCGCCCGCGCGACGGCCCGTAGGCGCGCCCGCTGACTGCGCCCGAGGCGGCCGCTCCCGGCTTCCTCGTGGAGCCCCCGCAGCGCTTCCTCCTGGGCGCGATGCCGTTCGAGGATGCCCTCGGCCAGCTCGCGCACGTCCTCCAGCTCCTGCTTCTGGCGACGGTCCTCCAACTCCTGCTGCTGTCGTTCCGCCTCCTGGAGCGCGTCGTCCAGGGCCTCCTCGGCCTCGCGCTGCTGGCGCCGAGCCTCCTCCATCGCCTCCCCGGGCGAGCCGGGGCGCGGGCGGCCGGCGGACGAGCCGGAGCGCGGCGAAGGCGAGGACGGCGGGGGAGGAGCCGCCTCGGCGGCGCCGGTCTCGCCTCCCGGCTCTCCGGCTTCGCTCCGCAGTGGCGGAGGCTCGGCCCGAGGCTCCTCGAGCCGGTCCCGATCCTCTGCGGCGCCACCCGGCGCCTCCCCGGCCTCCGCTTGCGCCTCCCCGGCTTCGCCTCCGGGCGGTGGCGGTGCGGCCTGGCGCTCCCCGGTCTCGCTGCGCGGTTCCGCGCCTTCGCCTCGGGGCTCTTCTCCGGTCTCGCCCCGACGCGCGTCGGCCCCCGTTGCCGTCTCCTCGGTCTCGCCGCGTTCGCCGTCGGCTTCGCTCCGCGATTCGCCGCTCTCGGCTTCGCTCCCGGCTCCGGATTCGGCCTCGCCCCCGGCTCGGGCCCGTTCCGCCGACTCCTCCAACGCCTCGGCGGCGCGACGGGCGTGTTCGGCGGCCCGTCGCTCCGCAGGCGAATCCCCGCCGCGGGCGGCGATCTCCTCGGCGAGTTCGGCCTGCCGGCGACGCAGATCCTGCAGCCGCTCGAGCAGGTCACGGACCCGCGGGTCGTCCGCGGCCGCCCCCTCGGCGAGCAACTCCTCCAGGGCGCGGCGTAGGGCTTCGGTCTCAGCGCGCAACTCGCCCTGGCGCCGCCGGAGGTCGCGCAACGCCTCGGCCCGCCGCTCCAACTGCGTCTGCCAGTGCTGTTCCTCGGCACGCACCCGCGAGCGCGACAACGACTCGAGCAGCGCTTCGAGCAACGCGAGGGCCCGGGCCTGCGCTTCGAGCGCCGAACCGGTCCGCATCCCGGCGAGGTCCGAGGCGATGGCCTCGAGCAGCGAGGCGACGTCCTGCCCGGTCTCGGTCCGCGCCGCCTCCAACCGGGCGACGGCGTCGTCCAGCAGCCCGGCCTGGACCTCGTCGCCCTCCGCCGCCGCCCGCTCGCGCAGGGTCCGCAGCAGGTCCTCGAGCCGGCGCAACTGGTCGGCCACCTGACGCTCTTCGGCCGCGAGTCGCTCCAACTCCTTCCGAGATGGTTCCTGGGCCTGGGCCGGGGCCGTCGAGGCGGCACAGGCGAGCACGAGGAGGAGGAGGCAGGCAGGCAAGGGGAACGCGTCTCCTACCCTATCTTTCGGCCGACTCCTGGGTACGCAAGTAGATTTCTCGCTGTCGCTGGATCAGGTCGCGCAGGAGGTTCAGAGCGCTCTCGAAGTCCTCCCATTCGACCAGCGCCGCCAAGACCGCGTCCAGGGCCTCCCGGAGGTCCTCCGCGGCCGGCAACGGGTCCTCGCCGGCCGTCAGGGCCCGGACCAGTGCAGGGACGACGTCGCGTCGGGCGTGGACCAGCTCCTCCAGGATGGCCTCCAGGAGCCCGCTGCGCTCGAACAGCGGAGCGGCTCCCGTGGCCCGCAGCGCATCCACCGAGAACCCGACCGGCGGGCGCGATTCCAGCAGCCAGGGGCGGATCGCCGCCCGGTGCGGCCCGGTGCCCTCGTCGAGGCCGGACCACAGGCGCTGCAGGAACTCGAACTCGGCGTCGGCGGCCAGGTTCTCGAGCTCACGCCGCACCGAGCGCGCCAGGCTCGGCGACCAGCCGTCACCGACCTCGTTCGCCGTGGCCACCCGATGGCGCAACCGCTCGACCCGGGTCCGCAGCCGCACCATGCGTTCGGCCTGGCGTCGATCGAACACCTCGGGCGCCAGCGTCTGCACCCACGGCGAGCGCGCTTCGGTCAGGTGCGGCTCGGGCTCGGCGCGGTCGCGGGCGCGGACCACGACCTGGCGCCGACCCACGGCGGCGCCGTCGCCATCGCCCTCCTCCGGCGCAGCGAGCTCCAGGACCTCCTCGAAGCGCAACGGATCGCCGGGCGTCAGTTCGCGTTCCGTGCCGTCCAGCCCGACCACCACCAGCCCGGCGAGCCCGAAGTCGTCCTCGGCGCGCACGGCGAGCGGCACCGTCCCGCCGAACACCGTGGACCAGGACTCGCGCGGGAAGGGGATGCGCACCCGTGGCGCCCGATCGGCCTCCGCCTGCCAGCGCAGGACGGCGGCGCGGCGGCGTAGGAAGCCCTCCGGACCGACCAGGTCCACTGCGACTTCGCCGGAGCGGTCCGCCGTCCACGTGGCGACGAAGGTCTCGGGGTCGTCCGCGGCGCGCTGCACGGGGACCTCGCTGCCGTCCAACCGAGTGATCCGTGCCGACGCCACCGGGCGGTCGGCGCGGAAGCGGACCGTGAGGGTGGATCCGCGTACCACCCGCAGTTCGCGGGCGTCGCTCTCCTCGGAGCGCAGGCCGGTGTACGGCGGCGGCGTCACCCGCACCCGCCAACGCTCCACCGCCGGCGCATCGCCGACCTCGATCCGCAGCTCGGGGCGCCCGTCCTGGTCGTCGCCGCCGCGGAAGCGCACCACCAGGTCGTCCTCCAACGGGGGCAGACGCAGCACGAACTCGCCGCCGCCGACCGGCTGCAGGCTGCGCCGCCCGTCGGGGAGGACCGCCTCCACGCGTTCCGGCGTCTCACCCTCGGCGCGGATCCGCAAGGTCGCCAGCGAGCCGCGCGCCAGCCGCAGACGGTAGCGCTCACGACCGAGGTCCTCCGGAGCGACGGGCTCGTCGGCGCCCTCCACCAGCACCGGCTGCAGCACCAGGTGGGTGGCGGACGGCCACGGAGCGTCGGCGCCGGCGAGCCGCTCCAGGAAGGTGTCCCGTTCCGCGGGGTGGGTCCAGGCGAAGGCGGCCACCACCGCGGTCGCCGCCGCGCCGAGCAGGAAGTGTCGCCAGGCGACGCGCGAGGGCACCGCGCCCGCCGGGCGCAGGCCTCGGACTTCGGCCTCGGCCTGACGCACCACCTCGGCCAGCAGCTCTTCCGAACCGGTGCGCTCCGGTCCGGCGCCGGAGAGCTCGACCGCGGTCGCCAGGCGGTCGGCGAGTTCGGGGTGGCTGCGTTCCCACCACGCCGCCAGGTCGCGCGGCCGCGGTCGCCGCCGCAACGGAACGACGAGGTCACGGCGCAGCTGCCAGGCCCAGGCGGCGAACACCAAGAGCGCGAAGGTGAGGCGGGCGACCGGCGGCGGGTCGAGGCTGCGGTCGGCCAGGTAGAGCAAGGCGACGGCGAGCGACCCCTTCCACAACGCCTTGCCCACGCCATGGGTGAGCAGCACCCGGAACATGCGCGCCTCCAGCCCGCGCAGGGCGCGGCGGATGGCGGGCGGCAGGCGGCGATCGCTCAACGCTGGAAGATGGGAAGGTACTCCTTCGGAATCTGGAGCACGAGACAGGCCGTCGCGGTGCCGTAGGCGCGGCCGGGCCCGATCTCGTTCGGGAACGATCCGTCCGCGCGTTGCATCGCGAGCAATTCACGCTGCACCACCTCGAGGTAGTTGCGGTAGCGCTCGCCGCCGGCGATGTGGAAGGCCTGCACCGCGTAGTAGTGCCCGTAGTAGAAGTAGTAGTGCCCGCCGCCGCGCCTTCCGTAGCTGCGGGTGAAGGCGGTCAGGTCCTCCTCGAGCCGTTGGAAGCCGCGTTCGATGTCCTCGTCGGCATAGACCCCGGCCCCGTGGAGCACGGTGATGCCGGCGGCGGTCAGCGCGAACGAGGCCCGCGAGTTCAACTGCGGCTGGTAGCGGAACGAACCGGGCCGGCTGCCCCACTGGAACGACCACGGCGGGTCGTCGGGGCGCACCGCCGAGTTGCGCACGTAGGCCACGGCGCGGTCGATGGTGCTCACCGGTACGCGGATGCCGATGTTGCGCGCCGAGCGCAGCGCCATCACCTGGCACGCCGTCACCGACATGTCGGCGTCGGCGACGTGGGGCTGGTAGCGCCAGCCGCCCTCCTCGTTCTGGCTGGCCACGATCAGGTCCACGGCCCGCTGCAGCGTCGGACGCAGGTCCTCGCGGTCGCTCATCCCGTAGACCTCGGCGAGGAACAGCGTGGCGAACGCGTGCGAGTACATCCTCGTCTCGTTGGACGAGATGTAGCCGTCGGGCCGCGCCTGCGCCAGCACCCAGTCCAGGGCGTGCGAGACCACTTCCCCATAGGGGCCACGGTCGGGGACGTGGCCGCCGGCGAGGAAGGCCATGGCAGCCAGTGCGGTGACGCCGACGTGTCCGGCGTTCGGGTTCCAGGTGCGGTAGCCCTCCTCCAGCTTGTAGCCGACGTCGCCGCTCCAGGAGCCATCGGGGCTCTGGCGGTCGGCGAGCCAGGCCAGGCCGCGGTCGGCCGCCGCCAGCGCTTCGCGCGACAGCGGCGGCAGGTCGGCGACTCCCTCCTGGAGGGGGACCAGGGCCAGGGCGAGGGCGGCGAGGATCATGGGTTCTCGGTGAACAGGATCAAGGTGTCGCCGTCCTGGGCCAGCAGTGCGCCGTCCAGGAGGTGGAGGCCGAAGTCGAGCGCGCCGCCGCCGTGGATCGGCAGCACCTCCCGGTCCACGAGACGGCCCGCGTCGTCGAACAGCAGGAGGACGAAGTCCCCTTCGTCGCCGAGGCCGCCGCGCACCAGGAGCGGCACCGCCCACCCCTCGGCCCCGCGCACCGGCAGCGGCAGGATCTCGCGCAGGGCGTGGTAGGGGACGCCGACCAGCACCGCCCACGACGGGGCGTCACGGCCGAGACGCCAGGACTCGATGCGCAGCGCCTCGTCGCCGGCGGGGAGGTAGACCAGGGCGTCTTCGTGCGGAAGGGGACGGTTCAGTCCGAGCTCCACCGCGGGGATGCGCACCGTCGGCGAGTCGAGCTCGCGGGTCCACGGCCGCCCGGCGCCGGGGGGCAGCCACGCCAGGCTGCGCGGAGTGCTCGCCGTCAGGCGCGGCGAGAGCGGCACCGGCATCCAGGCCAGGCTGCGGGCGGGGCGCCACACGGCGAGTTCCTGCGGGCCCTGTGGCAGGACCAGCGGCTCTTCGTCGGGGCCGGCTCGGACCACCCAGGCGCCCTCGCTGCCCCGGTGGTAGGCGAGGACGACGCGCTCCTCGTCGGCGGCGGCGGTGCGGATGTCGGCCCACTGCGCGAGGAAGGGCAGACCATAGACCGTCGGCGCAGCAGCGAAGGCGAGGTCGATGCGGACCACGCGCGAGCTGCTCTCGGCGAGGACGTGCAGGTGACGCGCGCCCGCGACGAGCTGGTGCATCCGCCCGGCGACGCCCGGGATCACCTCCTCGAGGTAGTCCACGCCGGTCTCGGGGTCGAGGACCACCAGGCGCAGCCGGTCGTTGCCGGCGCGCAGCAGCAGGGCCACCAGTCCGTCGCCGACGCGGATGGGGGCGTGGCTCTGCAGCAGCGGCCCGGGGAGGAGGATCTCGCGCCGGGCGCCGTCCACGCCGAGGTGGAGGAGGCGTCCGGCCTGCAGTCCCTGACGCGGCGCCAGCACCAGGGCGACGCCGCTCCGCGTCGGGAACACCGAGTGCTCCACGTTCTGGGGCAGGCCGAAGCCGGAGTCGGGCAGGCGGAAGGACTGGACCTCGCGCAGCCGGCCGGGTTCGGCCGCGAGGACGGTGATGCGGTCGCGGCGGTCGCGCAGGAACACGTAACGCCGCCCGGCGACTTCGACGAAGGCGAGGACGTCCCGCCCCTGGAGCCGGGTCTCGGCGACGGCCCGCAATCGGCTCGGCAGCCGCGGCAGCGTCGGCAGGCGCGGGAACCAGTCGTCGAGGTCCGGCCACGGGCGCGCCGGGTCGCCGTACTGACGCCGCCAGCGGGCCAGCTGCAGGCGCCGGGCGCGGTCGGAGCCGTCGCGCCGGGCCCGGGTGATCGCCTCGGCCAGTGCGTCCTGGGCCGCCTCGGTGGCGGCGTAGGCCCGCAGCGTGGCCTCGGTCAGCCCTGCGTCGGCGAAGGCCCGCCCCGCTTCGGCCTCGAACTCGGCGCGTTGGCCACGCCGCACGAGCACCTCCTCGAGGCGCTCGCGCGCCCACTCGTCGAGCGGCGCGTCGCCCATCCGCAGCCCGTCCAGGTCGGGCAGGAGCAGGAGCGCGGCCAGCGCATGGCGCGCCGCGGTGGTGTCGCCGCGGGCCAGCGCGGCGGCGGCGCGGGCCCGAGCCAGGACCGCGTCGGCGCGGTGGCGCCGCCCGTCGCGCAGCACGAGGGTGCCGGCGCCGAGTTCGCGGACCGTCGCCGCGGCGTGCCCGAGCAGCGGCGAGGCAGGGTCGGTCTCGGGCAGGAGGTCGAGCAGCAGCGCGGCGGCGGCGAGTCGGGTCTCCGGGTCGTCGGCCTGGAGGAGGTCGGCCAGGACCGATGCGGCCTGCGCCGTCCGCGCGCTCGCAGCCAGGCTGCGCGCTGCGAGCAGGCGCAGCGCATCCTCTTCGCTCGGAAAGCGCTCCGAGTCGGCCAGCGCCAGAGCGGCCTCGGCGAGTCGGCGCGCGAACAGCGGGTCCTGCGCCAGGCCGAAGCTGGTGGCGATCGGGAGGAGCTCGCGCAGCCCCTCCGGCGTCAGCGCGGCGTCTCCCAGAGCGGCGAGCAGCGAACTCGGACTGGCGTAGGCGCTGATGCCGTCGGGGCGCAGCACGAACAGGAGGCCGGGGGCGACCTGCAGGGCGCCGGAGCGCAGGTGCTGGCGTCCGAAGTCGAGTGCGGTGCCGAGGTGGCGCAGGGTGCGGGCGTCGAAGCGCTCCACCGAGAAGGTGCCGTTGGTGGCGAGCACCTCGCCGCGCACCATCGCGCCGCCGCGGCCCGGCGTCACCGAGTTCTCCTCGTAGAGGGGCGCCGAGGTGGCGACTCGTCCGGCAGGGTCGAGCGGCACCCGGAAGACCCGCGAGCCCACCGCCCACAGTTCGTCGTCGCCGAGCGCCACCAAGTGGCT
This sequence comes from Planctomycetota bacterium, assembly GCA_027020785.1. GTDB lineage: Bacteria > Planctomycetota > UBA1135 > UBA1135 > UBA1135 > JALUVI01. The sequence goes on along the minus strand of JALUVI010000039.1, from coordinate 7,614 downwards.
CATGTGGACCCGATCGTCCCACACCGCGGGCAGGGTGCGGATCAGGGCGCCGGTCGTGTCGTCCAGGAGGAGTCCCTCCGGGGCGTCCACCGGGGCAGCGGCGAGTCGGCCGCCGCCGGCGGCGAGGAGGTTGTGGCCGAACACGGCGCGGCGCATCGCGATGCGGCCGGTCTCGGAAGGTCGGATCTCGATCCGCGGGTAGAGTCGGGTCCAGCGCACGGCTCCGGTGTCCGCGGCCACGGCGTGCAGGCTGCCGAGATGGCTGACGACGAGGACGAGGTCGCCGTCCACCGCCGGCGGCGGTGTGCCGAGCTCGCGCAGCACGTTGCCGAAGAGGTTGGTCTCGAGCTGTCCGCTGGCGAGGAACCGGGTCCACAGGAGGCGGCCGGTGTGGAGGTCGAGCGCGGCCAGCGACAGGTCGATGGTGCCGACCGCGTCGTACACCGGCAGGAACACCCGGCCGCCCGCGACCGTCGGCGGCGCCGCAGCCAGCATGCGCGGCTCGCGGCGCTCGTCCGGACCGTCCCAGGGAACGTCCATCTTCCACAGCAGTTCCCCGGTCTCGGCGTCGAAGGCGTGGAGCCGACGGGCCGGGAGGGCGCGGCGGATGGGGATCCGGCTGTAGGCGTCGGTGCGGCCCAGGACCACGGCTTCCTGGAGCACGGCCAGGACGACGCCCTCGGCGAGCACCGGCGCGGTCCAGGTGTTCTCGGTGACGGCGGCCCGGAGTTCCTCGTAGCGACGGTAGTCCAGGACGTCCCAGCGCGGGTCGCCTCCGTCGCGCCACAGCAGGTCGCCCGTGCCGATCTCCAGGGCCGCGATCTCGAAGCCGTTGCTGGCGTAGACGCGCCCGCCGCCGATGGCGAGACGGTGGCGGACCGCGAAGCCGAGGCGCGCCGAGCGCTGGAAGTCGTAGTCCCAGCTCCAGTCGAGGTCGTCGGCCCGCAGGAGCGGCAGGGTCGGGTCCCCGGCGCCCGTCACCTGGGGGAGCTGTTGCAAGGACAGCGGGAGACGGGTCGGCGGCGGGCCGCCGGCGAGGGCCTCGGGCAGGGGCTCGCCGGGCGCCAGCAGGCGGCGGGCGAGTTCGGTGCGACCGCGGTCGAGGAAGGCCTCGACCAGCGCGCGCCGCGCGCGTTCCCCCGCCGCCGTGCCGCGCCACACCCAGGCCAGCCGCGCCAGCGCGTCGAGATCCGGCGGCAGCAGCGCGGCCTCCACCTCACGGGCGGCGCGGGCGCCGAACAGGCGCTCGCGGGTCGAGCGCGCCGGCGCCGGGAGGGCGGCGAGGAGGTCGGCGGCGGTGACTGCGGCGCCGACCAGGCGCAGGTCGTCGTCGGTGCGCACCAGCTGGGTCGGGTCGCCCTCGGCGATCTCCTGGAGCAGCGAGACCGCCGATTCCCAGCGCTCCTCGGCGAGGAAGCGGCGCGCGGTCGCCAGGCGGTGGGCGAGTTCGCGGTCCTCGGGCACGGTGGTGCCCCGCGCCAGCGGCTCCTGGTCCCGGAGCGGGTCGAGCGCGGCTCCGGGCTCGGGCGGGGGCTCCTGACCGGGCGCCAGGACGGCGAGCCCCAGGGTGACGATGAGGGAGGGGACGGACTTCACGCCAGGTCCAGGGTCTTGCGGACGAGCCACTCGCCGGAGGCGAGCAACAGGAGCAGGGCGAGCAGCCAGCGCGGGTCCAGCGCTTCGCGGCGACTGGCGACCTCGCGGACGTGGCGTTCGCTTCCATCCAGGGTAGCCAACAGGGCGTCGGCGTCGGCCTCGGAGACGAAACGGCCGCCGGTGCGCTCGGCGAGCAAGCGAAGCGCGTCGTGGTCGGGGCTCACGTCGCGGGTCTCGCGGCTCGGCAGCACGACCTCGAAGCGCGCCGATGCCAGGGCGTCCTCGGGGCCGCCTCCTGGAGGGGGCAGGACCAGGAGGAACGATCCGGGGTCGGTGGCGCGCAGCCGTCCCCGGTAGCGTCCCGGCTCGCCGGGCACGGCGTCGAGCCGCACCGCGCGGCCGGGTTCCAGCAGCCAGACCTGCACGCTCTCCTCGACCACCGGTTGGTAGGCGTCGTCGAGCAGGCGCGCCTCGACCTGGAGGTACTCGCCGACCTCGAGCCGGCTGCGGTCCACGTCGAGTCGGGCCCGGCCTTGATCGCCGCGCAGTCGGGTCGCGGCGAGGTGGCGCAGGGCGCCGCGCCAGAAGCGTTCCAGGTAGCGTTCGCCGTCGGGGAACCGCCAGCGCCAGGTCTCGTCGGTGCCGAGCCAGCCGACCCACCCCTCGGGGGCGTAGGTGCTGGCGGCGATCACGTAGGGGCCGAAGGCGTTCTCGAGGGCGTCGTGGACCAGCCAGGCCGTGGCGCCCGGGCGCAGCCGCTCCACCGGGAAGAACCAGTGCAGTTCGGTGGCATGCGTCCACCAGTCGCGGTTGCGCTCGAGGTCGGGTTCGAGTCGGACCACGGGATGGGGCAGGGACGGGTCGGGGGGAACGGCGCGGAACGGACGGTCGGCGCCGAGCGGCGTCTCGCGTCCGATCACCACCGGGAGCAGCGGCTCGATCGGACTGCCGGCGAAGGCGCGTGGGTTGGCCCGCGGCCCGGCGACGAGCAGGAGACCGCCGCCGTGCTCGACGAAGTCGGCGACGGCTTCCAGGAAGCGCGGTCCGTCGAGGGGGTCCGAGGTCATCCGCGACGGCTCCACGTCGCCGAGCACGACCACGTCGTAGGCGGCGAGGAGCTCGTCGGCCGTGGTCGGCAGCCTGGTCAGCGGCGGCACGGACCGCGAGTGCTCCTGGATGAACCCCGGCGTCGCCTCGGCCAGCCAGCACTGCAGGGCGACGTCCTTCTCGGCGCGGATCAGGCGGCGCTGGAGGTAGCTGTACTCCCACCGCGGCCGCCCCTCCACGTAGAGCACACGCACCACGACCCGGCGGACCTCCAGGGGGAGCGCCAGCTCGTTGTTGGCCAGGATGCGTTCGCGCGGCGCCGGCTCGGCGCGGGCGACGAGGCGGCGCTGGCCCTCCTCCTCCAGTCGCGCCGACAGAGTGAAGGTCTGACCGTTCGCGTCCACGCCCTCCACCTCGGTCTCGTCCAACACCACGCCCTCCTCGTCCTCGAGCACGACGCGCACCCGCTCGGGTAGGCCGTCTCCGGAGCCGCGCAGCCGCAGCGTGAACAGGCCGACGTCGCCGGCGATGAGCTGGTCGGGTGCCTGGACCCGCTCCAGCACCAGGTCCGGGGTGTCGTCGGCGCGGCCGAAGCCGACGGCATGGACGGTCACGCCGGCACTGCGATAGGCCTCGGCCGCGACGGCGGCGTCGGCGCCGAGATTGCCGCGGCCGTCGGAGAGCACGACCACGTTCGGCATGCGCCGCCCCCGGTACTCGTCGAGCAGGGCGAGGAGGGAGTCGCCCAGTGCGGTGGCGTCGCCGCGGCCGCGCAGCCCGCTGCCGTCGTGAGCGGTGGCGTCGAGGTCGCCGGCGAACTTCCAGCCGTCCAGCGCGTAGCGCTCGGCCAGGGTCTCCGCCCAGGGCGAGCCGAGCAGGGCGCGCAGCCGTTCGAGTCGCGTGCCCTCGCGCGGCGGGTCGGTCGCGAGCATGGACGCGGAGTCGTCGGCGAGCAGCGCCAGGCCGGCGGGCTCCACCCGGGTCTCCACGTGACGGAGGTAGGGGCCGAAGCCGAGGTAGAGGACGAACAGCAGCAGGAAGAAGCGCAGGCCGGCAGCGAGCAGGATGCGCGGTGAGCGTTCGCGTCGGACTCGATAGGCCCACCCGGCGAGCAGCGCCAGCCCCGGCAACAGCACCAGCCCGAGCGCCCATGCCGGCGGCAGCGATTCGAACTCGAGTGGGAAGGCGTTCACCGGCGACGACGGCGGTCGAGGAAGGCGGCGAGGAGGGTCTCGGCTCCGAACAGGACCAGGACGACCCGCCACAGGAGGAGGGAGAGGTCGGCGCGCAGCTGCGGCGGCGGCGATTCGGCGCCGTCGTCGCCGCCGGAGCCGACCACGCGCACCCCGTCGGGCAGGCGCTCAGCGAGCACCGCGGGGAGGACCGGGCGCAGGTCCGACTCGGCCGGCGGGGTGACGACGGCCCAGCGCAGGGCGCGCTCGAGCTCGGAGCCGTCGGGCTCCAGCAGGCGGGCGTCGGCGCGCCAGACGCCGGGCCGCGAGGCGCGGTCCAACGCCCGCAATCGGATGCGTTCCCCTTCTTCGGTGACCGCGAGCTCGGTGCGCACCGGGAAGGCGGTGCCGTCGGGATCGCGGAGCACCACCTCGGTCGGCGGGCGCGTCAGCCGGGCCTCGAGCGGGGCGCCGACCTCGACCGCGGCCGGCACCGTCGGCGGAGGGGTCAGGGCGAACACCAGGTCGAAGAGGAAGGGGAGGGTGCCGCCGGGGACTTCCTCGAAGCGGTTCCAGCGCGGGTCCGGCGGCGCTCCGTAGAGGACCAGTCGGCCGCCGCCGGGAGGCGTCACCTCGACCAATGCGGCCTCGGCCTCGTCGTCCGGAGCGCCCTCGCGACGGAAGCGCAGGACCACCCGCGCCGAGGCGTCTGCGGGGTCGGGGCGCAGTGGGCGGAAGGTGCGGATCGGCACCTCGGTCAGGAGCGGACGCCACCGGGGGTCGGTGAAGAAGCGCAGCGCGGGATGGTCCGGGTCGGCGATGGCGAGTCGTGCGTGCGGCGCTTCGGTGGCGAGTGGTGAGCCGATCTCGACCGTCACGTCGAGGGCGCGGAGCAGAGGCTCCAACTCCAGTGCGCCGGTCTCGGGGCCGAGCGCGACCAGGACGCCGCCGCCCCGTCCGAGGAAGCGGATCAGGGCCTCCACCGCCGGCGCATCGAGCGGCCCGGGGTCGGCGAGGACGACGACGTCGGCGTCCTCGAGGTCGCGCGCGCTCAACCGCCCCGGTCGGACCTGGGCCACGCCGAGGGGGGCGTCCTCGCCGAGGTCGAGGAAGCCGGCCAGGGAGTCGGCCACGGTGGGGGGGTGGCCGGGCCGGGCCGGTTCGCCGACCAGCACCACGGGCACCGCCTCGACGACCTCGACCACCAGCGCGCGCGCGTCGTCGGCCAGCAGGGCGTCGTGACCGATACGGAGTTCCACCGCGCGCAGCCCGGCGGCCTCGGGCGACACCGAGAAGGTCCACTCGACCGAGGCGTCGGGGGCCAGCGGCTCGCTGCGCCTCGCGAAGCGGTCGCCGTCCAGGTAGGCCTCGCCGACCACCGCGGTCTCGCGGTCACCGAAGTTGCGGACCCGTGCGGTGAGTTCGAGGACGTCGCCGCGGACCAGGCGCCGGCGCGACGCCGACCACTCGACCACGGCGACGTTGTCGCGGACCGGGGCGCCGACGTCCACCAGGTCCACGGCGACGCCCATCGCAGTGAGGCGCTGAAGCGCCGGGAACACCTCGCTCTCGCCGGCCCAGGCGGCGGTCTGGAGGTCGGTGAAGACGGTGACCCGCGGCGGCGGCCCGTCCAGGAAGCCTTCGGCGGTGCGTCGCGCCGCTTCGAGCGCGCCAGCGAGGTCGCCTCGGCCGAAGCCGGCCTCCGACAGCTCGAGCAGGGCGGCGCGCACCTCGCCGGGGTCGCCGGCGGCGCGGCGTTCGGCGACCAGGCCGGCGGTGACCAGGGCGGCGCGTCCGCCCTCGGCCGCCACCGACTCGTCCAGCAGTTCGGCGGCGCGGTCCCGCGCCCGCTCGAAGGCCGAGACGCCCCCGGCGGCGTGGCGCATGGAGAGCGAAGCGTCCAGCACCAGGATCTCGGAGTGCGCCGCCCCAGTCAGCAGCTTCGGGACCTCCTCGGCGCCGGGGCGGGCCAACGCCAGGACCGCGAGCAGCACCGCTGCGGTGCGCAGGGTCAGCAACAGCAGGTCCTCGAGGAGGACGCGGCGCCGGGTGCGCCGGGCAGCGCGGCGCAGGAACTCCATCGCCGCCCAGGGCACGCGGTCGAAGCGTCGCCGCCGCAACAGGTGGATGACCACCGGCAGCGCTGCGGCGGGCAGCGCCCAGAGCATCCACGGGGCGGCGAAGCTCATCGTCCGATGCTGCGCAGGCGGGCGCTGCGACGCGACAGGAACTCGACCAGGCCGACCTCGAGCGCCTCGTCGGTCTCGAGCCGGCGGAACTCGCAGCCGGCCTGGCGCAACCGCCGGCGCAGTTCACGGGCGTGCGCCTCGAACTCGGCGAGGTAGGCGTCGCGGACGGCCCGCGGGTCGAGGCGCAGGCGGTCCTCACCCTCGAGGTCCTCGAACTGGGTGATGCGGCGGTAGGGGAAGTGGACCTCGGCGGGGTCGAGGACGCGCAGTACGATGGGGTCGTGGCCGCGGTGGCGCAGCCGTGCGACCGCGCGGGCGGCGGACTCGGGTGGACCGAGCGCGTCCGACAGCCAGACCACGATGCCACGCCGCTCGAGCAGCCCGGCGGCGCGCTCCAGGCCGAGCCCGGGGTCGCCGACGCCGCCGGGCTCCACCGCTTCGAGGGCCGCCACGGTCTCGGCCCAGTGGCCCTCGCCGGAGCCGGCAGGCAGCAGGGGTTCGGCGTCCTCGCCGCGGGCCAGGAACACGCCGAAGCGGTCCTGCTGGTCGGCGGCGAGCCGGGTCAGCGCCGCCGCGGCCCAGGTCGCGTAGTCGAGCTTGGACCACTCCTGGTCGGCGAAGGTCATCGAGCGCGAGACGTCCAGGACCACCCACAGGGTCAGGCTGGTCTCCTCCTCGTACTCGCGCACGATGGGGCGGTCGGTGCGCGCCAGGAGCTTCCAGTCGAGCCGACGCAGGTCGTCGCCCGGTACGTACTCGCGATGCTGGGCGAAGGTGGCCGAGGACCCCCGCGCGCGCGACTGGTGGCGTCCCCCCTGGAGACCCTCCACCGCGGTGCGGGCGCGCAGCTCGAGCCGCGCCAGCCGCGCCAGCAGCCTAGGATCGGATGCCCGCGGCACGCTCCCCGTCCAGGGCGCTCGGGTGGGGCTCGACGTCCTCGAGGATGCGGGCGATCACGTCGTCGCTGCGCACCCCCTCGGCCTCGGCGGCGAAGTTGGTCAGCACGCGGTGCCGCAGCGCCGACGGCGCCACGGCGGCGACGTCCTCGGCGGCGACGTGGTAGCGGCCGGAGAGCAGCGCCCGGGCCTTGCCGGCGAGGACCAGGTTCTGCGACGCCCGCGGGCCCGCTCCCCAGGTGACCCACTGCCGCACGTACTCGGGCGCCTCGGGGCCGGGACGGGTGGCGCGGACCAGCCGCACCGCGTAGTCCACCACCGAGTCGGCCGCCGGCACCCGGCGCACCAGGCGTTGCAGCTCGAGCAGGTCGTCGGCGCCGAGGACGGGCTCGACCTCGGCCTCCTCGGCTCCGGTGGTGCGGCGGATGATCTCGGCCTCCTCCTCGGCGGTCGGGTAGTCCACCCGGATCAGGAACAGGAAGCGGTCGAGCGCCGCCTCGGGCAGGGGGTAGGTCCCCTCCTGTTCGATGGGGTTCTGGGTCGCCAGCACGAAGAACGGTTCGGGCAGCGGGTGGGTCTGGCCGCCGCTCGTCACCTGCCGCTCCTGCATGGCCTCGAGCAGCGCCGCCTGGGTCTTCGGCGGCGTGCGGTTGATCTCGTCGGCGAGGAGCACGTTGGTGAAGATGGGCCCCCGCGAGAAGCGGAAGGTCCGCT
>JALUVI010000038.1 GCA_027020785.1 Planctomycetota bacterium | reverse complement strand
CACCGCCGCCAGCCCGGCGAGCACCGCGTCTGCGGCCTCGCCGCGCGCATCGGCGGGCCGGCGGTGCCAACGGTCGAGCCTCGCCACGGCCGCGGCCGCGTCGGTCGGCGCCGACGCCTCCGCGACGCCCGTCCGCCCCGCTTCCTGCGTCGCGCCCGAAGCGCCCACGGCACCTGCGGCGGCGGCGGTCGTGTCGTCGTCCCCTCCCGGCGGCGCCGGCGCCGGAGGCAGCGGCACCTCCTCGACCGCGGCCATGGGCTCGGAAACCGATTCGTCTCCGCCGCCGCAGGCAACGAGGGCGACGCCGGCGGCGGCGAGGAGCAGGAGGGAGGGGCGGAGACGACCGTGGCGCATGGCGCCCGCATTGTGGGCTCGGGACCCTCCCGTGACAAGCCGCAGCCCGGCGAAGGCGCGCCCCGGGGACCTCTCGTCGTGCCCGATGGATTCCGAGGCCGTACAGGAATTCGCAGTCCGCATGCGGCGCCGCGCCAGCGCGGGTTCGGGACCGGGGGGGTGGCGGACCGTCCGGGAGACCAGGACCAGCGGGTCCCTTCTGTTCAGGTGGGACGCGGCCCGGTGCGGTTCACCCGCACCGGAGCGGTGCTCCCAAGGAAGAATCATCGGACCGAGGGCCATCGCCCCGGGCGATCCGCTCTTGCCCCCACCCTAGCACGCCGCGGGCTCGCCGTCCCGACGAATCAGGCGCAAGGCGACCTCGCGGCCCCCGGGCAGAGCGACCACGCGCCAGCCCTCGCCTGCGACGGGGGCTCCCTCGACGCATTCCACGCCGCCCGGGGCCAGCGCCTCCTCCGCGATCCAGTCGCCGTGGGCGCGCACCGCCTGAGCGACGTCACCGGTGGCGCGGATCGCCAGACGGATGCGGTCGCCGACCGCGAAGCCGAGGTCCTTGCGCAGGTTCTGCACGCGGTTCAGCACCTCGCGCGCCAGCCCCTCGGCGACCAGCTCCGGAGTCAGTTCGGGATCGAGCCCGACCGTCACCCGACCGTCGGTCGCCGCCTCCAGCCCGGCCACCGACTCGGTCTCGACACGGACGTCCTCCGGGCCGAGCACGAAACGCTCGCCGTCGGCTTCGACCGCGACCTCGCCGCCGGCCTGGAGGGCGAGCACCTCGGCGGGAGGCAGCGCTCCGATGGCGGCGGCCAGCGCCTTCATCCGCTTGCCGGCGCGCTTGCCGAGCCGCGGCCAGTCGGGCTTGGCCCGCAGGGTCACGAAGTCGGGCGCGCCCTCGACCCATTCGATCGCCTTGACGTTCAACTCGTCGGCGAGTTCGTCGGAGAACGCCCGCGGGTCGGCCCCGGCCGCGACCAGCGCCGGCAGGTCGGCGACGTGGACCACCATCCGGGACAGCGGCTGGCGCACCCGCAGCCGCGCCCGCTCGCGCACCGCGCGGCCCAGACCCGCAGCCGCGAGCACCGGCGCCATGGCCCGTTCCAGGGCTTCGCCGCCGACCCGGTCGGCGAGCCCGGGCGCGACGCCCGCGGGATCGTCCTCCGCTCCCGGCCAAGGCGCGAGGTGGACGCTGGCCTCGGCGCGCGCCCCCGAGTCGAGCCGCCGCCACAGCGCGTCGGCCACGAAGGGCGCTGCCGGAGCCGTCATCCGCGCCAGGGCGTCCAGGACCTCCCACAGGGTGGCGAAGGCGGCCGGCGCGGTCGGGTCCTCGCCCCAGAAACGGCGCCGGCTGCGGCGGACGTACCAGTTCGACAGCTCCTCCACCACGAAGTGCTCCAACGCGCGCAACGCCTCGTGCGGCTTCAACTGCTCCCAGGCCCGCGCCGACTCGTCGGCCAGCCGCGCGGTGCGGGCCAGCACCCAACGGTCCAGCGCAGTGCGCTCCTCGGGCGGCGGCGCCTCGCCGCGGTCGGCCGGACTCCAACCCTCGGTCTCCGCGTAGAGCGCCAGGAAGTCGTGACAGGCGAGCAGGGTGCCGAAGTAGCGACGCCGCACCTCCTCGATGTGGCGGTCGTCCCACCGCCGCGGCTGGTGGACGCCGCTCGCCGAGAGCAGGCTCCAACGGATGGCGTCCACACCGTGGACGGCGATGGCCTCCCACGGCCGCACCACGTTGCCGAGCCGCTTCGACATCTTCCGCCCCTCGGCGTCGAGCAGGAGGCCGTTGACGAGACAGGAGCGGAACGCCGAGCCCGGCGGCGGCGGGGGCGCGCCGCCCCACAGCGCGGGGTCGTTCCAGTGCTCGGAGTCCACCCGCGTCAAGAACACGCCGATGGCGTGCAAGGTGTAGAACCAGCCGCGGGTCTGGTCCACGCCCTCGGCGATGAAGTCGGCCGGGAACTGGTCGGCGGTGCGGGCGCGGTTCTCGAAGGGCCAGTGGTGCTGGGCGTAGGGCATGGCCCCGCTGTCGAACCAGCAGTCCACCACCTGCGGCACCCGGCGCATGGCGCCCGAGCACCCCTCCTCGGGGCAGGCCCAGGTCAACGCGTCCACGGCAGGGCGATGCGGGTCGAAGTCGTCCGGCAGGCCGCCGACCCGCTCGCCGAGCTCGGCGAAGGAACCGACGCACTCCCAATGCTCGGGGTCGGCGTCGCAACGCCACACCGGCAGCGGGGTGCCCCAGTAGCGGTCGCGCGACAGCGCCCAGTCCACGTTGTTCTCCAGCCACTCGCCGAAGCGGCCGCGCCCGATCTCCTTCGGCACCCAGCCGACCATCGGCACCGGAGGCGTGCGACGGCGCGGGTCGTCCTCCTCGCCGCGCACCAGCCGCTCGTTCTCCTCGAGCATCAGGTCGCGGTACGCAGTGGTGCGCAGGAACCATGCCGGCGCAGGGAAGTAGAGCAGCGGCGTGTCACAACGCCAGCAGTGCGGGTAGGAGTGGCGCAGCTGCTCGCGATGGAGCAGCCGGCCGCGCTCACGCAGGTCGCGGACCAGGGCCGGATTGGCGTCGCGGAAGAAGGTGCCGGGCTCGACCCCGGGCAGCGGGCACAGGGTCCGCCCCTCCTCGCCGACGACCAGCTCCATGGCCAGCCCCCGCTCCAGGGCGACGCGGTGGTCGTCGGCGCCGTAGGGCGCGAGGTGGACCACCCCGGTGCCCTCGTCGGTGGCGACGAAGGCGTCGGCGACGACCTCGTGGCGGCGCGTCCCGTCGCCGAGCGGGCGCCCGGCTCCGGGCGGGAACAGCGGCTCGTAGGGCAGGCCCTCGAGCTCGGCGCCGCGCACCGTGCCGAGGAGCTCGGCCTCGTCGCCGAACAGTTTCTGCGCGGCCGACCCCAGCAGGACGAGCTTCCCCCGCGGCGTCGCGAAGACGCCGTACTCGGCCTCGGGGTGGACCGCCGCGGCGAAGTTGCTCGGCAAGGTCCACGGCGTCGTGGTCCACGCCACCAGGGCGGCGCCGCCGAGCAGCGCCGCAGCGGGATGATCGTCGGGCGCCCGCAGAGGAAAGCTCACCCAGACGCCCGGGTCGTCGAGGTCGCGGTAGCCCTGGCCGACCTCGTGGCTGGACAGCCCGGTGCCGCACCGCCCGCACCACGGCAGCACCTTGTGCCCCTCGTAGAGCAGCCCGCGCTCGGCGAAGCGCCGGATCAGGTACCACACGGTCTCGACGTAGTCCGGCGCGCAGGTCAGGTAGGGATGCTCGTAGTCGAGCAGGTAACCGATGCGCTCCGACAGGCGCTCCCACTCCTCCTGGTAATCGAGCACGCTCTCGCGACAGGCGCGGTTGAAGGCCCCGATACCGAGCTCCTCGATCTCGGGCTTGCCGCTGATGCCGAGCCGTTTCTCGACCTCCAGCTCCACCGGCAGGCCGTGGGTGTCCCAACCCGCCTTGCGCTCCACCCGAAAGCCCTGCATGGTGCGAAAGCGGCACACCGCGTCCTTGATGGAGCGCGCCAGGACGTGGTGGATGCCGGGCTTGCCGTTGGCGGTCGGCGGCCCCTCGTAGAACACGAAGGGCGGGGCGTCGCGCCGCGCCTCGGCGACGGCGTGGAGCAGGTCCTCGCGACGCCACGCCGCGAGCACCTCCTGCTCGAAGGCATCGGGGTCGCGCAGGAACTCGGGGCCGAGACGCTCCGCCATGGGCCGGGATTCTAGCCCGGCTCGACCGCCATCTCGCGGACCCCGCAGCGGACCAGGCTCCCGTCGGCGCAGAACAGGAGGCCGGCGAGCCCAGGCTCGAGCCACACCAAGGCCCGCTGCCGCGCGCACCGCCCCCACTCCAGGGCCGTCCCGCGGTCGAGCCCGTGGAGGGCGAAGCCGTCCTCGCGCCACGCCGGCTCGACCCCGGGCAGCGACCCGCCCCAGGCCGAGGTGTACGCGACGCCGGCGGCGTCGAGGGCCTCGGCGAGGCGGCGGTTGGCCTCGAGGTTCCACTCCAGCGGCATCTCGCGGGAATCCGGGTTCCAGGCCGTGATCAGGCAGACCGTGCCCGCCAGCCCCGCCAGCTCGGGCGCGTCGCCATCCAGGGCGAAGCCGCGCCAGACACCCGCGGGGGCGGCGAAGGCGTAGAGGGAACGCCGATAGACCTCGACCCAGTCTCCATCGGAGGGATCGGCGGGAGGACCGGGCCCATCCGCTACGGCGCCGTCGTCAGGAGTCGTCGTCGGGAAGTCGCTCGCCATGCCTGCTCTGCGACGCGGGCACCGAGGTCCGCGCTCAAGATCCCCCGGCTTCGTCGGCGTAGCCGAGGGCGCTGAGGTCCATGTTCGAGACGCCCTGGGCGCGCGCCGCCGCGTCGCGGGTCGGGCGGATCGGCGGATCGTCCATCACCCGCCGCGCCCAACCGGGCGCGTCGGCCAACCGGTCGTGCGACTCGGTCGGGTCCGTCTCGAGGTCGAAGAGGTGCCGCCACTCGAACCGGTCGCCGCGGTCCTCGGCCCAGAACTTCCAGCCGCCGAGGAGGAAGCCGCGGAGCGTGCCGGACTCGAGGACCAGCACGCGCTCGGGGTCGGGCGGCTCCTGGAGCGGACGCCCCGAGAGCTCGGCCCCCCAGTCGTCGGGCCCGAGCCCGAGCGAACGCAGCACCGTCGGGACCACGTCCACGAGCCCGACCGCGCCGCGCACCACTCCGGGCCCGAACCCCGGCCCCACCACGTAGAACGGCACCCGCACCAACTCTTCGTGAAGGGTGTTGCCATGGCCGAACCAACCGTGCTCCCCGAGGTGCTCGCCGTGGTCGGCGACCACGAAGACGAGGGCGTCGTCGAGCAGACCGCGCCGCTGCAGGTCGGCGAACATGCGCTGCAGACCGGCGTCCAGTTGACGGCACTGGACGAAGTAGACATGGCGCAGCCAGTCGAGCTGCCGCCTCAGCTCCGCCGAGTCCTCTCCCGTCAGGATGCGTTCCCGCAGCTCCTCGAGCAGTTCCAGGGTCCGCGCCATGTCGTGGCGCGCCGCCTCGAACTCGGGCACGGACGGCGGCGGCGGGAACTCGGCGGCGAACTCCGGCTCGACCTCGTAGGGCATGTGGGGGTCGATGTAGTTGACGAAGAGGTGGAGCGGCCGGCCCTCCGGAGGGGCCTGGTCCAGGACGGCGGAGACGGTGGCTGCGGTGGCCAGGGCGGTGACGCGGTGCTGCAACGGATCGCCGACGAAACGCTTGGCGAAGCGCCCGAGCCCGAGCATCGCGAAGCGGCCGCCGAAGGCGCGCACCAACGTGGAATGCGCCAGGCGGTCGAGGGCCTCGCCCAGGTGCTGGCCTTCGGGCGCGACCAGGGACTGGTCCCAGACCTCGTACCCCTGACCGAAGCCGAGGTTGGCTTCGAGGCGCTGGTTGGAGATCACGCCGAGGGTGCGATAGCCGCAGCGCCGCAGGAACTCGGCGAGGGTGTCCCAACCCTCGGCGAGGGTCACGAAACCCTTGGACAGGGTGCCGTTCTCGTGGGGATCGAGCCCGGTGAACAGGGTGGCGTGACTGGCCGGCGTGGTGTTGGCCGGAGCGTAACCGTCACGGAACCAGGTCCCCCCGGCGACGTACGAGGCGAGCCACGGCATCAGCGGGAACCCGCCGAGGCTGCCGGCCACGGCGTCGGCGCGCAGCGTGTCCAGGACGACCACGATGACGTTGGGCCGCTCGTGGAGCCGTTGGACCAGGGCGGGATCGGGATCCGGCGGCGTCCCTGGTCCGGCCATCGCGTCGGCGCGCAGCCAGCCGACCGTCACCGCCGTCCAGGCGACGAGCGGAGCGAGCGCGACGAGGACCGGGGGACGCGCCCGCAGTCGGCCGAGGAGACGCATCACCAGGGCGGCGAGGACGAGGGAGACCACCAGGAACGCGAGCGGCCCGAACAGTGGATGCCAGGCCAGTTGGCCGGCGATGGCGCGGAAGGGGATGGCGGGCAGGGTCTGCGGCGCCAGGGCGAAGGCCAGGCCGAAGGCCAGGCCGCCGACCTCGGGAGCGAGCCGGGGGCGGCCGGCGACCCGAGCCACGAAGCGGACCACGGGACGGGTCAGCACGGCGATGCCGACCCCGATCCCCAGGAGCAGGAGCGACGCGGAGGCGCGCGACCCCGCGCTGCCGCCGTAGACGACGACGCCGTCGATCCAGGCCAGCGGTGCGAAGCCGAGGAGGAAACCGGCGAGATGACGCAGGAAGGGGGAGGAGGCGAAGCCTCCACCTGGGGGGGTGTCGGCCGGCATGGCTGGCTCCAAGATAGTGAAGGAGCGGCCTTCCGTCACGACGACGGTTGCCGTCCTCCCTCCCACCCCCTAGACTCGACGTCCCCGGCCCCGGTCCATGTCCGCTCCCTCGTCCCCGCCGCCCGAGGCGGCCGCGCTGCCGGCCGAGGAGCGGGCCACGCTCGACACCGTCGCCCAGGCGATCGCGGCCAGCCCCCATCCCGCCGCAGGCGAGATGGTGGAGCTCCTGTCGCGACACCGCGAGCGCTGCGCCGGGGTCGCCGCCGCCCTCGCGTGCTACCCGAAGGTGCTCGAGGAGCGATCGCTCGGGCGGCGGGTGCGATCGCTCGACACCCTGGTGGAGCTGCTCGCCGGAGCCAACGACGCCGACGTCGAGATGTTCCTTCCGATGCGGGCCATCGTCGGCCGCACCCTGCTCATGGCCCGGCTGAACCTGTGGCGTTTCGTGCGCTACGTCCTGCTCGACGCCCTGCCGGCCACTTCGCCGCGACGGGCCCCGCTGCTGGACGAGGCCGAGACCTTCCTCCTGCGCTGCGTCCACACCAAGCTGGCCGAGGAGGTGCTGTCGTCCATCGGCATGTCGTCCGAACTCTCCGAGCCGGTCCGCCGCAACGCCGCCCGTCTCCTGGTCTCGGTGTGGGACGCCGAACCCTCGCCGGAGGTCCGCGCCTTCTTCCCCCTGCTCGAGGCGGTGTGGAACGCACGCCGCCAGATCCGGGTCAACCTCGGCACCATGCTCGGTTTGAGCGAGACCATGATGCTCCTGCAACGCGGCTGCGACCCGCGCTTCGTCCACTACTTCGTGGAGGCCGGGCGCAGCCGCGCCGAGGCGCTCGCCTTCCAGGAATTCCTGATGGGCATCCCCTCCGAGAAGATCGAGTCGTTGGAACAGCTGCTCGAGGAACGCGGCGGCGGCAGCTTGAGTCGCGAGGAGACCGACCGCCTGCTGCCGCAGCGCAACGAGGGACACGGCGTCCATCCCGGCATCGAGTCGTACCGCCTCTACCGCGAACGCCACCTGCAGGCCGCGGCGCGGCGTCTGCGCGGCCTGCCCGGCCCCAAGCACACCGCGGAGGAATACGTGATGATCCACTTCCTCGAGCGGCTCGATCGGGACGGGCCGGCGGGCGTGGGCGCGACCGCGGCCGGCTGATGCCCGAGCTCCCCGAGGTCGAGACCGTCCGGCGCGGACTGGAACCGCTGCTGGTCGGACGACGGCTGGGCCGGGTCGTGGTCCGCGAGGCGAGGCTGCGCCGCCCCGTGCCGCGCGACCTGGACCGCCGCCTGCGCGGCCGCACCGTGCTGGCGGTGGAGCGCCGCGGCAAGTACCTGGTGCTGCGCCTCGACCGCAACGCGCTCCTGGTCCACCTCGGGATGTCGGGGAGCCTGCGGCGCTGCCCGCGGAGCGAGCCGCTGCGCCGCCACGACCACCTCCGCATCGGGCTGGATCGGCGCACCGAGTTGCGCTTCCACGACCCGCGGCGCTTCGGCATGGTGCTGCCGCTCGACGGCCCCGTGGAGGAGGCGCCCCCCCTGGCCCGCCTCGGCCCCGAACCCCTGGGGCCCGCCTTCCATGCCGAACACCTGCTCGTTCTCGCGCGGACCCGGCGGCGGCGCACGCCGCTCCACGCCTTCCTGCTGGACCAGACGGTGGTCGCCGGAATCGGCAACATCTATGCGAGCGAAGCGCTGTTCCTGGCGGGGTTGGCCCCCGGTCGCGCGGCGGGCCGGCTGACGCGGCCGCGGGCCGAGCGCCTCGTCGAGGCGGTGCGGCGAGTGCTGCAGGACGCCATCGAGGCGGGAGGGACCACCCTGCGCGACCACCACGACCTGGACGGGGAGGAGGGCTGGTTCGCCCGGGAGCTGCGGGTCTACGGCCGCGCCGGGGAGCCCTGTCCGGCCTGCGGCGCCGTCATCCGACGTCAGGACGTCCGCGGCCGCAGCGCGTTCCGCTGCTCCGCCTGCCAGGCCGTTTGAAGCGAACGTACGATCGCCGTCGAGGCGAGCGCGTTCGCAGCCTGGGGCGGGGTGGCCATGAATCGAACGTTCGTTTAGAATCCACGGGTCATGGCTACCGAAGAAACCCGCCGCCGCCTCCTGGAGGCCGCCGAACGGCTGTTCGCGAAGAAGGGCTTCAACGCGACCACCCTGCGCGAGCTGACCCGTGAGGCGTCCACCAACCTAGCCGCCGTCAACTACCACTTCGGCAGCAAGGAGGGCCTCCTGGTCCAGGTGCTGGACCGCGGTCTGCGCCCGATCAACGAAGAGCGCATGGAATTGCTGCGCCGGGCGCGCGAGACCTACGGGGACTCGCCCATCCCGGTGCGCGTCCTCCTCCATGCCTTCTTCGCGCCCGCCGTGCGCTTGCTGACCAGCGAGCACCCCGGCCTGCCGAACATCCTGCTGCGCCTCAACCTGGAGCCGCATCCCGAGGCCCAGGCCCGGGTCGTGGAGTGGTTGCGCCCGGTGGCGGAGGCCTTCGCCGAGGCGCTGCACGAATCGCTCCCCCACCTGGATCGCTCCCAGATCATGACCCGCGGCGTGTTCATGACCGGCGCCTTCCTCTACATGCTGGACCAGGGACGCGAACTCCTTTCGGCCCTCAACGGGCACGACAACGCCGAGGACCCGGGCCGACTCCTCGACGAACTGGTGGCGTGCTGTGAGTCGGCCTTCCTCCACGCGGCCTGACTCGGGGGGTTCCCCGCGCCGAAGCCTGGCCCGCGCGCTGCTGGCCGGAACGGCCGCGGTCGGGCTGACGGCCTGCGCCGCGCCGGACCCGCTGGACGGCGAACCCGGACCGCCGCCGATCCCGGAGCGCTTCGTCTCCGCTCCGGACGACGGCGCGGTCACGGCGGACTCCGTGGCCCCGGACGCGTGGTGGCGCGAGTACGGCGACCCCGAACTCGACGCCGCGGTCGCCCTGGCGCTGGAGGCCAACCCCGAGCGTCGCGCCGCCGAGGCCCTGGCCGCCGCCGCACGGGCCCGGGCCCGGGTCGCCGCAGGCGGTCTGTGGCCGCAGGTGGACGCCCGACTCCGCGCATCTCGGTCGCGCCGCAACTTCATCGGTCTGCCCATCCCCGGGTTCCCCGAGGTCCTGCCGGTGACCGCGACCCAGGACGACCTCGGGGTCGCGGTCGCCTGGGAGGTGGACCTCCTCGACCGCCTCGGCGCGCGCGCCCGCGCCGCCGCCGAGGCCGCGGCGGCAGCCGACGCCGACGCCGACGCCGTCGCCGCCGAACTCGCGGCGCGCACGGTGCGCACCTGGCTGGTGCTGCGGGGTGCGGAACGCGCCCTGACGCTGCTCGAGGAGCGGCGCGACCTCGCTGCGGAGGCCCTGGCCGCGGCGCACGACCGCTTCGCGAGCGGACGCGCCGTCGCCGCCGAAGTGGCGGCCCGGGAGGCCGAGCTCGCCGGGGTCGCCGCAGAGCTCGGCGCCGCCCGCCGACGCGTCGCGGAGGCGCACCACGCCCTGGCGGCGCTGCAGGGCGCGACCCCGACGGCGGCGGACTCCGCGGACGGCGCGCGCGAGCTGCCCGAGGCGCCGCCGCCGCTCGCCCCCGGCCTGCCGGCGACGGTGCTGGCGCGGCGCCCCGACCTGCGCGCCGCCGAGGCCCGCCTCGCCGCTGCCGTCTCGACCGCCGACGAGGCCTGGGCCGCCCGCTGGCCGCGGCTCGCCCTGACCGCCGACTACGGGACCTCCACCACGGCGCTCGGCGACCTGCTCGACGGCGACTTCGTGGTCTGGGGGCTGGCGGCGGACCTCACGGCTCCTCTGTTCCACGGCGGCGCGCTGGCCGCGAACGCCGAGGCCGCCGCCGCCGAGGCGCGCGCCGCCCAGGCGCGTTTCGTCGCCGCGGTGCTGCGAGCCCTGGCCGAAGTCGAGACCGCGCTCGCAGCCGAGGCCGCACTGCGCGAGGCCGCGGCCGAGGAGGACCGACGCGTCGCCGCGCTGGCCGATCTCGAGGCCGCGGTCGCCGACCGCGTGGACCGTGGTCAGGCCGACGGCCTCGACCTCCTGGACGCGCGGGCCCGCCGCCTCGGCGCCGAGGCGGCGCGACTCGAAGCCCGCCTCGCCCTCCTCCTGGCCCGCGTGGACCTCCGCCTCGCTCTCGGCGACGGCCTACCCGAACCCCGATGAGATCCCTCCTCCAACTCGTCCTCGTCGCCGTCGTCCTCGCCGCAGCGGCGGTCCTCTGGCGGCTGCTCATGGCCACGGCGCCCGAGCCGCCGAAGAGCCGTGAGGGGTCGTTCGCGCCCCGTGTCGAGGTCGTCGAGGCCCGCCTCGAGGACCGTCCGGTCCGGGTCACGGCCCACGGCGAGCTGGTGCCGGCGCGCACGGTGGTCCTGACGGCCGAGGTCGCGGCGCGGGTGGTCTGGGTGTCGCCTGCGCTCGAGCTCGGCGGGGTCGCCGACGCCGGCGAGCCCCTGGTGCGGCTGGAC
The DNA here is from genome assembly GCA_027020785.1 of Planctomycetota bacterium. Taxonomy (GTDB): domain Bacteria; phylum Planctomycetota; class UBA1135; order UBA1135; family UBA1135; genus JALUVI01. The sequence goes on along the minus strand of JALUVI010000038.1, from coordinate 5,719 downwards.
GCGACCGACCTCCGGGCGCAACGGGACGCGGCCGCGGCCCGGCTCGAGCAGGCGCGCTCGGCGCTGGTCCTGGAGCAGGCCGCCGCCGACGCCGCCCTCGCCGAGTGGCGACGCGTCGGCTCGGGCGAGCCCTCGGCCCTGGTCCGGCGCGAGCCCCAGCTCGCCGCGGCCCGCGCCGCCGTCGCCGCCGCGGAGGCCGCCCTGGCGCTGGCCGAGAACGCGGTCGCGAAGTGCGAGGTCCGGGCGCCCTTCCCGTGCCGCACCGAGGCCCGCCTGGTCGAGGTCGGAGCCCTGGCCGCCCCCGGCGCGCCGCTGGCGCGGCTCCAGCACCGCTCCGAGTGGGAGGCGCGGCTGGTCCTGTCGCTGGCCGACGCCCAGCTGCTGGGCGTGCCGCTCGCCGGCGCCACGCCGCCGCTGCCGGTGGCGGTCGAGGCCCGACTCGGCTCGGCGACGCGGACCTGGCCCGCCGTCCTGTCCCGCATCGAGCCCAGCCTGGACCCGGCGTCGCGCGAACTCGGCGCCCGGGCGGTCCTCCGCCTCGACGACGGCCTCCCGACTCCGAACGCCGGCCTCTTCGTCACCGCGACCGTCACCGGACCGACGCTCCACGACGTGGTCGTGCTGCCCCGGGCGGCGCTGCGCCCCCGGGACCGCGTCCTCGTGGTGGAGGGTGACCGCCTCCACTCCCACCCGGTCGAAGTCGCCGCCCTGCAGGGCGACGAGGTGCTGGTCCGCGGCCTGCCGCCGGGAACCCGGGTCTGCCTGACGCCGCTCTCGCTGACCGCCGAGGGGATGCGGGTCGTCGTCGCCGAGCCTCCGACCGCGACCGGGCGATGAGAGCCCTCGCCGCCTGGTTCGTCCGCAACCCGGTCGCCGCGAACCTGCTGATGTTCGCGGTGGTGGCCGCCGGGCTGGCCACCGTCGGCGACATCCGCCGCGAGGTCGTGCCCGAGGTCGAGGTCCACGCCGTCTCGGTGGTGGTCCCCTATCCCGGCGCCTCGCCCGACGAGGTCGAGGAGGCGGTGTGCATCCGCATCGAGGACGCCGTCTCCGGGCTCGACGACGTGGACGAGGTGCGCTCGGTGGCGCGCGAGAGCCTCGGCATCGTGACCATCGAGCTCCTCGACTCGGCCGACGACGCCGCGGTGCTGGACGACGTGCGCCAGGAGGTGGACGCCATCGACTCGTTCCCGGACGGGGTCGAGACCCCGATCGTCGGCGAGGTCTCCATCAACAACCGGGTCGAGACCGTGGTCGTCTGGGGCGACGCCGACCACCGCTCGCTGCGACGGGCCGCGACCCTGCTCGAGGAGGCGATGGAGGCGCGGCCCAACCTGTCGCGGGTCGTCCTGGTGGCGGAGCCGGCGCCCGAGATCGTGGTGGAAGCCGACTCCGAGGCCCTGGACCGCTGGCGCCTGTCCTTCGACGAGATCGCGGCGGCGGTGTCGCGCTGGTCGGCCGACGTCCCCGGCGGACTGGTGCGCCATCCCCAGGCCGAGATGCGGGTGCGGGTCCGGGCGCAGGCCCACCACGCCGCCGAGATCGCGGCCATCCCGCTGCGGGCGCGACCGGACGGCACGCTGCTGCGCCTGGGCGAGGTCTGCTCGGTCCGCGAGGACTGGGCCGAGACCGACCAGGAGACGCGTTTCCAGGGGCGGCCCGCGGTCCTGCTGGACGTCTATCGGGTCGGCGACCAGGACGCGCTGGCGATGCAGGGCGACGTCCTCGCCGCCCTGGAGGAGGCCGCAGCGCGCCTGCCCGAAGGCATCCACGTGTCGCTGGTCGGCGACGAGACCGAGATCCTCCACGACCGCCTCGGCCTGATGATCCGCAACGGCCGCGCGGGCCTGCTCCTGGTCCTGGTGTCGCTGGCGCTGTTCCTGCGACTGCGCCTCGCCGCCTGGGTCACGATCGGCATCCCGATCTCCTTCCTCGGGGCGCTCGCCCTGATGCCGTCGTTCGGCGTCAGCATCAACCTGATCTCGCTGTTCGCGTTCATCCTCTGCCTCGGCATCGTGGTGGACGACGCCATCGTGGTCGCCGAGAACGTGCACGACAAACGACAGCAGGGCGTGGACGGCGAGGACGCTGCGATCCAGGGCGTGAGCGAGGTCGCGGTGCCGGTGGTCTTCGCCGTGCTGACCACGATCGCCGCCTTCGTGCCGATGTCGGTCCTACCCGGGCCGATGGGGCAGTACGCCCGCAACATCCCGCTGATCGTGATCGCGGTATTGACCTTCTCGTTGGTGGAGAGCCTGCTGGTCCTGCCCTCCCACCTGCGCCACCTGCCGCGCGACCGCGAGGACGGCGGCGGGCCGCTGCGCCGGCTGCAGCGCGCCTGCGACCGCGGACTGCGGGCCCTGGTCGCCCGCGCCTACGCCCCGACCCTGGAATGGGCGCTGCGCTGGCGTTGGCTCACCCTGGCCCTGGCGGTGCTGGCCCTGGTCGCTGCGGTCGGGTGGGCTGCGAGCGGCCGCATCCGCTTCAACTTCTTCCCGGTCATCGAGTCGGACTGGGTCTCCGCCGAGATCACGATGCCGCTCGGCACCCCGCCCGAGGTGACGCGGCGCGCGGTGCTGCAGTACGAGCGCGCCGCCCTGGAGCTGCAGGACGAGTGGACCACGGCGGACGGACGGCCGCTGATCCGTGCAGTGCGTTCGTCGGTGGGCGGTCAGCCCTTCCGCGACCTGCAGCGGCGCACCGCCGGCGGCACCGCCAGCGGCCCCGGCGAGAGCGGCGGCCACCTCGGCGAGGTCTGGCTGGAGCTGCTCACCGCCGAGGAGCGCGACGTCCCGGCCAAGGAGATCGCCGCGCGCTGGCGGGAGCGGGCCGGTGAGGTCGTCGGCGCCCGCGAACTCCTGATCGTCTCGGACCTGCTGGGCAGCGACGGCGACGTGGACCTCGAGCTGAGCGCGCCCGACCCCGAAGGACTGGTCGCCGCCGCCGAAGAAGTGCGCGCGGTGCTCGATGCGTTGCCCGGCGTGGTCAGCACCCAGACCACCCATGAGCCGGGACGGCTCGAAGTGGTGGCGAGCCCGACCCCGTTCGGCGCCGCCCTGGGCGTGACCGCGGCGGAGCTCGGCCGCTTCCTGCGCACCGCCTACGAAGGGGCCGAGGTCCAGGAGTTCCCGCGCGAGCGGGACACGGTCACGGTGCGGGTCCGCCTGGCCCGCGACGAACGCCACGGCCTGGCCGCTCTCGAGGGGCTGGACTTCCCGCTGCCGGGCGGCGGAAGCGCACGCTTGCGCGACGTCGCCGAGCTGCGCCTGGAGCGGGGACGCAACACCATCCGCCGCAGCGGACGGCAACGCATCGTGCGGATCCAAGCCAACCTGGACAAGGAAGTGACGACGCCGGACCTGGTGCGCGAGACGCTGGACACCGAGGTGCTGCCCCGGCTCGAGCGCGAACGTCCTGGACTGGTCCACTCCTACCAGGGCCGGCAGAAGGAGCAGACCGAGTTCCTGGACGAACTCCTCCGCACCACCCTGCTGTCGTTGTTCGCGATCTTCGCCCTGCTCGCGATTCCGCTGCGCTCCTACCTGCGCCCCCTGATCATCATGAGCGCCATCCCCTTCGGCTTCGTCGGGGCCCTGGCCGGACACCTCCTGCTCGGCCTGGACCTGACCATGTTCTCGGTGATCGGCCTGGTGGCGCTGGCCGGAGTGGTGGTCAACGACTCGCTGGTCCTGCTCGACTACGTGACCCGGCTGCGCGAGGACGGGATGGGGCTGCACGACGCGCTGCTGGCCGCGGGGCGGCGACGCTTCCGGCCCATCCTCCTGACCACCCTGACCACCTTCCTGGGTCTGACCCCGCTGCTGCTGGAGCGCAGCCTCCAGGCGCAGTTCCTGATCCCGATGGCGGTGAGCCTGGCCTTCGGGGTGGCCTTCGCCACCGCCATCACCCTGGTCCTGGTCCCGGTCCTCGCCGCCGTGCTCGAGGACGTCCACCCCCTGCGCTGGGGGCTGCGCCGGCGGCTCTCGCGCCCCGGGAGGACGGATCCAGCCCGGGGCGGGGCAGGATAGAGCCCCATCCGGATTTCTTCCCGAAGATTCGGGCACATTCCGTGCGGTGGCCCGGTCCGTGGGGTAAGCCTTTCCGGCCCCTCCCTCCGGAGGAGTCGCGTTCGGCCCGCCTTCGGGCTCTTCTTACCCCTCGATTCAACCCTAGACGTCAGGAGAAACCATGCTTCGTAGCATTCTCACCCTTGCGGTCGCGGCGGCCCTGGTGCTGCCGGCTTCCGCCCAGCAGCAGATGCCTGCCGGTAGCCTCCAGAAGGTCCAGAGCCTTCAGCAGGGCTACTACGACCTCGACAGCAACACCTTCACGCCCTCGAACGGCCTGGCCATCGGCCTGGGTCCGGACGCCCTGTTCGACACCATCACCGGTTGCCCGACGTACTACTTCGGCATCATCGGTGGCCCGTGGTTCGGTCAGGAGTGGCTCGACGAGGCCGCCTTCGCCGACCGTGGCTGCAACGTTCCCGCCGGGACCGAGGAAGTCAACGGCTACACCTGGCAGTACTGCAACCTCGGCGCCGCTGGCTACTTCGACGCCGTCCTGCGGTTCTACCAGGACACCGTGGCCTTCCAGGGTCCGAGCAACTGGCCCGTCGCCGACTGCGGCTACATCCTCGTCGGCCTGCCGGACGGCGGCTGCTGGCAGGTCACCGTGGACCTGTCGGGCGGCAACGAGTGCGTCCTGCCGCAGACCAGCGGCGCCGGCGCCCAAGGCACCATCGGCTTCTCGGTCGAGTACGTGACCGGCGAGATCTTCACCGGCCCGATCCTCGGTACCAGCCTGAACCCGGCCTGCATCGGTCTGGGCACCCAGGACCTGTTCGAGTGGTTCGACTACACCGGCTACTACGCCGGCCAGCCCTACTACCACATGGGCACCTTCTGGTTCGGTGGTCCTCCCAAGGCCCGCGCGGACTTCGTCAGCACCTTCTGGGGTAGCCCGGTCGACGCCGAGAACCACTACGGCGCCGAGGCCGGCGACACCATGGTGATCCAGGCCAAGGGCGACATCGCTCCTGGTGCGGCCACCGACATCAACGTCGCCGACCCGAACGCCGGGACCAGCTACGTCATGCTGATCTCGACGGGTGCCGCCAGCGCGACCACCATGACCAGCTCGTTCACGACCTGGACCATGTGGATCAACCCCGCCAACCTCGTGGTCACCGCTCCGTTCAGCGGCTCGGTGTTCACCCTGAACGTCCCCGCCAGCGCGCCTCCGTGCGCCGTGGCGACCGCCCAGGTCGTCAGCATCAACGGCGCGGCCAACTCGGCCAACGTGGACGGCGCCTCGAACGGCCTGCAGTTCAACCTGTAGGAACGTGACCCCGGAGCGCTCCCCGGAGCGCTCCGACCCAGCGCCCCGTCGCCCCTCCCGGGCGGCGGGGCGCTCCCCGTTTCCCCGGCCGACGCACGGTTCAACTCCTTGGACTTGTATGATTCCGAGTTCCTTGCGAAATCCGCTGCCCCTGAAGGAAAAGGGCAAACCCCCTTGACGCTGGCCTTCGGATCGGGATAATCCTTGGTGACTCCCTCGTGCGCAGTGTCCCCCTGGGCGCCGAGGAACCCCGCCCGCGGGCGGTTCGATTCCCTCCAACCCTAGACGTCAGGAGAAACCATGCTTCGTAGCATTCTCACCCTTGCGGTCGCGGCGGCCCTGGTGCTGCCGGCTTCCGCCCAGCAGCAGATGCCTGCCG
>JALUVI010000037.1 GCA_027020785.1 Planctomycetota bacterium | reverse complement strand
TTCACCCTGCTGGAGATCATGGTGGTGGTGCTGATCATCGGCCTGGTGCTCTCGGTGGTCGGCGGCAACGTGTTCCAGGCGCTGTTCGCCGGTCAGGAAGGCACCGCCAAGAACCAGATCCGCAACTTCCAGCAGGCGCTGGACCAGTACCAGCTGTTCAACCACCGCTACCCCGACTCGCTGGAGGACCTGACCTCCGGCGAGGGTGCACCCGGCGGCGAGCCCTACATGAAGAAGATCCCGCTCGACCCCTGGGGCAACGAGTACCACTACGAGACCACGCCGGAGGGCGGCTACGTCATCGTCAGCTACGGGGCCGACGGAGAACCCGGCGGCGAGGGCAAGAACGCCGACATCAGCTCGGAAGACCTCTGACGAGGCCGCTCCCCACGATGGCCGGCCGCCGCCGCTCCGCCTTCACCCTCATCGAGGTGACGGTGGTGCTGTTCCTGATCACCCTCTTCCTGGGGATGAGCATGACCAGCCTGAAGGGGTTCCTGCCGGCCTCGGCGGTGGAGTCGGCGGCGCGGGAGCTGGTCATGGTGCTGGACTCGGCCCGGGTCCACGCCATCGGCTCCGGTCAACCCTACGACGTGGTCTTCGACCTGGACGAGCAGCGCTACGCCATCCGCACCCCCTTCGACGAAGAGGGCAACCTCGTCGCCGACCCCGAGGAGCGCAAGCTGCTCTCCTGGCACACCCTCGCCGATGGCGTCGTCCTCGAGGAGGTGCTCGATGCCTCGGGACAGCCATTGGCCTCGGGTCGCTACGTCCTGACCTTCCATCCCGCCGGCGATGCGCGCGACTTCTGGGCCGGCTTCGGCCACGAGGCCGGCGAGGGCTATCGGATGACCGTGCGCGTGCTCGGCCTGACGGGCATCGCCACCGTGTTCGAGGGCGAGGTCCTGCCGCAGGAACTGCGCGAGGTGGACTTCGGCTGATGCGGACGCGCCGCGGATTCACCCTGCTCGAGATCATGGTCGCGCTGGCCCTGCTCGCGACCGTCTTCGTGCTGGTGATGCAGGCCCAGCGCCAGGCCATCGCCCAGGCCGCGGACGCCCGCTCGCAGTCCATCGCCGCGCGGCTCGGGGCGCAGTTCCTCCACCGCGTCGAGGCCGGGATGGTGCCCGACCTCCACGACGGCTACAGCGGCGACTTCTCCGAGGAGGGCTTCGGATCGTTCACCTACGTGGTCGGACTCGGCGACGGCAGCCGCTTCGCCTCGGGGCCGCTCGACGAGTCGGAGGCCGCGTGGCGCGAGTTCAAGCGGCGCATCGAGGAGGAGGCCGACGACGACGAGGTCCTGCCCCCCGAGACCCGCGTCTTCCTGACCATCTCCTACCCGGCCTTCGGGCCGAGCGAGGAGACCCGGACCTACACCATCGAGACCCTGATCGACTCCTGGGCCATCCATCAGGACTTCCGCCTCTACGAGGCGCTGTGGCCGGACCTGCAGCCGGAGGCGATCGAGTGAGATCCCGCGGCTTCTCGCTGGTCGAGGTGCTGGTCGCCCTCTTGATCACCGGCATGGTGCTGGTCGCGGTGTTCACCAACCTGGAGAGCACGCGGCGCGCCGTGGACGCCATCCACAACATCGTCGAGACGGAATCGGTCGGCCCGCGCATCCTCGACCAGCTGCGTGACGACCTCGACCACCTGGCGGTCTACGACGCCGACGACTACCGCGTGCTCCACGGCGAGAGCGACCACCTCGGCGGCGCGGATGCCGACCGCCTCGACATGATCGTCCTGGCGCGGACCCGACTCCCCTTCCGCCACCCGCTGTTCGAGCGCCAGCTCCATCCGCCGTTGGCCGAGGTCGGCTACCGGCTGCGTGAGAACCCGGAACGCCCCGAGCTCATGGAGCTCCACCGCCGCGAGGACGCCCTGGTGGACGACGAGCCGTGGCGCGACGGCTCCTTCGCCATGCTCTACGACCGGGTGCTGAACTTCGATCTGCGCTACCTGGAGCAGCCCGCCCTGGATCCGGTCTGGGAGGACTCCTGGGACTCGGAACAGCGCGAGTCCCTGCCCTTCGCCATCGAGGTCCTGCTCGAGATCGAGGTCCAGCCGCGGCGCAGCTCGGAGAGCCTGGCCATCCTCGGCACCAACCGCGCCCGGCTCGACTTCACCGACCTCATGGTCCTGGAGCCGGAGCAGCGCTGGCTCTTCCGCCAGCGCCTCCACCCCACCGTGCCGGAGACGGGCGGCGGGGCCGGCGGCGGTGGCGGCGGCGGGGCCGAGGAAGGCCCGGGAAGAGGGACCGGAGGCGCTCCCGACGGCGCAGCGGAAACGGTCGGGACGACCGGTTACGGCGGCGGCATGGGCGGTCTCGGGCCCCGCTAGGCCTCGGTCGCCGCCCCGGGTGGGACCAGGAGTTCGCGCCCTCCGAGCCAGGGACGCAACGACTCCGGCAGCGCGATCGAACCGTCGGCCCGCTGGTGGTTCTCGAGCAGGGCGATGAGCACCCGCGGGGTCGCGATGACGGTGTTGTTCAGGGTGTGGCAGAAGACGGGCTTGCCGTCCTCGCGGTAGCGCAGTCCCAGGCGCCGGGCCTGGAAGTCGTGGAACCGCGACGCCGAGTGGGTCTCGCCCCAGGTGTTGCGACTCGGCATCCAGCACTCGACGTCGAACTTCTGGACCTGGCCCTGGCCGAGGTCGCCGGACGACACGTTCACCACCCGATAGGGCAGTTCGAGGCGGTCGAGGAAGTCGGTGGCATGCCCCAGCATGCGCTCGTGCTCCCGGCGCGACCACTCCTCGTCGGCCGGCCCGATCACGACCTGCTCCACCTTCCAGAACTGGTGGACCCGGTACAGGCCCTTGGTGTCCTTGCCGTAGGTCCCGGCCTCGCGACGGTAGCAGGGCGACAACGCGACCCGCCGGATCGGCAGCGCTTCGGCATCCAGGACCTCGCCGGCGTGGATGGAGGTCAGCGGCACCTCGGCGGTCCCGACCAGGTACAAGCCGTCCTTCTCGACCGCATAGGCCTGCTCCTCGCCGCCGGGGAAGTAGCCGGTCCCCTCGAGGCACTCGCGCTTGACCAGGGTCGGCACCGAGACCGGCTCGAAGCCGCGCTCCAGCATGTGGTCCAGGGCGGCCTGGAGCACGGCCCGCTCGAGCAGGGCGAGGTCCCCGGTGAGGAGGTAGTTGCGCGAGCCGGCCAGCTCGACGCCGCGGGGGATGTCCAGGAAGCCGTGGAGCTCGCCCAGGGCGACGTGGTCGCGCGGTTCGAAGTCGAAGGCCGTGGGCTCGCCGCGGCGCCACAGCTCGACGTTGTCGGAGTCGTCGTCGCCCTCCGGAACCTCGGGGGCTGGAGGCATCGGCAACCGCAGCGCCCAGGACCTCGCCTCGGCCTCCAGCTCGCGCTCCACGCGCTCCAGCTCCTTGAGCCGAGCCTTGTCCGCCCGGAGCCCGGCCGCAGCCGCGGCCCGCTCCTCGGGCGGCATCGCGCCGAGCTTCCGCGAGGCTTCCTTGAGCCGGGCGCGCAGTCCTTCGGACTCGGTGAGCACCCGGCGGTGCTCGGCGTCGGCGGCGAGCCACCGGTCCACCGCTTCGGGGTCCATGCGCTTGAGTCGCGCCGCACGGCGCACCTCGTCCGGGTGCTCGCGCACCCACTTCGGATCGAGCATCGTCGTCGTCCTCCTACTTGGCCTGGATCGTGCCCGTGAGCTTGCCGAACCAGGGATGCTTCTTGAGCGTGAGCTCGACCTCCATGGCCGAAGCGGGTTTCTTGAGCTCCACGGCGAGGTCCATCGGGTAGTAGAGGCGCTCCCAGTCGGCGCCGGCCTCCTCGGTGGTCGGCGCGCGCAGCTGCTCGCCCTTGACCCCCTTGCCCGAGACCTCCACTCCGTAGAGGGGGGCGCCGATCATGCGCAGGTAGCGCTCGCCGGCCTTGCCGACCACGTGCAGGTCACGCCCGGAGACGGTCAGTTCCTTGCCGTCCAGCGACGCCTGGGTGACCAGGCGGAACGGCGCGCCGAACTCCAACTCGGCACTCGTGCCCTCCTTCACGTCCACCAGGATCGGGGTCGCGGCGGGCGGCAGCACCAGGACCTCGTTGCCCTTGGCGTCGCGGAACCGGGCCTGGAGGAAGGAGTACTGGCTGACCGGCAGTTCGTACTTCGGCCCCTTCCACACCGCGAGGTCCACCACCAGGCCCTTGGTCGGACGGCTCTCGCTCTTGAGGAGGAGGCTCGCCAGTTTGAGCTTCTTGACGCCCTTCCAGGAGACGGCCAGCTCACCGCGCTTGCCCGACACCGGAATCAACCGGATCTCGGTCGGGGCGGCGTGCGAGTCCATGGCGAGCTCGTACCACTGCCCGTCGGCGTCGGCGACGAAGCGGCTGAACGGCCAGCTGTGCTTGACCTTGCCGAAGACGATGGCATCCGGACGGTAGTAGAAGGTGTCCGGGAGCAGGCCCTCGGCCCAGTCCAGCCCAGGCTCCTCGGCGCCGAAGTGGCCGTCGGCGTTGAGGTCGCGCACGGCGATGGGGCCGAACGGGGTCTCGGCGCGGACCTCGGCCGGCGAGCGGTAGTAGACGGTGCCCGAGTTCTCGGTCGGCGCCAGGTTCATCTGCACCCCCTGGAACATGTCGCTCTGGGTGCCGGTGACGACCTCGACCCAGTACGGGCGGACGGAACCGTCGGTGAGCTTGCGGGGCACCTCGACCACGGTCGGCTTGGAACCGAGCCGGAAGGTCGCAGAGGGCTCGGCGCCGCCGAGGAGCTGGAACTTGTCGGCGCCGACCCGGAGGATGGAGATCGGCGGCCCGAAGCCCGGCAGGGCCGCGGGCTTCCCGTTCTGGTCCTCCGGCGCGCCGAAGGCGGCGCGTTTCCAGGTGTGGAAGTCGGGATGGTCCAGGTCGCAGGAATGGACCACCTTGTCCTTCTTGACGAAGCCGGGGGCGAGCGCGGCGCTGGTCCACTCGGCCCCCTCCGCCGGCTTGAGGTCCTCGGGCCGTGCCAGGGCCGCCTTGGCCTCTTCCTCCTCCCCCTCCTCGACGATGCCGAGGCGGAAGCGGAGCTCCTTCCACACCCGCTCGGTGCCGGCGTAGAAGGCGTCGTTGGTGAGCCCGAGCTTCTTCCGCGCGTCGAGGCACTTCTGGTACGCGGCCAAGGCCTTCTGACCGTCGGCCCCCTCCTCGAAGAAGGCCGGGTTCCACAGGTTGCCCTGGATGTTGGCGGCGAAGGCGAGGTAGAAGAGGTCGCCGGAGCTCTCCATGCTCGTGACCAGGGCGTCGGCGCGCTCGCGCGCCACGACCAGGTCCACGTCCTTCCCGTCGAGGGCGTCGAGGTGCAGCCGGTTGACCTGTCCGAGTTCCCCCAGCGCCTTGCGCCGGATGTCCAGGCGGTCCCGGTCGGCGAAGGCGAGGTAGCGGGTGTAGTTGCGCGGGAAGCCGGTCTTGAAGGCGCGGGTCCACACCTCGGTGAAGCGGTCGAGCCACGCCCCGAGGTCCACCTGGTCGGGGTCCTCGGCGTAGGCCGCTGCCCGCTCGACGAACAGCGGGATGGCGGCCTCCTTGTAGCGGCGCAGGAGCTTCTCCTGGGCAGCGACGTCGCCGACCTCCTCGGCCTGCTTCCAACCCTGGAGGAAGGCGGCCCGGGGGTCCTCCTGCTGCGGCGCGGCGACGCCCGGGGCGGCCAGGCCGAGGGCGGCCGCCGCGCCGAGGATGGCGGCCGGAGCGACCCGGCGGAGTGCGGTCACGAGCATGGCCCGATTCTAGCGCCCGGAGCCCTCCTTCCGCTTGGAGCGGCGCTCGAGGAAGCGACGCTCGCCGGGGGTCAGGCCCTGGAGGCCCTCGCGGGAGATCTTGCCCAGGATGCGGTCGAGCTCGCGCTCCTCGTCGGCCCGTTTCCGCGCGCGCCGGCGCTGCCACGCCGCCGGCACGTCGAGGGCGCGGGGCAGGCGGAGCCGGTCACGCAGCCGCGCCGCCCGCGGCGAGACCGCGAGCCAGCCCCACAGGGCTCCGGCGAGGTGGACGTGGTTGGCGACGCCGTCCGGTCGGCCGGCGAGGTCGGAGAGCAGGAACAGGGCGTCCACCCCGACCAGGACCAGGACGAAGGTCCGCATCCGGAAGGTCAGCAGGCCGAAGAAGGAAAGCAGCCGGAAGGGGTAGACCACCGCCTGGACGGCGAGGGCGGCCATGACCAGGCCCGAGCCGCCGAGCACGGGGTAGCGGAACGCGCCGCCCAGCAGCAGGGCGAAGAGGACGGAGACCACGGCGCCGAAGAGGGCCGCGGCGAGCAGGAAGCGCAGGAAGCGGCGCGGCCCGAAGAGGCGCTCGACCTCGGGCGCGAAGCCGGCGAACAGGAGTACGTTGAAGAAGAGGTGCAGCAGACCCTGGTGAACCAGTGCGTGGGTCACCAGGCCGGGGAGGGCCCCGAAGTCTCCGGCGAGGAGGGCGGCGGGCCGCAGCGTCAGCCCGCCGGCGAGGTCCAGGCCGCCGAGGTCGGCGAGGAACGCAAGGACCCACAGCCCGATCCAGGTCAGGATCACGGCACGGGTCACGGGAGGCAGAGTGGGCATCGCGCTAGACTCGCCGCATCCTAGCGCTGGAGCCCCCCTCATGAATCCGACCCCCGGTCCCACCGCCTCCGGCGCGCGGCTGCTCGACGGCCGCGCGGCGTCCCAGGAACTGCTCGACGCGCTGCGGCGCGAGGTCGAGGTCGGCGTCGCCGCCGGACGCCCCCGTCCGGGTCTGGCCACGGTGCTGGTCGGTGAGGACCCGGCTTCGCAGGTCTACGTGCGCAACAAGCGGCGCGCCTGCGAGAAGGTCGGCATCCGCACCTTCCACCTGGACCTGCCCGCCGACGTCGGCCAGGAAGGCCTGCTCCGACACGTCCGCGACCTCGACGAGCACCCCGAGGTCCACGGCATCCTGGTCCAGCTGCCGCTGCCGAAGGACGGGGGCTACGACGAGAACGAGGTCCTCGCCGCCATCTCGCCGGAGAAGGACGCCGACGGCTTCCATCCCGTCAACCAGGGCCGGCTGATGCTGGGGCAGCCGGGCCCGCGGCCGTGTACGCCGCGCGGCGTGATGCACCTGCTGGACCGCACCGGTGAAGAGCTGACGGGACGCCATGCCGTCGTCGTCGGCCGCAGCAACATCGTCGGCAAGCCGGTGGCGCTGATGCTGCTGGAGCGCCACATGACGGTCACGGTGTGCCATTCGCGCACCCGCGACCTCGCTGCGGAAGTCGGCCGCGCCGACGTCCTGGTCGCCGCGGTCGGCGTGCCGGAGCTGGTGAAGGGCGCGTGGATCCGTCCCGGCGCCGTCGTCGTGGACGTCGGCATCAACCGCCGTCCCGAGGGCGGGCTGGTCGGCGACGTCGAGTTCGACGCCGCCGCCGAGCGCGCCTCCTGGATCACCCCGGTCCCCGGCGGCGTCGGCCCGATGACCATCGCGATGCTCCTGCGCAACACCGTGGAAGCCGCCTGGGGCCCCCTCGCAATGCCTTGACCGCAGCCGTACTACTGCGCCGGGGTCTCGGGTGACGGGGCCATCATCCCCTCCGCAGGGACGAACTCCATGTCGGTGTAGCGGTGGAGGCTGTTCTGCGAGGCGGGCAGGAAGCCGAACAGCTGGAAGGTGATGTAGATGGACAGGGCCCCGGCCACGAGCAGGGCCATCGCCCTCTCGCCGCGCCATCCGGCGACGAAGCGCAGGTGCAGGTAGATGACGTAGAACAGCCACGAGATCAAGGCGCTGACCTCCTTGCTGTCCCACCCCCAGTAACGAGCCCATGCCTCCTGGGCCCACAGTGCGCCCTGGATGAGACCGGCGGTGAGGAACGGGAAGCCGACCATGAAGATGAGCCAGGTGAAGCGGTCGGCGTCGCGCTGCCACGCGTCGAACCACTCCATGCGACCGGAGCCGGCGAGGCTGACGGCGGTGACGACCCCGGCCAGGGCCAACACGCCGGGGCCGAGCAGGACTCCCTGCATGCCGAACGGAACGGCGGCCAGGCCGAAGACCACGACGGCGAGGACCTCGAGGCGGTTCAGGGGATGGCGGCGTCGATCGAAGACGCCGCGCCAGAACCGGAAGCAGAAGTACAGCCAGGCCCCCATCGCCGCGATCATCAGCGTGAAGTAGCCGAGCATGTAGGCGGTGATGTGGGTGGAGAACCAGTACGACTGGAGAGCCGGCGGCAGCGGCTTGCCGGTCGGATCGAGCCCGAGCACGTAGTGCAGGGTCATTCCGCCGGCGAGCAGGATGAGCGCCACGAACAGGTCGCCGAAGGCCCGGGCCAGGCCGCGTCGGCGGTGCAGGCCGACGACGAAGTAGAGCGCCATCGTGGACAGGTAGCCTGCGGTCACCCCCAGCGGGATGACCTCGTACATGGTCTGGGCCGGCCAGTGTCGCACCTCGCGGTAGCGCAGCGCCATCGCCGTCACCGAGACGACGAACCCGAGTGCGCAGAACAAGAGGAGCATCCAACTCGCGCCTTCCAGGGTGCGGACCGGACCACGGCCCTGGTTCGGGGACGTCGCCGAGGACGGGACGCCGGCCAGGGCCGGGCGCGCCGCGCCCCGACGGGCGAGGAAGGGAACGACCATCCAGCCCAGGAAGACCGCGAGGCCGAAGAAACCGCCGGCCAGGCCCAGGGCCTCGCCGAGGTGCAGGAAGTTGCGGTAGCTGAAGAACTCCATCGTCAATCGAGGCCGCGGTGGCGGCGGGTGAGGAGGGGCTTCACGAGGAACACCGCGAAGGTACCGAACATGACGGCGAAGAGCCCGAAGACGACCATCGGGATGCCGGGGTCGTAGACCACCCCGATGCCGGAGTAGGTCGGATCGGTCGGGCTGGCGTCGGTCTGGAAGAAGCGGTGCCCGCCGTAGGTCATGTAGTCGTTGACCCGGATCTCGCCGTGGTGCACCGGGGCCCAGGCGGCGTCGGGGGTCGGCTGCTCGAGGACGGTCAGCTTGGAGCGCCACTCGATGGGCAGTGCGCCGCCGTCCTTGTCCTCGCGGAAGCGGAAGGCGACGATGCGCGGCTCGCCCTCCGGGCCCACGTAGTCGAAGATCTCGTAGTGCTCCGGATCGGAGACCATGACGAACTCTTCGGCCCCCTCCGGGGTCGTCACCCGCAGCCGCACCGCCGGCGGCGCCTCGTCGTAGAAGTCGGCGTCCGGCTTCTGCTCGAAACGGACCTCGACGATGCCGTGGGCATAGGCCTCCGGGATCCGCAATCGCCGCCCATCGAGCAGGGAGGCCTCGAAGGGGCCGCCCTCGCCGACGGCGGCGACGCTCTCGGGGTCGCCGACCCGGGCGGCGAGCACGGAACCGTCGCCGAGGACCCCGACCAACCAGCGTTCACGTGCGGGCGCGGCCCAGGAGTCCCAGCGGAAGCGGAAGTGGAGGTCGGGGAAGGCGATGCCCTGTTCGTGGACGTCCTGTTCCAGCACCCAGCGCGTGCCTTCCTCGCCGTCGGGCCCGCGGATGGCGAGCTGCACGGCGGGATTGGTGGGCAACGCGTCGGCCATCTCACCGGACAGCGGCAGGGCGTCGACCTCGCCGTCCTCGCCGGGGGCGAGCCGGAAACTGGGGGTGGCGCGCAGGACCTCGACCTCGTAGTCGCCGTCCGGGGTGTGGAAGACGGTGGTGCCGCCCTCGAGCACCGACAGCGTCTGGGTGACGTCCTCCTCCGAGGCCGGAGGCAGGGTCAACTCACCGAGGCGCTCCTCCGGCGGACGCGACGCTGCGGCCAGGAAGGCCGCTCGGTCGGGGAAGGTGGCGAGACGCACCCGCACCCCGCCCGGGAGGCTGGCGGTGGACAACCCGGTGTCCCCGCTCGCCGTGGTCACCAGGAGGCCAGAGACCACCGCCGCCCCGCCGGGTGCCTCGGCGAGTTCCCAACTGGCCAAGGGAAGTCCCGGCTCCTCGGGCAGGGAACGCCGCGGCTCGAGCCAGGTCCGAGCCCGCGAGGCGTGCTCCAGCACCTCCACCCGCATCCAGGGGCGCATCCCGCCCTCGCCGACGCGCCCCCAGTCGTAGCTCGCCTCCAGGCCCTGGAACACCCGGAGCTTCGGCTGCTCGGCGAGTTCGAACTCGGGGAACAGCCCCCCGTCGGCGCCGCGTTTGGCGTAGATCACGTCGAGGACGTCGTGGTAGTCGGCGCGGAAGTCGTCGAGCCGCAGCCGGAAGGGCGGTCCGTCGTGGAACGGCGAGCGCTCCTGGAGCGGCGCCACGCCGCCGCCGTAGAGCAGGTAGTCCCCCATCGTGTCGCCGATGTGCATCTGGAGGATGCCGCGCTGCTCGGTGAACCGTCCGAGGAAGGCGCCGAGGAGCAGCACCAACACCCCGCCGTGGGTCACGGCGAACCCCCACTTCGCCGGCTTCTTCAGGGTGCGCCACCGGCCCGGCAGGGTGTTCAGGAAGACGCCGAGGAACAGGATCACCCAGAGGGCGGAGAACCAGTCGGCGCGATAGACGCGCCGCAGGTCGAGGCGGTCGGCCCAGACGAAGAGGCTCCACCAGAAGTCCTGCCACTCCTCCTCCAACCGCTGGATCTCGGCGTTGATCTGCCGGTTCCGCAGGCCGGCCTCGCTCTGGGCCCGGATGGCGACCGCGAACTCCTCGCCGAAGCGCCGCTGCAGCCCGGGGAGATGTTCCTCGAGACGCGCCAGCGCCTCGCGCGCCTCCTGGCTCTCACCGGGTGGCGGGCCGGTGAAGCCCAGCCACCGGCGCAGTCCGAGGTCGGTCAACAGGTGGTAGACGAAGTAGGCCTCGGCGTGGCGGAAGTTCTGGTAGTCCACCCAGGCCATGCGCTCGGACACGCTCCAGGCCCCCGAGGCCTCGCCTTCGCCCCGCGCGGCGAGCGCCTCGACGGCGCCGGGCATGGTCGGCCGCATCGGGTCCTCCTGGTGGAACAGGACGCCGATGACGGCGCCGACCCCGATCAACGCGAAGGTCACGACCCCGACCTTCATCGAGCCGAGGAAGCGGCGCAGGGCGCGGCGGCGATAGACCAGGGCTGCGGAGGCCGGGACCAAGAGGAGGAACATCAGCACCGCGTCACGCGAACGATGCGGCGACGACGGGTCGCGCAGCGAGGCGCCGAGGTGGACCACGACCTCGACCCACAGGCACAGGAGGACCACGGCGGCGAAGGCGCGCCCGAAGGTCCAGGGCTTGCGCAACCGCGCCCCGGGAGCCGGAGGCGGTGCGGAAGGGGGAGTGGAAGGAGGAATGGGGGCGTCCACGTCAGGAACGGCGCTGTGCGAAGAAACGGGTCAGGGCGGCCAGGTGGCGGGCGTCATCGCCCTCGGGCAGGCGCTCGAGCGCGGCGCAGGCCGCGTCGAGGAGGGCGGCGGCCTCGTCGCGGCAGGTCGCGCGGGCCTCCCGCCAGGCCGTGGCGAAGGGCTCCTCGGCGAGGAAGTCGAGGTCGCCGCGCGCGGCGAAGGCGGCGGCGAGGCGCTGGCGCTCGGGGAGCGCCAGGCGGTCTCGCAGCCGGATCATCGGCAGGGTCATCTTGCCGGACGCCCAGTCGGTGCCCAGCGACTTGCGCGTCGCCGCCGGGTCGCCCTCGACGTCGAGCAGGTCGTCCACGATCTGGAAGGCGCGGCCGGCGAGGACGCCGTGCTCCGCCGCAGCGGCGACCGCGGGGTGGTCCTCGGGCAGACCGGCGTGGCGCGCGGCGAGTCGGCCCCCGACCTCGAACAGGGCGGCGGTCTTGCCGTCGATCTGCGCGAGGTAGTCCGTCTCCGACAATTCGAAGTCGCCCCGAGTCAGGTTCTGGTGGATCTCGCCGCGGCAGATGCGCAGGGTGGCGTCGGCAAGGGCGCGACTCGCCATTCCACCGTCGCCGAGCACGGTGCAACGCGAGAAGGCCAGGGCGTAGAGCCAGTCTCCGAGCAGGATGGCGGCATGGTCCCCCCATCCGACGTGCAGACAGTCGAGACCGCGGCGCTCGGATGCGCCGTCGAGCACGTCGTCGTGGGCCAGGGTCGCGGCGTGGATCAGTTCGACGATGCCGGCGAGCGCGACGTGTTCCGATCGCAGCCCGCCGCAGGCCCGCCCGACCCACAGGACCTGGGCGGCGCGCACCCGCTTGCCGCGGAACCGGGCGACGTGGTCCAGCAGCGGGGCGAGTTCCTCGGGACCGGACTCCAAGCCATTGCGCAACCAGTCCTCGACCCGCGCCAGGTCGGCGGCGATGGGCTCGAGCAGGCCGGAGGTCCCGACGCCGGCGAGGGAGGACTCGGGAGTCATGGCGCCACCGGCCGCCCGCCGGTCCAGGCCCTCCACTCGTCCGGGGTGTCGAGGTCGTGCCACGGCCGACCGTGGGCCGCGGCGACGGCGAAGGTGCGCCGCAGAGCGGAGGGCAGGGCGCGGCGCAAGGCCCGCTCGCCGGCTTCGTAGCGGTCGCGTACGACCGGGGCCAGGGCCTTCGGAACGGCCATGGGCAACGGCTCGACCCGACTGCGGCCGCGCAGCGGGAGGAGGACGCGGTCGGGCGCCTCGAGGGCGGCACGCTGGAAGGCTCGCAGGAAGCCCGGGTCCACGGCGGGCTGGTCGCCAGCGAGGACCAGGAGCCAGGGCGCAGGGCTTTCGTCCTCGAGGGCGGCCAGGAGGCCGGCCAGCGGACCTTCCCCGGGAGCGACGTCGTGGAGCCGCTCGAAACCGTCGAGCGGGGGTGGTTCGACGTCCGCGGGAGCGACCAGCGCCAAGCCGCCGCCGCAACGGGTGCGCAACGCGTCGGCGGCACGCTCGACCAGGAGCGCACCGTCGGGGAGGACCAACCGGAGCTTGTCCGTGCCCATGCGGCGCGAACGCCCGCCGACGAGGAGGACGCCGCGGAAGCGCGGGTCCGGGGCCTCGTGTGTCACGGGTCAGCTCCCGCTCCGGTCCTCGTCTTCGCCGGAGCCCTCCTTCTTCTGCTTCCCGTCGTCGCCTTCCCCCTCCTTCAGTCCCTTGCGGAACTCGTGGACCCCGGAGCCCATGCCGCGCATCAGCTGGGGCAGCTTGGAGCCGCCGAACAGGAGCAGCAGGACCAGGGCGACGAGGGCGATCTCCGGTCCACCGAGCGTGCAGCTGGGAAGCAGCAGCGACAGGGCCAGGAGGAGGAGGACGGGGCGGGCGAGGGGTGCCATGGTCGCGGAGCGCATTCTACGCTCCCGACCCGCTCCCGCGTACGGCATGGCACGGCGGCGGTGCGGGACGGTGCCCCTCGCTTCAGGCGGTGGCCGCCCCGCGCTCGGCGCGCAGTTCGACCAGGGTCCGGCCGATGGCCCCGGGCGAGGGCGCGATGCGCACCCCGGCCTCCTCGAGGGCCCGGATCTTGGACTCGGCGGTGCCGCTGCCCCCCGAGATGATGGCGCCGGCATGGCCCATCCGCTTGCCGGGAGGAGCGGTGGTGCCCGCGATGAAGCCGACCACCGGCTTGGTCACGTGGTCGGCGATGAAGGCCGCGGCCTCCTCCTCGGCGGTGCCGCCGATCTCACCGATCATGATGATGGAATCGGTGTCGGGGTCGTCCTCGAAGGCGCGCAGCACGTCCACGAACTGGGTGCCGGGAATCGGGTCGCCGCCGATGCCGACGCAGGTGCTCTGGCCGAGCCCTTCGTTGGAGACCTGCCACACCGCCTCGTAGGTCAGGGTGCCGGAGCGGCTGACGATGCCCACCGTGCCCGGGCGGTGGATGTAGGCGGGCATGATCCCGATCTTGCAGCCGCGACCCTCGCCCGGAGTGATGACGCCGGGACAGTTGGGACCGATGAGACGGGTCCCCGTCTCGGCCAGGACCGACTTCACCCGCGCCATGTCGAGGACCGGGATGCCCTCGGTGATGCAGACCACCAGGCGGACCCCGGCGTCGGCGGCCTCGAGGATGGAGTCGGCGGCGAACGGAGCCGGCACGTAGACCACGCTGGCTTCGGCGCCGGTGGCGGCGACGGCGTCGTGCACGGTGTCGAACACGGGCAGCCCGAGGTGCTCGCCCCCGCCCTTGCCCGGGGTCACGCCCCCGACCACGCGGGTGCCGTAGTGGAGCGCCTGCTCCGAATGGAAGGTTCCGTTCTTGCCGGTGAAGCCTTGGACGAGAACCTTGGTGTCGAGGTCGACGAAGATGGCCATGAGGTCTTGCTCCTACTTCTGGGCCGCACGCACGGCCTCGCACACGAGGCGCGCGGCCTCGTCCAGGGAATGGGCGGCAACGAGGTCGAGGCCGCTCTCCTCGAGGATGCGGCGCCCCTCGTCGACGTTGGTGCCTTCGAGACGGACCACCAGCGGCACTTCGATGCCCACCGCCTCGGCCGCTGCGACCACGCCGCGGGCGATGACGTCACAGCGCATGATGCCACCGAAGATGTTCACCAGGATGCCGCGCACGTTGCGGTCCGAGAGGATGATGCGGAAGCCTGCGGTGATGGCCTCCTCGGTGGCGCCGCCGCCGACGTCGAGGAAGTTGGCCGGCTCCTCGCCGCAGAGCTTGATGGCGTCCATCGTGGCCATCGCCAACCCGGCGCCGTTGACCATGCAGCCGATGTTGCCGTCCAGCGCCACGTAGTTGAGGCCGTACTTGGACGCGGCGACCTCCTTCGGGTCCTCCTCGGTCTCGTCGCGCATCGCCGCGACGTCCGGGTGGCGGAACAGGGCGTTGTCGTCGAAGTCGATCTTGGCGTCCAGGGCGACGACCTCGCCGTCGTCGGTCAGCACCAGCGGGTTGATCTCGGCGAGACTCGCGTCCAGCTCGAGGTAGGCCTGCGACAGGCCGGTGAGGAAGGCGACCGCCTTCTTCATCGCGTCGCCGCGCAACCCGAGGAAGAAGGCCGCCCGCCGCGCCTGGTAGGGCTGTAGTCCCAAAGCGGGATGGATGGGCTGCTTGAGCAGCGCCTCCGGGCGCTCGGCGGCGATGGTCTCGATCTCGACGCCGCCCTCGGCCGACGCCATCAGCACCGGCACGCCGAGCCGTCGGTCGAGCGCGATGCCGACGTAGAACTCGCGCGCCAGGTCGAGCCCCTCGGCGACGAAGACCTTGCGCACCACCTGCCCCTGGGGGCCGGTCTGCGGGGTGACCAGCGGCTTGCCGAGCAGCGCCTCGGCGACCCGGGCAGCGTCCTCGGCGCTGGTGACGAGTTTGACCCCGCCCCCCTTGCCGCGGCCTCCGGCATGGATCTGGGCCTTGACCACGGCGAGCTCCCCGCCGAGGCTGCGGAAGGCCTCCGCGGCCTCCTCGGGGGTCTCGGCGACGATGCCGCGCTGGGTTCGGACGCCGTAGCGTTCGAGGACTTCCTTGGCCTGGTACTCGTGGACCTTCATGGACGGTGGCGGGGACGCGGAAAGTGCGATAGGGTAGGGATGCGCCCCCCGGAGCGGAAGGCCTTCCCCAGCCTTTCCGGGAACCCCCCACTCCTTCCTCCCGTCCCCTCCCTCGAGACCCATGCCGAACCAGCCCGCCCGCCCGGCCTTCCTGCTGGTCTGGATCCTGGTCGCCCTCCTCGGCTACGGCGTCCTGCTCCAGTTCCTCCTCCCCCCCGAGACCGAGGCGTACCCCGTCGCCGGCGACCCCGCCGCCACCAGCGGCCCGACCGAGCTCCGGCCGCCCGTCCCGGCGGAGGCCGCCGAGGCGACCGATCCCGAGGCCCTCGCCGCCGAGACGGAGCAGCCCGACGCAGCCGAAGCGGTGGCGCCGGTCGGCGACCCCGCCCTCGACCTCGGCGTGCCGCGTGACGCCGGCCTGACCGCCGGTCCGCGCCTGGCCGAGGCCGGAGTCGCCGTCCCGCCGGCCCTGCTTCCCCCCGCCGGCTCGCCGGACCGAGGCCGACCCGAGTTCGATCTGCTGCGCTGGACCGGCGCCCGCGGCGACGATGGGGCCTCGCTCCGCCGCGTGTCCGCCCCCGAGGGCGCCTCCGCCCCCCGGCTCGGGGCCTCCACCGGCGGCGGCGCCACGCTCGCGGTCCGCAACGAGCGGAAGGCCGCTGCTCCGCCCCGCCGAGCCCGCCCGCGTCTGGTCGGGCTGCGTCTGTTGGTGCTGTCCGAAGACCGGTGGCAGGTCGAGGTCACCGTCGAGGAGGGTCCAGCCGAGGCGCCGCCGCCGGAGACCGAACCCCCGAGCCCGCTGCGCCGTCTCGAGGCGAAGCGCACCACGACCGTGGCCCGAGACGATCTCGGTGACGAGGAGGGTGCCGACGACCGAGGCCTCGAGGACCGCGCCGAAGACTGGATGCGCCGCTTCCGCGCCATCGCACCGGACCAGGCCGAACGACTCGCCCAGGCCCTGGAGCGCCGCTTCGCCCAGGGTTCGGTGGGCTCGGCCCGCCTGACCGCCCTGCTCGAGCTCCCCCCGGAACGCGCCCTGGCCCTGGTCCTGTCGCTCCGCGCAGACCGCGCTGCCGGCACGCTCTGATCCTCGCCACTCGCTGAGGGGCGAGGCCCCCGCACGGAAACTGGCCCGGTCGAATCCGTCCGCTGGCGGAAGAGGAGTGAGACCAAGCGCCCGCCCGATCGTCTCCCTTGACGAAACCCCGACCAGGAGACGATCGTGCAGTTCCGGCCACCCTTCTGTCCCAACCCCACCTGCCCCAGCCGAGCCCGGGAGGCCCGGTTCCGATTCCGGAAGGTCGGCACCTACCGCCGCCGTTGCGACGGCCGGACCGTCCAGCGGTTCCGCTGCAACGCCTGCCGCCGCGAGTTCTCCACCCAGACCTTCCGCCTCGACTACCGCCTACGGCTGCCCCACCACGACGGCGCCATCTTCCGCGCCCTGGTCTCGAAGGTCACCCACCGACAGACCGCCCGGATGCTCGGCATCGACCGAAAGACCGTCCACCTCCGACTGCGCCGCTGGGGGCCGGCGATGCGCGAGCTCCACGA
>JALUVI010000036.1 GCA_027020785.1 Planctomycetota bacterium | reverse complement strand
GGCGTGGGAGGCCGCGCTCGGCGCCGCGGTGCGCGAGGGCGCCGCGGCCGCGGTGTGAGCGGGGACGGCGCCCCCACGCCGCGGACGCCGGCTCCGGCCCCGCCGGCCGACCCGCCGCGCGCCGACGTGGCCGTGGTCGGCGCCGGAGCGGCCGGGCTGTGCGCCGCGATCCACGCCGCCCGCGCCGCCCCCGCCGGCGCCCGCGTCGTCGCGGTGGACGGCCAGGCCCGCCCCGGGCGGAAGATCCTCGTCAGCGGCGGCGGGCGCTGCAACGTCCTGCCCGCGGAGGACGATCCCTCGGCCTTCCACACCGGCGGCTCGCCCCACCTCGTGCGCCGCGTGCTCGCCGCCTTCCCCCTGGACGCACAGGCGCGCTGGTTCGAGCGCGACCTCGGGGTACCGCTCCGCGTGGAGGAGGAGACGCGCAAGCGCTTCCCGCGGAGCGGGCGCGCCGCCGACGTCCTCGCCGCGCTGCTCGCCGCCGCGGCCGAGGCCGGGGCCGAACTCGTCGTACCGTTCCGCGTCGAGACTCTGACCCGAGCCGACGGCGGCTTCGTGATCGGCGCCGACGACGGGCGACGCCTCGTCGCCGAGCGGGTGATCCTCGCCACCGGCGGGAAGTCGGTGCCGAAGACCGGCAGCGACGGGCACGGGTACGCACTCGCCCGCCGGCTCGGCCATACCGTGACGCCGCCCTTCCCCGCCCTGGTCCCGCTCCTCGGCGGCGACGCCGCGACCCACGCGCTCTCCGGACTCTCGGTCCCGGTGGCCTGGCGCGCCGTGGCCGACGGGCGGACTGCGGCGCGCGGTGCGGGCGCGTTCCTGTTCACCCACAGGGGCTTCTCGGGGCCGGCGGTCCTCGACGCGAGCCACCACGTGATCCGCGACGGCGCCGAGCTCCGCATCGCCTTCGCCGAGCGCGACGCCGCGGCCTGGCAGGCCTTACTGCGCGACGCCCCCGGCGAGCGGCGGCTGGCCGCGTTCCTGGCCGAGACCCTGCCGCGGCGGCTGGCCCGCGAGCGGGCCGAGCGCGCCGGGTGCCCTCCCGACCTGCCCCTCGGCCAGCTGGACCGCGGACGCCGCCGCCGACTGGCGGAACTGCTCGGCGACTGGCCGCTCCCCGTGACCGGCCACCGCGGCTTCGCCGTCGCCGAGGTCACCGGCGGCGGCGTGCCGCTGGCCGAACTCACGACCCGCGACCTGGCGAGCCGCATCGTGCCCGGCCTGCACCTCTGCGGTGAGGTCCTCGACGTCTTCGGTCGCATCGGCGGCTTCAACTTCCAGTGGGCCTGGGCCAGCGGCCGGGTCGCCGGCCTCGCCGCAGCCACGGAAACTGGCCATCCAGGGTGTGCTGACGGTGGAAAGGTGTGACCGGGGCCGTTCCGATGCGTCTTCCCTGGTGACGCAGCGCAGGATCGGCGCCTCCGAGGCCGGGGCGGAGCCTCGAGGGACGCCGGTCCGCCCCGAGCGAGGCCGGGAAGGCCTCGCAGCGGAAGGGGTGCGTCTGCGGACGGCGGTCGTGGAACGCGCTTCCCCTCTGCCCCAGGCCAGAACAGTCTCCGAACCCAGTTTCCGTTTCGGGCTACAGGCCCTCCAACAGGAACGGCAGCGAGCGCTCGTAGCGCTCGTCGATCCCGAAGTGCCCGCCCGGGTGGAACTCGGCGTGGTGCGGAATGCCGCATCGTTCCAGCCGGGGCAGCAGTCGGCGCAGGCCCCAGTGCAGCGCGAACTCGTCGCGCTCGCCACAGTCCAGCCACAGCCGACCGTCGAGGGCGCGCAAGGCCTCGGCCTCCGGGCCGTCCTCCTCCAGGCGCCGCACAGGATCGAAGGCGAGCCATCGGGCGAACACCTCGGGACGGGGCTCGCCGCTGTCGGGGTCCATCGGCAGGTCCACGCCGAGCGGTGACTCCGGGTTCGGTGAGTAGCACGACGCCATGGCCAGGCACTCGACCCCGGCGTGCTCCAGGTGGCCGAGCTCGGGCAGGGTCGGCAGGGCCTCGAGGAAGGCGGCCGGACCGCCGTGGCGGCTCCAGGCGTCGAGGGCGTCGGAGAAGCCGCGCACGTGGCTGACGTCGAAGCCCATGTCGCCGGAGTGACTCGCCGCGCCCCGGAACGCCCCGGGATGGCGCATCGCGAGGTGCAGCGCGCCGAACCCTCCGGACGACTTGCCGGCGACGACGCGGCGGCCGTCGCCGCCGCAGCCCAGCTCGGCCTCGACGAAGGGGACGAGTTCCTCGACCACGTAGCGCGCGTAGGGGCCAGTCCCCGGCGAGTCCACGTACTGCGAACCGCCGAGCCGCGTCTCGGCGGACGGCCAGAACACGACCGCGGGCGGAACGCGGCCGGCGTCCATGGCGGCGGCGATGCGCTCGGGAAGGTTCGGCTGCCACAGGTTGCCGCGGTTCACCACCTTGTGGTTGAAACCGGTGTAGCCGACCAGGAGGACGACCAGGGGCAGGCCGGCGCCGCCGCCCGGGGGCACGAGGACCGGGTGCGAGCGCTGCGTCGGGTCACCGAGCGGGTTGTCGGCGAGGAGGCGGCTGTCGTGGTCGAGGACGGTGAGCACGAAGCCCCCGGCGAGCTCGCGGCGGTAGGCGAAACGCATGGCCGACAGGATAGATGGACTGCCCGGAGCATGGCGCGTCCGCAGGTCGTCGTCCTCGGCGGGGGCTTCGCCGGCCTCCGCGCTCTCCGTCGGCTGCACGGGCTCGACGCCGACCTCACGCTGGTGGACGCATCCCCCACCAGCCTGGTGCGGCCGGCGCTGCCCGAGGTCGCGATCTCCGGCAAGTCACCCGCCCACCTGCGCTTCCCGCTCGAGCCCGTGGCGCGGCGCGCCGAGGCCCGCTTCGTCCGCTCGCCGGTCGAACGGGTGGATCCGGTCCGGCGTACGGTGCTGCGAGGCGGCGGCGAATCCGTGTCCTACGACTTCCTGGTGGTCGCCCTCGGGGGCACGAGGACTTCGACGGCATCCCCGGCTACCGCGGGCACGGCTCCTCGCCGTGCACCGACGGCGAAGCGGTCCGCCTGCACCAGGCCCTCGCCCGGTTCTTGGGCGGCCCCGTCGTCGTCGGCTCGGCGCGCAGCACGTTCGGCGCCCGCGTCCCGGCGCCGCGGCTGGCCGCACCCTGCGAGGGCCCCATCGGCGAGGTCACGTTCATGCTCGACCCGAGCTGCGGCGGCGCGGACTGCGCGCAGCGAGCCCGATACGCGTGTTCTCGCCCGGCGAGGCGTTCTTCGAGGACGTCGGGCCGAAGGTCCACGCGGACTTCGAGCCGCTGATCGCCGAAGCCGGCATCGAGGTGGCGGTCGCGCAGACGCTGGAGCGCATCGAGGACGACGCGGTCGTCTTCGCCGACGACGAGCGTTGGGACAGTGCGCTGACCATCGTCATCCCCCCCTACCGCGGCCACCCGGCCGTGGTCGCCTCGGAAGGGCTCGGCGACGAGCAGGGATTCGTCCCCACCGACACCACGATGCGTCACCTCGACTTCCCCGAAGTCTTCGCCGCCGGCGACGGCTCGGCGTGGGCGAAGCCCAAGCTCGGTCGTCTCGCGGTCCACCAGGCCGAGATCGCCGCCGCCGCCATCCGCCGCGAGGTCACCGGAACCGGCGAGGTCCCCGCGTGGCAGCCGGAGGTCTTCTGCATCACGAACCGAGGCGGCGGCCGGGCCACCCTCATCCTGTCCGACTGGCTGTGGGGTGGCGAGCGCGACCTCACCTTCTCCAGTCCGCTGGCCCGCCTGATGGAGTGGGGCTTCGACGAGTACTCCTTCCACACCCGCGGCCACCTGCCCCCGGAGGCCGCCCAGGAGGCCCTGAAGAAGCTCTTCGCCTGACCGCAGCGCGGTCAGAGCACCAGTGCG
>JALUVI010000035.1 GCA_027020785.1 Planctomycetota bacterium | reverse complement strand
CTCGCGGTGGTCACGCGCCGCGCGGGCAGCATGAGCCGCGGGATCGCCCGCATGAAGGCCGCCGCCGTGCGCGTGATGCGCAAGAACCGCAGGCTGCTGCCGCCGCGCGCCCGCGGCGCCTACTGGCGCTGGTGCCACGCCGGGATGCTCACCGACTACGCCAAGTGGGAGGCGCGCGCCGGCCGGCGCGCCCGCGCGCTGCTCACCCTCGCGCAGGCGGCGGCCCTCAGCCCGCTCGGGCGCGGCCGCCTCGCCGCCGCAATCGCCCTCGACGTCCTGCGCGGGCGTCTTGCCGTCGCGGAGGCTGCTGTAGCGTGAAGGGTGCACGGGTCCGGGGCTCCTTCGGAAGGCAGATCGGAAGTGAAGAGACCTCGAGTGATGATGAAACGGAAGGCACGTCTTTTCGCGTTCGCCTATGTCCCGCTCCTGGCCGTTTCGGGCATGTCCATCTTCTTCTCAAACGATGCGATTGCCATAGGCAAGTTCAAGCCGAGCCCAGCGGAGCTCAGGATGCTCCCCGCATACTGCGGACCCCGTGCTCAGCCATGGGGAAACGGCGGAAGCCGCCCGGAGGTCCGTCGGTGGTTCCAGGTGTTTTGGCGCGACTACGTGCATATGCACCACTATTGTCTCGCTCTCCTGAGCCTGCGGAAGGCTCCTCTGTAAGCCGACCGGAAGGCGCGCCGAGCCACCTACGAGGTCGCAAGGAACAATCTGATCTATATGGAGAAGAACGTATCGCGCGGGTTCGTGCTCTGGCCCGAGCTCAAGCTGCTGCTCGCCGAGGCCTACCGTGGGCTCGGCGAGCTCGGCAAGGCGGTGGTCGCGGCGGAGGCGTCCCTCGCGATGAAGCCCGATTACGGACGTGCCGCAGCCTTTCTCGCGGACCTCTGGATCGATATGGGCAAGCGGGACGAGGCCTTGAACGTGCTCAAGCGGACGGTCAGCCGCGGTGCGAGGTCGCGAGCGGTCATCCGCAGGCTGATCTGCCTGCAAGGCAAGGAGCGCCGTTGCCCGCCAGGCTATCGTGGTGATATCGGGACTGGAAGGAGATGAGCCCCGCGCGCAAAGCCGTAGCCGGTGCGGTTGTGAGCGCCGCCGTTTTCTCCGCCGCATTGACGGCGAAGTCGATCATCGACTTCACGCGGACAGGGCCGGCGATAAGAGCGGAGATCGAGGCGCACTATCTCGGATATGCGATATATGCGGTGGGGCGCCTCGCACTGGTCGCGTTCGCGATAGCGCTTTGTCTTGCCATGCTCGGTCTCGCCGTGAAGGAAGCGCTCGTTCCGGCACGGAGGAGGCCGTGGCTGGCAGGCGGACTCGCGGGAGCCACGGGGATCGTCGTCGGCACGGGTCTCGCCTTCGCATGGACGCTGGCTCACGAGCCGAGCACGATTGTCGCGAGCTGGCTGTATGACGTGGGGCATCTCGTCCGCTGGTGGTTCTGGATCCCGAAAGCCACGCTTGCACCGCTGACCGTGGCCGCCGCGCTGATCGCCCTGGCAGGCGTGGTGGGGGTGTCGGTCCGTCGATTGGGATGGCAGCCGACGTTGGCCCTTGGAGCGATAGCCGCAGGGGTGACCGTGGCTGTCATGGTGGTGCGATTGCAGATTGGGCCATCGGCAGAGGCAGCGCCCGAAAGGGCGGCGGCGGGGCATGACGCCGCCCGTCCGAACATCGTCGTGATCGCATCCGACACGCTGCGGGCGGACCGCCTCGGCATTGCCGGGTACCATAGGAACCTGACACCTGCCATCGATGCCTTGGCGGAGCGAGGTGCGTGGTTCTCGCAGGTCTATGTCCCCATAGCCCGCACGGCGCCGAGCGTGACGACGCTGCTTACGGGCGCATGGCCGCGCCGCCACGGCGTCACCACGAACTTCATCCGCGACGAGCGCCGCCGCCTGCCGGTGCGGACGCTTCCGCAGGTGTTGCGCGCGGCAGGCTACCGAACCGCGGCGGTCGGGGACTGGGCGGCGAGCGACCTGGGGAAGATTCGATTCGGTTTTGACATTCTGAGGGTCGCGCCGGACCAGTGGAACCTCAAGCACCTGCTGCGGCAGGGGCCGAAGGATCTTCGCCTGTTCGTCAGCCTGTTCACCCATAACGCGATCGGCAGGACATTCCTCCCCGAGATCTACTATCTCGCCGGTCGGCCGCTGACGGGCAATGTCGGTCGCATGGCGCGCCGAACCATCGACGAGCTTGCGGCATCGGGGAAGCCTTTTTTCCTGATGATGTTTGTGGCGACGACGCACCTGCCGTTCGGATCGGAATTCCCGTACTACATGCTTTACTCGGGTGCCGAGTACCGAGGGCGCTCAAAGTTCTCCATGACCGGTGTCTTCACTCCGGAGGCGATCGCCAAGCGGCAGGCGCAGGGGCGCGAAGCCTTCGACGTGCAGCAGATCGTCAATCTCTACGACGGGGCTGTGCGCCGCTTCGACGATGAGGTTCGCGTCATTGTCCGGCATTTGGAGGCGCGTGGGTTGCTCGATCACACAATCGTCGTGGTGCTCAGCGACCACGGAACCGATCTGTTCGAGCGCGGCACGTGGGGGCAGGGAAATACGCTCCTTGGCGAGGATCCGAGTAACCGCATTCCGCTGGTCATTGCGGGGACGGGTGTGGCAGCACGTGTGGTCGACGCTACAGTCCGTGGCATCGACATAGCACCGACACTGCTGGAGTTGGCGGGCATCGATCCTCGTATGTTGGGTGGCGACGGCCGAAGCCTTGTGGGCTACCTGCGCGGCGACGAGGAGGAGGACCGTGCGGCGTTCATGGCAACCGGTGCCTGGTTGGCGCGCGTCGTCGGGATGGCAGAGGATCATTTGCGTGTTCCGCCGCTGATTGAGCTGCTCGAGATACCCGACAGGGAGAGCGGCACGATCGCGGTCTCGGAGGAAGGGCTCCGGCTCATCGAGGCCGCGCGGGACAGGGCGGTGCGCTGGGGGCGCTGGAAGCTCGTGCGGATTCCGACGGTCGCCGGGCCGCGGTATATGCTATTCGACCGGGAGTCGCCAGGGAGCGGGGATGTGACAGGCAGGCGGCCAGAGATGGCGCGGTGCCTTCGGGACGCCATCGATGCGTGGACGCGATGGTCAGACGGCATACCGATCAGGCCTGACTGCGGCAGCACGTCGGGTGAGGCGGCGTGAGGGATCTCGGGGAAAGGTTTAGGGCCGGCACCATATGGACGTACATTCAGGGATGGGTGGTGACGGCCGTGAGCTTCATGGGTGGCGTCGCGATGGCTCGGCTCCTAGAGGCGGCCGATTTCGGCGTGTTTGCCGCAGTGTCGGCATACACGGCCGTGCTGGCTCGCCAGCTCCAGCTCGGCATTCCGGAGTCGCTGCTGAGGACCTCGCCGGACGGCGAAGTTGCGCTGGACAGCGGCTTCTGGATCATGCAGCTGCTCGCGGTCGCATGCTTCGCGGTCGCCTGGCTCGTGGCGCCTGCGCTCGCCGAGGCTTACGACGACGGAAGATTTGTCGCGATGATGCGTCTGGTCGCAGCGCTGTTTCTCGTCGAGCCGCTTGCGTATGCGGGAATCGCGCACATGCGGCGCAGGATGCGGCACGACCGAGCGGCGCGTGTGGCCATCGTTGCCTCGCTCATCGACGTGCCGAGCGGGGTCGCGGCGGCTGCGTTCGGCGCAGGCCCTTTCGCCTTCGTGGTTGGCGGTGAGGCATCGGGGATCTCCATGTCCGCTTTTGCGCTGCGGGCGAGCCGGTGGCGGCCGCGGATGCGTGAGCATACGTCGGCTGGTCTGTACTCTAAGCCTTCTCTCCGGACAGTCTATGCTTGGGAGACGAGCTGGAGAGGAGGACCTGAGATGGACGCAGCGACGAAGCTGGCCCGCCAGCGGCTGAGCGTGCTGGAGCTGGCCGAGATCC
>JALUVI010000034.1 GCA_027020785.1 Planctomycetota bacterium | reverse complement strand
TCGACGTAGAGGTCCCCCGGCGGCCCGCCGCGCGGTCCCGCCTCGCCCTCGCCGGGCAGGCGGATGCGCGCGCCGTCCTCGATGCCGGCCGGGATTCGGACCTCGATGCGGCGCGTCTGCTCGCCGAGGCCGCTGCCGCGGCACTCTCGGCAGGGGTCCTCGACCACCGAGCCCTCCCCGGCGCACTGCGGACAGGTGCTCGACATCGCCATGAAACCGCGGCGCTGCAGGATCTGCCCGGCGCCGCCGCAGGTGGGGCAGGTGCTGCGCTGCGAGCCCGCCTCGGCCCCGCTGCCGCCGCAGGCGGTGCAGGCCTCGGCGCGCTTGACCTCCAGGGTGCGGGTGGTTCCGGTGAGGACCTCGCGCAGCGGGATCTCGACCACGGCGCGCAGCGAACGACCGCGCTGCACCCTCCGGCCGCCGCCCCCGCGCCGGCCGCCGCCGAAGCCGCCGCCGAACAGGCTCTCGAACAGCGATCCCCCGGAATCGCCGAAGATGTCCGAGAACTGGGAGAACACGTCCCGGAAGTCGAAGTCGGGGCCGGGGCCGCCGCCGGGCCCGGTGTCGAAGGCGGCGTGGCCGAGGCGGTCGTAGCGGGCCCGCTTCTCGGCGTCGGAGAGCACCGAGTAGGCCTCCGTGGCCTCCTTGAACTTCTCGGCCGCCCCCGGTTCCTTGTTCTTGTCGGGGTGGTACTTGAGGGCCAGCTTGCGGTAGGCCGACTTGATCTCGGCGTCGGACGCATCGCGCCCGACGCCGAGGATCTCGTAGTAGTCGCGCTGGGTGGTGGTCACGCCCTAGCGTAACGAACCGGATTCCGTGAGGGGGTGCGGGAAGGGTCGCGGGGGAGCGGCGGCCTCAAGCCACCGCTCCTTCCACGGCCTCCTCCTTCTCGTCCGCGAGGTCGGCGACCAGGGTGTTGGTGGTCAGCATCAGTCCGGCCACCGAACCCGCGTTCTGGATGGCGGTGCGCACCACCTTGGCGGGATCGAGGATGCCGGCCTTGGCCATGTCCACGTAGTCTCCGGACAGGGCGTCGAACCCGACCCAGCCCTTGCGCTCCAGCACCTCCTCGACGACGACGCTGCCGTCGAAGCCGGCGTTCTCGGCGATCAGGCGGGTCGGAGCGCGCAGCGCGTCGGCGACCAGGTCCACGCCGTACTTCTCGTCGCCCCGGGCGTTCTTCCGGGCCGCCTCGACCGCGGGCAGGGCCCGCAGCAGCGCGGTGCCGCCGCCGGGGACGACTCCTTCCTCGCGGGCGGCGCGGGTCGCGTTGAGGGCGTCCTCGACGCGCGCCTTGCGCTCCTTCAGTTCGGTCTCGGTGACTCCGCCGACCTTGACCACGGCGACGCCGCCGGCCAGCTTGGCCAGCCGTTCCTGCAGCTTCTCGCGGTCGTAGTCCGAAGTGGACTTCTCGATCTGGGCCTCGATCTGGCGGATGCGCTCCTTGATCGCCGACTTCCTGCCGGCGCCGCCGACCAGGACGGTGCGGTCCTTCTCCACCGTCACCTTGCCGACGCGTCCGCAGTCGTCCAGGGTGGCGTCCTTCAGGGTGCGCCCGGTCTCCTCGAGGATGGGGGTGGCCCCGGTCAGCACGGCGATGTCCTGGAGCATGGCCTTGCGGCGGTCGCCGAAGCCCGGCGCCTTGACCGCGACCACGTTCATCACGCCGCGCAGCTTGTTGACCACCAGCGCCGCGAGGGCGTCGCCCTCCACGTCCTCGGCGATGATCAGCAGCGGCTTGCCCGCCTGCGCCACCTGTTCGAGGAAGGGCAGGAAGTCCTGCAGGTTGGAGATCTTCTTCTCGTGGACGAAGACCAGCGCATCCTCGTACTCGGCGACCATCCGCGCCAGGTCGGTGACGAAGTACGGCGAGATGTAGCCCTTGTCGAAGCTCATCCCGTCCACGTACTCGTAGGTGGTCTCGACGCCTTCCGCCTCCTCGACGACCACCACCCCGTTGGGGCCGGTCTTGTCGAGCACGGTGGCGAGGATCTCACCGACTTCCGCATCCTGGTTGGCCGAGATGGTGGCGACCTTGACCAGGTCGTCGTGCCCCTTGACCGGCTTGGCGAGGTCTTCCACCGCCTGGACCGCCGCCTTGACGGCGCGCTCGATGCCCGAGCGCAGCGCCACCGGTCCGGCGCCGCTGGCCATGAACTTCAGCCCCTGGCGCACCATGTCGGCGGTCAGGACGGTCGCGGTGGTGGTGCCGTCACCGGCTTCGTCGTTGGTCTTGGAGGCCGCCTCGCGCACCATCCTCGCGCCGAGGTCCATGAAGGGGTCTTCGATCTCGACCTCCTTGGCCACCGACACCCCGTCCTTGGTCACGGTGGGGCCGCCGAAGGACTTCTCGAGGATGACGTTGCGGCCGGAAGGGCCGAGGGTGACCCCGACGGTCTTCGCCAGGGTCTCGGCGCCCGCGAACAGCTTCTCGCGGGCCTTGTCGTCGAACAGGATCTGTTTGGCCATCGTTCTGTCTCGGATTCTGGGGGCTGGGGCTAGGCTTCGATCTTGGCGAGGAGCTCGTCGGCCCGCAGGATCTTGTACTCCTGGCCGTCGATCTCGATCTCGTGTCCGGCGTACTTGCCGTAGACGACTTCGTCACCGACCGCCACCGGCATCGGGCGCAGCTCGCCCTTGCGGTCGACGCGGCCCGGGCCGGCGGCGACGACGGTGCCGCGCTGCGGCTTCTCCTGGGCCTGGTCGGGGAGGACGATGCCGCTGGCGCTCACCGTCTCGGGCTCGGCGGGCCGGACCAGCACCCGGTCCTCGAGCGGCTGGAAGGCGATCTTCGTGGTCTTCTTGGTCTTGGCCATGGTTCGGTGTTCGGATTCTCTGCGTTGTCGGGTCGTAGCGATGAGGGGTCGGATTCCTTCCTAGAAGTCGTCTTCGTCCATGCCGGCGTCGCCGTCGTCGGACTTCGGCGCCTCCACGATGAGGCAGTCGGTGGTCATCAGGGTCGCCGCCACCGAGACGGCGTTCTCGAGCGCGGTCCGCGCCACCTTGGCCGGGTCCACCACGCCCATCTCGAGCAGGTCGCCGTAGGCGTCGGTCAGGGCGTTCCAGCCGTAGGCGAACTTGCGCTCGCCGAGGACCTTGCGCAGCACCAGCGAGCCGTCCTCACCGGCGTTCTCCGCGATCTGGCGCAGCGGCGCCTGGAGCGCCTTGCAGGTGAGCTCGTAGCCGATCCTCTCGTCGTCCGGCAGCTTCTCGCCGTGCTTGGCGATCTCGACCGCGATCCGCGCCAGCGCGGTGCCGCCGCCGGGCAGGACGCCCTCCTCGATGGCGGCCTGGGTGGCGTGCTTGGCGTCCTCGAAGCGGTGCTTGCGCTCCTTGGCCTCGGCCTCGGTGGCGCCGCCGACCAGGATGCGGGCGATGCCGCCGACCAGTCGCGCCAGCCGCTCCTCGAGCTTCTCGCGGTCGTAGTCCGAGGTGGTCTCCTCGATCTGGCGACGGATCAGCTCGGCGCGCTTCTGCACCTCGGCCTTCTTGCCGGCGCCCTCGATGACGGTCGTGGTGTTGGCGTCCACCACCACCTTGCGGGCGGTGCCGAGCATGTCCAGCGTGACGTTCTCGAGCGAGGTGCCGCTGTCCTTCATGACGGCCTCGCCGCCGGTCAGCACGGCCAGGTCGCGCAGCATCTCCTTGCGGCGCTCGCCGTAGCCCGGCGCCTTGACCGCGACCACGTCCAGGATGCCGCGCAGCTTGTTGACCACCAGGGTCGCCAGGGCCTCGCCCTCGACGTCCTCGGCGACGATCACCAGCGGCTTCTTGGCCTCCTTGACCTTCTCGAGCAGGGGCAGCAGCTCCTGCACGTTGGACACCTTGCCCTCGTAGATCAGGATCAGCGGCTTCTCGTAGACGGTCTCCAGCGCCTCGGTGTCGGTGGCGAAGTTGGGCGACAGGAAGCCGCGGTCGAAC
>JALUVI010000033.1 GCA_027020785.1 Planctomycetota bacterium | reverse complement strand
GGTGGGTCAGGAGGACGGTGTCCACTGCGCACAGGTCGAACCCCACAGCTCGGGCCAGGGCCCGCGCCGGTCGCTGCGGGATGCCCGCGTCCTGGCACAGGACCACTCGGTCGTCCCCGCGTCCCGCCACGAGCAGGGCGCAGTTGCCGGACGAGCCGCTGGCGAGGACGTGGACCTCCATCACGCGTCGACTCTATCCGCTCCGGAACCGGCCCGGTACGTCGTGCTGAACGACGAAGGGAGGGGAAGTCCGCCGGGACGGTCTCGCCAGGACGTTCCCGGCCTCGCTCGGGGGCGGCGTTCCAAGACACGCCCCCCCCTGTCGAGTGACATTCCATGCCCGTACGGGGGTGGCGATGCGGCAGGGCGGAGACGTGCTCCGGTGACATCCAGCACAGCCTCCCGACCCAGTCCCCGCCCAGCGGGAGGGGGAGCGACGCGCACGGCCCGGTTCGGTTAGGATGGAGCGCTTTGGACCGTTCCCGCGACCTTCCCGAATCCGTGCCCGGCGCGTCGCCTCCGCCCGAGGAGGACCTCTGGTTCGTGGCCGAGGACGGCGTCCAGACTGGACCGTTCCCGGTCTCGGTGGTGCGCGAGCGTCTGCGACGCGGTGACCTGGCGATGGATGCACTGGTGTGGTCCGAGGGCATGGCGGACTGGGTGCCCGCCGCGCGCGTGCGGCTCCTGGTCGAGCCGCCGCCCGCACCGCCCGCGATGGGCTCTCCGGCCGTCGCGCCGCCGCCCTACACCGTACCGGGCGGGGGGGTGGTGGCGGCGCCCTCTCCGGCAGCGGCGCACAGCGCCAGCGGCGAGAGCACCCACGCCTGGGCGCGCTTCGGCGCGCGGGTGGTGGACCTCACCCTGTTCCAGGCGCTGGCGCTCGGCCTCCTCCATGCGGCCACCGGCTTCGCCCCCGACCCCTTCACGGCGAACCTCTGGACCGTCCTCGTCACGGTCGGCCTCCTCGGGGCCTGGACGCCGTTCGAGGCCTGGTTCCTGGCGCGCTACGGTGCGACGCCGGGCAAGTGGGCCTTCGGCCTGCGCGTCCTCCATCCCGACGGCAGCCGTCTGACCTTCGCCGAGGCCTGGCGGCGTGCGGTGATGGTCTGGGTCCTTGGCCTGGGCCTGGGGCTCCCCGTCCTGCAATTGATCCTCTCGGCCCTCGCCTGGAAGGAGCTCAACGACACCGGGGCCGCCGCCTGGGACCGCCGCGTCGGCGCCGTCGTCCGTCACGAGCGCCCGGGTGCGCTGCAGCGCGTCCTGGTCGCCCTCTTCTTCCTGCTCCTGTTCCTGACCTTCCTCGACGCCCTCGGCCAGTTGTCCGGGGCGGCCGGGGGCGCGTCCTGAAGGGCCGAAGTTCAATCGCTCCGGGGCCGAAGCGCGCGCTCGGCGCGCCATTCCTCGCGCCGTCGCACCTCGGCCGGGTCCAGGTCGGTGGGTGGCTCGGGTCCCGCGCGGGTCAGACCGACGTCCGCAGCGAGGAGGTCCAGCGACCAGCGGGCGGCCGGGGTCAGGGAGCGTTCAGCGGCACGGCGCAGCGCCTCCTCCGCTGCGGTACGGTCGGCGCAGCGGAGCAGGGCGTCGGCGGCGGCGGTGGCTTCGTCGCGGCCGCCGTCGCGCAGCCAGCGCAGGAGCGCCGGCGCCGCCTCCGGCAGTCCAATGGCGCCGAGCGCTTCCAGGGCGCGCGCACGGCTGCGCGGCTCGCCGAGCAGCGGGACCAGTTCGGCGACGACGTCCCGGCCGCGCCGCGTCGCCCAGCGCCCCACCGTCGGACCGAGCCAGGAAAGGACCTGGAGGACGTGTTCGCGGACGTAGAGGTTGCGTTCGTAGACGGCCTCGAGGAGGACCGGCAGCGCGAGGTCGGCCGGCAGCCGCGCCAGGACGAAGCGCGCGTCGTCCACCGGGCGCAGCGGTCCGCTGGCGAGACGGGCGACGGTGCGCCAGGTCTCGGCCACCGCCCCCGCGTCCTCGACCGAAGCGGTGGGCGCTCCCGGCAGCTCGCGTTCCACCAGCCAGTGCTCGCGGACCTCGAGCAGCCGCTGCCAGTCGGTCGCGAAGTCCGCCCCTGGTTCCCAGCCCTCCCGTGGTGGCAGTTCGGTCAGGGCCCGGGCGGCGGCGGCGCGCGCCGCCGCGGCGTCCGGAGCGGCGTCGTCGGCGGCGAGCAGGATGCCGCGCAGCGCCTCCAGCCCGGCGCCGCTGCCGAGCCGCAGCAGCGCGCGGGCCAGGTCCACGTTGGCGGGGTAGTCCTTCTCGTACTTGAGTCGCAACGTCAGTCGCGGCAGCGCCGCCGGCAAGGGGCGGGTCGCCAGCAGCGCATGGGCCGCCCGGCGCAGCTCGACCGGCGTGCCGTGCTCTTCGAGGACGGCCAACGTCGCCGCGGCGAGGCGACGGTCGTCCCGGCCAGCGAGCTCCCGGCGCGCCATCTGGCCCGCTCGCCCGCCGACGCCGAGGAGTTCGAGCAGGTCGCGCACCTCGGCCACTTCCTCGGCGGAGGGCTCGGGCAGGGCGTCGGCGGCGGTCTCGGCGAGCCGCGCCGCGACCACGTCCCGAAGCGGCGGCGCAGGTGGGGCGTCGGGCTCCGGCTCGTCCGGCGCGCCGCAGCCGGCGAGGGCGAGGAGCAGAAGGAGCGCCACGCCGCACCGACCGAGAGCGGCTCCCCGAAGGCGGAGCGAACCTCCGGGACGCGGACCGGTCACGGGGAGTGGGGCGCCGTCGCGCCCCCCGGCCGGAGCAGGCCACGCATGGGAGCCCGAAGCGGCCCCGCTCATCCACCTGGCGCGACCGAGACCCGATGGACCTCGGTCGCCTCCTCGTCGGGTTGGAAGGGGTTGGTGCGATAGAGCAGGCGCACCTCCACCTCGGCGCCCGCTTCCTCCGGGGTGACCGTTCCACGCCAGGTCTCGCCGGCGGGGAGCTGGGTGTTGGTGAGGTCGGTCTCGTCGCGATAGGGGTCACGGAAGCGATGGAGGTGGCGCCATGCGCTCCACGTGCCGTCGGAGCCGCGCTCGCGCCACTGCAGGTCGGCGGCCCGCGAGCGCTCGTCGGTCGGGAAGTTGTGGCCGGCGCCGACGTTCTCGAGTTCCACCCGGACCCGCCCTCCCGCTTCGGATTCGGCGCGGAGCTCCACCGCGCGTCGGAGCATGTCCGGGTCGTGCCCGCCGGGGAAGTGGTGGGCCCGTCCCATCCGCCCCGCGGGCCGAGGCACCGGCTCGGCGTGGCAGTCGAGGCAGCCCTCGCCCTTCAGCTCGGGCGGCGCCGCCGCCCACTGCCGCACCGTGCCGTGTTGGTCGTGGCAGCTCGCGCACAGCGAGACGTCGGCGAGGCGCGGCGAGTGGCGCGGCCGGCACGGCGCGGCCGGCGGGTCGGGCGAGGAGGTGGCCACCGACCCGTCCGGCAGCTGGTGGCAGGTCAGACAGTCCACGCCGAGGTCGCGCTCGGCGAAGCGGGCGAGCACCCGCTCGCCGGCCTGGAAGTGGAGCACCGGGCGCGGCGCATGGCAGGCGATGCACTCCTCGTTGGCGAAGTCGTTGGACAGCCGGCGCACCTCGGGGTCCACGTAGGCTCGAGCGTGCCAGCTGTCGCGCCACTCCGCGGCCACGTTGGGGTGACACTCGAGGCACTGCGAGGAGGACTGCAGCTCGACGAACTCGGGCTCCGGCGGCGGCTTCAGCACCAGGACCAGGACGACCACACCGGCCGCGGAGAGGAGCAACGCCAGGACGCGGGCGGCGTTCACGCGATCCGCCCCTCCTCCAGGCGCAGGGCGGCGCCGCCGAGCCGTTCGACCTCCCAGGGGTCGTGGGTCACGAGCAGCACCGCGGCCTCGGTGTCGGCGAGGACCTCTTCGAGCCAGGCGAAGCCGTCGCGTCGCGCCTCGGGGTCGAGCGAAGCGAAGGGCTCGTCCAGCAGCAGGATGCGCGGGCGGGTGGCCAGCGCGCGCGCCATCGCCAGGCGCCGCGCCTCGCCGCCGGAGAGGTGCGCCGGGCGGCGCCCGGCGAGGTCGGCGATGCCGAGTCGGGACAGCGCCTCCTCGGCGCGCCGCCGCGGCGCGTCCAGGCCGACCGCGGCCACGGCGTCGGCGACGTTCTGCAGCGCCGTCCGCGTCGGCCACAGGCCGAGGTCCTGGAACACCAGCTGGATGCCGCGTCGCCACGGCGGAAGGGCCAGGCGGCGGCCGTCGGTGGCGACCTCGCCGCCGACCAGGACGCGTCCGGCGTCGGGGCGCTCCAGCCCGGCCAGCACCCGCAGCAAGGTCGTCTTGCCGCTCCCGCTCGGGCCCGACAGGCTGGCGCGCGCGCCGACGGCGAGCTCCAGCGAAGCACCGCGGAGCACCGCGTGGTCGTCGTAGGCGAGGACCAGGTCCTCGGCGCGCAGGAGCGGCGGGGTCATCGGTCGCGGTCGCGGTCGGTCAGGGCCTGGTGGAGGAGGACGGGCAGGAACAGGAGCGCAGCGTAGACCAGCCCGAAGGCGGCGACGAAACCGTCGCGCGCGAAGTGCAGCGCGTTGAAGTAGCGCACCGCGGCCGAGTGGTTGAGGCTGGACACCAGGACCTTGAGGTCGAGCTCGCGCAGGGCGAAGACGCCGACGAGCCCGGCGGCGAGGAGGACCGCGCCGAGCTGGGCGGCGAGTCGGCTGCGCACCACCCGGCGCGGGTAGGGGAAGCCGCAGAGGACGGCGGCGTCCTCGGGCGAGCGCGGCAGCGTTCGCATCCGCTCCAGCAGGAGGAAGACCGCGATCGGCAGGTAGCGTCCGCCGAGCAGGAGGCTGCCGAAGAGGGGGCCGTCGTAGAAGGGGCGCAGGGCCGGGCGGTCGAACAGGACGATGGCGGCGAAGCCGAGCGCGACCGAGGGTACGAGGAGGGGAAGTGCAGAGGCCAGGGCGAGCGCCGAGCCGGCGAGGCGCAGCGCAGGGCGGCGGCGCGCCGTCAGGAGGAGGAGCCCGTGCGCCAGCCACGGCGCCAGCAGGAGGGCGAGCAGGGCGGCGGTGCCGGCGTGGCCGAGGCTGGCCAGGAGGTCGCCACGGGCGCGTTCGAAGACCTGGCCGAAGGAGTCCTGGCTGCGCGTCCACCACGACTCGGGGGCCAGCGGCCCGGCGGCGCCGGTCTCCCACAGCATGCGGCCGAGTGGAGCGACCACCAGGACGGCGAGGACGACGGTCAGGGCCAGCGCCGCGGCGTGGCGGGAAGCACCGCGGAGCGGCAGGGGCGCGGGGCGGCGGCCGCGGCCCACTTCGAGTTCGCCGAGTCGGCGTTGCAGACGCAACGCCAGGAGGAGGACGGCGAGTTGCAGCGCGAGCAGGGGGGCGGCGGCGCGGACCCCGCCGATGGAGTCGCCGCTCCGGCTGTGCCCGAAGACCTCCATGCCCCAGACGTGGAACAGCGGCTGCTGCACCGAGAAGTAGTCGGGGACGGCGAAGTCGCCGGCGGTGAGGCAGAACACGAAGAGGGCGCCGAGCGCCGTCGCCGGGAGCGCGCCGCGCAGCATCTGGCGCAGCGCGAGGGTCGGGCCGCAGAGCAGGGCGGCCTCGTGCGCGCTCGCCAGCTGCCGGGTCAGGCTGCGCGCGGCGAGCAGGGCGGGGAGCGGCGCATGGGCGAGGCCGAGGGCGGCCATCGCGGTGACCGGACCGGTCCAGCCGGTCAGGCCGTACCAGGCCTGGGCGAGGACCAGAGGCGGCAGGAGCAGGGGCAGCGGCAGGAGCACCCAGGCGACGCGGCGCAGGGGGGCGTCGGTGCGGGTGGCGAGCACCGCCGTGCCCAGGCCCAGGGCGCCGGCGAGCAGGGCGGCGCCGCCGGAGATCCAGAGGGTGCGCGTGAACAGGCCGAAGAGGCGGGCGTCCCGGAAGGGGAGGAGGACCGCGGCGCCGAACAGTCCGCCGAGGAGCGGGAGCAGCGGCAGCCAGGCGGTCAGTGCGAAGCCCAGCCAGGCCGCGCCCTGCCACGGGCGGGGGTCAGCGGACGAAGAGCGCACGGAAGTCGGACTCGCGGTCCTCGAGCGAAGCAGCGACCCTTTCCCAGTCGAAGGTGGAGAGCACCGGGAAGTCGCGGCCGGGGCGTCCGTAGCCGGGAGGGGGGGGGACCTCGGGGCGCACCGGGATCTGGCGAGACGGCGACTGGGCCAGGCGGGCCTCGACCTCGGGGCGCAGCACCCAGTCCACGAAGCGGGCCGCGGCATCGGGATGCGGGGCGCCGGCGAGGACGCAGATCGAGTTCGGGATCAGCAGGACGCCCTCGCCGGGCGGGCCCTGATCGAGCCACTCGACGGCGACGGGATGGCCGGCGTCGATGGCGCGGGCGGCGTCGTCGGTGTCGGTGAAGCACCAGGACAGGCGTCCCTCGGCGACCTTGCGCATCACGTCGGCGTTGCCGCTGCCCCAGGTGAGGTCGCTGTCGAGGGCGCGGCGCAGCCAGTCGAGGGCCGCCTCCCGACCGCGCAGCTCCGCGAGTACGGCGAAGTTCGTCAGGGTGGTTCCGGTCAAGGGTTTGGCGAGCCCGCCGCGGGCCGCCATCGCCGGTTCCAGCATCGCGTCCAATCGCTTCGGGTGGGGGTCGTCGCGGTCGGTGCGGTAGAGCACGACGCGCGCGCGGGCGGCGAAGGCGTACCAGTGCCCCTCGGGGTCGCGGAAGGCCTCGGGCAGGGTCCGTCCGGTCGCCGAGTCGTGGGCGGCGGTCGCTCCCGCCTGCTTCAGCCGGATGGTGTGGGCCAGTTCGTTGTTCCAGAACACGTCGGCCCGGGGGTGGTCGCGCTCGGCGAGGATGCGCTG
This sequence comes from Planctomycetota bacterium, assembly GCA_027020785.1. Classification (GTDB taxonomy): domain Bacteria; phylum Planctomycetota; class UBA1135; order UBA1135; family UBA1135; genus JALUVI01. The sequence goes on along the minus strand of JALUVI010000033.1, from coordinate 10,476 downwards.
CACCAGGCCGACGGTCTTGTTGCGTTCGACGTCGAACTGGGCATCCACGCGCAGGCCGGTCTCGCGTTCGAACTCGCGGATCAAGGGCTCGGCGAAGTCCTGGTCGAGGGAGCAATAGACGACGAGATCGGGCTCGCGGGCGCAGCCGAGCACGCCGAGCGCGGCGAAGAGGAGGAGGAGGCTCTGCGGCACGGAGGAAGGGTAGCAACGGCCGTGCCCGCCCAGCCCGTTGGGTGCGGGTGCGGGACGTTCCCCGACGGGAACGCGGCGCGGTTTCCACGAGGCAGAGGGCCGGTCTAGAATCGGGCGAGGCCCCATCCCATGACCACCACCCTCCCTCCGCTCGACCTGGCTTCCCGCATGCAGCGGCTCGGCACCGAGACCGCGTTCGAAGTCCTGGCCCGCGCCAAGGCCATGGAGGCCGAGGGGCGCGACGTCATCCACCTCGAGATCGGCGAGCCCGACTTCGACACTCCGGTCAACGTCGTCGAGGCCGCGGTCCGCGCCTTGAGGGAAGGGTGGACCCACTACGGACCGGCGGCGGGGCTGCCTCAGACCCGCCAAGCGGTGGCCGACTACGTCGGTCGGACCCGTGGGGTCGAGGTCGCGCCCGACGAGGTCGTCGTCGTCCCCGGCGGCAAGCCGACGATGTTCTATGCGATGCTCGCCCTCGTCGAGGAGGGCGACGAGGTCCTCTATCCGAACCCCGGCTTCCCCATCTACGAGTCCATGATCCAGTTCTCCGGCGGGACCGCGGTGCCGTTGCCGATGCGCGAGGAGAACGCCTTCGCTCTGACCGCCGAGGACGTCGCCGAGCGCTTGACCGAGCGCACGAAGATGGTGGTGCTGAACTCGCCCGGCAACCCCACCGGCGGCGTCGTGGACCGGGCCCGGCTCGAGGCCATCCTCGGCGTGCTGGCGGACCGCCCGGACGTCTGGATCCTTTCGGACGAGATCTATTCGCGGTTGATCTACGACGGCCTCGAGCACGCCAGTCCCCTGTCCTACCCCGACTTCCGTGACCGGGTCATCCTGCTCGACGGCTGGTCCAAGACCTACGCCATGACCGGCTGGCGGCTTGGTTTCGGCGTGATGCGTCCCGACCTCGCGGCGCTGTTCGCCAAGCTCATGGTCAACTCGAACTCCTGTACGGCGAGCTTCAGCCAGATCGCGGCGATCGAAGCCCTGGCAGGGGACCAGACGCCGGTCGAGGAGATGAAGGCCGAGTTCGACCGTCGCCGGCGCCGCATCGTGGAACTGCTGGACGCCATGCCCGGAGTGCGCTGCCATCTGCCCGAAGGGGCCTTCTACGTCTTCCCGAACGTGAGCGCCTTCGGGCTGCCGGCCAAGGAGCTGCAGGACCGCATCCTGGACGAGACCGGCGTCGCCTGCCTGGCCGGGACCTCCTTCGGCGAGTACGGCGAGGGCTACCTCCGTTTCAGCTACGCCAACTCGCTGGAGAAGATCGAGGAGGCCATGCAGAGGGTCGGCGACTTCTTCGCGCGGTTGCCGCGGCAGGGGGCGGAGGCGTGAGCCACCGCGTCGCCGACTTCCGCTCCGACACCGTCACGCTGCCGACCCAGCGCATGCTGGAGGCGATGGTCGCCGCCCCGGTGGGCGACGACGTCTTCCGGGACGACCCCACCGTCCAGCGCCTGGAGCGCCGCTTCGCCGACCTGTTCGGCAAGGAGGCCGCGCTGTTCGTCCCCTCGGGCACCATGGCCAACCAGGCCGCGGCGGCGGCCCACGTCGTGCCCGGCGAGGAGGTCGTCGTCGAGTCGAGCGCCCACGTGTTCCTCTACGAGGGTGGAGGGCTGGCCCGAGTGGCGGGGGCCCACGTCCGCACCCTGGAGGGCGAGAACGGACGGATCCCGCTGGGCGCGTTGCAGCGGGCCATCCGTCCGGTCTCGGAGCACATGCCCCGGACCGGTCTGATCTGCCTGGAGCAGACCCACCTCTTCTCGGGCGGCGCCATCCTGCCGCTGGACTACCTCCAGGCGGTGCGCGAACTGGCCCTGCACTACGGCGTGCCGGTCCACCTCGACGGCGCGCGCATCTTCAACGCGATGGCCGAGACCGGCATCGACCCCGCGGTCTACGGCGCCACCTGCGATTCGGTGATGGTCAGTCTGTCCAAGGGGCTCTCCTGTCCGGTGGGCTCGGTCCTGATGGGCGACGGCGCCTTCGTCGAGCGGGCGCGCCGGGTGCGCAAGTGGCTCGGAGGCGCGATGCGCCAGGCCGGCCACCTCGCCGCCTGCGGGCTGGTCGCCCTGGAGGAGACGGTGCCGATGATCAAGGAGGACAACGCGCGCTGCCGGCGTCTCGGAGGCAGCGTCCTGGGCCTCGAGGGAGTGCGCATGGCGCAGTCGAACGTGGACACCAACGTCCTCTTCCTGGAGGTCACGCACCCCGAGCTCGACGCGCCGATGATCGAGGCCGCGCTGCGCGACCGCGGCGTGCTCTGTCTCGCGCTGGGCGAGCGACTGTTGCGTTTCGTGACCCATCGCATGGTGGACGACGAAGACGTGGAGCGCGCCGGACGGGCGCTCCAGGAGCTGCTCGATGCCAACCCGCCGGGAGTGCCGGCGGCGCCCCCCTCCCCGGAATCCCCCGAGTCCACCGACCCCGAAGGAGCCCGATCATGAGTGTGTTCAAGGCCTACGACGTCCGCGGCACCTGGCCCGACCAGATCGACGCCGCCTTGGCGCGGCGCATCGGCCGCGCCTTCGCCGACTTCCTCGGTCGCGGCCCGATCGTCGTCGGCCGCGACATGCGGACCATGGCCCCCGAGGTCCACGAGGCCGTGGTCCAGGGGGTGCTGGAAGGCGGGGTGGACGTGCTGGACGTCGGATTGACGAGCACCCCCGAGCTCTACTTCGCCATCGCCCATCTCGGCGGCGCCGGCGGGTTGAACGTCACAGCCAGCCACAACGGCAAGGAGTACATCGGCTTCAAGTTCTGCCGCGAGGAGGCCCGTCCCATCAGCGCCGACGACGGCTTGAAGGAGATCGAGGCCCTGGCCACCGGCCCCGCGCCGGACCCGGTCGCGATCCCGGGGCGACGCGAACACCGCGACGTCCTGGACGCCTATGCCGACCACGTGGCTTCGTTCGCGGACCTCGCCCGCGAGGTGTTCGTGGTCTCGGACGCGGCGAACGGGATGGCGGCCCACACCTGGCCCGCGGTCCTGACCCGGGTGCCCCAGGTGCGGCACCAGGGCCTCTACTTCGAGCTCGACGGGACCTTCCCCAACCACGAGGCCAATCCGCTGGTGGTGGCGAACCTGGCCGACCTGCGCCGGGCGGTGGTCGAGGCCGGCGCCGAGCTCGGCGCGGCCTTCGACGGCGACGCCGACCGCTGCTGCTTCGTGGACGACCGCGGTGAGCCGGTGGGCAACGACATCGTCACCGCCATGGTGGCCCGCGAGGTGCTCCGCGAGGAGCCCGGCGCGGCCATCGTCTACGACCTGCGCTCCTCCTGGGCGCTGCGCGAGACCATCCTCGCCTGCGGGGGCAAGCCGGTGCGCGAACGGGTCGGGCACTCGTTCCTCAAGGCGCGGATGCGCGAGTTCGACGCCCCCTTCGGCGGTGAGCTCTCCGGGCACTACTACTTCCGTGACAACTGGTACGCGGACAACTCCGAGATCATCCTCCTGAAGGTGCTGGGGCTGCTGTCGCGCTCGGAGCGTCCGTTCCACGAGATGGCGGCCGAGCTGCGGAAGTACCACTCCACGGGTGAGGTCAACTTCGAGGTGGACGACAAGGACGCCGCGTTGCGTCGGCTCGAGGACGCCTTCTCCGACGCCGACGAGGTGGACCACCTGGACGGGGTCACCATCGCCTACGGGACGGTGGAGCGTCCCGGTTGGTGGTGGGTGAACGTGCGCCCCTCGAACACCGAACCTCTCCTGCGCATGGTCCTGGAGTCCGACAGTCGTGACCGCATGGAGGAGATGAGCGAGAAGGTGATGGCCGTCCTCGGGGTGCGGCCGGTGGAGCACGCATGAACCGTTCCAAGTTCGGCGAGGTCCACGTCGTCGGGGTTCCGATGGACCTCGGCGCCAGTCGGCGCGGCACCGACATGGGGCCGAGCGCGCTGCGCGTGGCCGGGCTGGCGCGGGAGTTGCGCGGGATGGGATTGAAGGTGGCCCGCGAGCGGGACGTCCAGGTCCCGGCGCAGGAGACCCGGGTCGAGCCGGCTCCGGGAGCGTTGCGCTACAAGGACGAGATCCTCCACGTCTGCACCCGTCTGGCCGGTCGGGTCGAGCGCATCCTCGATGGGGGTGGCGTGCCTCTGGTCCTGGGCGGCGACCATTCCATCGCGATGGGGACGGTGTCCGGGGTCGCGGGCCACTTCCGTTCCCGGGGGGAGCGGGTCGGCCTGGTCTGGATCGACGCCCATGCCGACATGAACACCCCGGAGACCTCGCCGAGCGGCAACGTCCACGGCATGCCCCTGTCCCACCTCCTGGGGCTCGGTGATTCCGACCTCGCCGGCATCGGAGGATTCGCGCCCAAGGTGCGGCCCGAGAACGTCGCCCTCATTGGCATCCGAGACGTGGACGAGGAGGAGCGCAACGTGGTCCGCGACAGCGGGGTCCACGTCTGGACCATGCGCGAGATCGACGAGAAGGGCATGGCCCGGGTCGTGCGCGAGGCCCTGGAGGTGCTGAACGACGGCACGGCCGGTTTCCACGTCTCCTGGGACGTGGACGGACTGGACCCGTCGGTGGTCGCCGGGGTCGGCACCCCCGTGCCTGGCGGTATCGGCTACCGTGAGGCCCACCTCATGTTCGAGACCTTCGCCGACGACGGGCGGATGACCTCGATGGAGGTGGTGGAGTTGAACCCGCTGCTCGACCACCGCAACCAGGGGGCCCGGACCGTGGTCCACCTCGTGATGAGCGCGTTCGGTCTGCGCATCCTCTAGGCGGGGTCGGCGCCGTCGGCGGCTCTCCCTGGAGTCCGCCGCTCCGGGCGCTAGGATGAAGGGCGATGGACGCCCATCTCCGGCCCCTCCTGGACCATCCGCCGGCCTGGCTGGAGGCCGGCGGGCCCGAGGCCGACGTCGCCGTGGCCAGCCGGGTGCGCCTGGCCCGGAACCTGGCCGACACGCCGTTCCCGGACCAGTTGTCGGCCGAGCGGGCGGCCGAGCTGGTCGAGGCGGCGCGCCGGGTGCTCGAGGAGGGGGCTCCGACCGGGCACGCCTTGAGGCCGGAGGAATCGAGCGAGGCCGGGCGCGAATTCCTGGTGGAGCGGAGTCTGGCCACCCGCGACCTCCTCCAGGCGGCGCGCCCGACCCTGGTCTACTTCGAGCAGGCCGGGTTGGCTGGGGTGCTGGTCCACGAAGAGGACCACTTCCGCATCCAGGGCATGGCCCCCGGCCTGGCGCTGGACGCCGCCGCCGCTCGAGCCCGCAGCCTGGAGCGGCGGCTCCGTGGCGCCTTTCGTTTCGCCATCCATCCGCGCTACGGATACCTCACGAGTTGCCCGTCCAACGCAGGGTCGGGCCTGCGGGCCAGCGTGCTCCTCCACCTGCCGGCGCTGGCGCGGCTCAAGGCGCCGCTGCAGCGTGCCCTCCACACCGCCCGCCGTTCCGGTCTGGCGGTACGCGGGCTCCACGGCGAGGGCAGCCGCGCGCTCGGCCGACTCTACCAGATCAGCAACCAGCGCACCCTCGGCACGCCGAGCCTGACCCAGCTGCAGCAGGTCGGCGAGTTCGCCCGCGAGGTGGGGCGCTACGAACGTTCGACCCGCGACGAGTTGCGCGCGGATCCCGGCCGGCGCGGCGAGTTGGCGGAGGACGCCCGGCGCGCCCACGAGCTGCTCCACGAATCCGAGGCCCTGACCACCGACCAGGCCCTGGAGCTCCTGTCGACCTTGCGGCTGGCGAGCCTGGCGGGCATCGAGGAGGAGATGCCCTGCGCCTACGAGCCCCAGGCGGTGTTGCAGCAGATGTTCCAGCTCCAGCCGGGCCATCTCCAGGCGCGGCTGGGCCGCGAGATGGACCCGGAGGAGCGCGACCGCGTGCGCGCCGAGCTGATCCGCGGCGCACTGGGCACGGTCTGATGCCGGTACCGGTCCGTGACCGTCTGGGGCGTCCCTTGCACACCCTGCGGGTCTCGGTCACCGACCGCTGCAACCTGCGGTGCGCCTACTGCATGCCCGAGGACGACTACGTCTGGTCGCCGCGGAAGGCCGTCCTGACCTTCGAGGAGGTGGACCGGGTGGTGGCGGCGCTCATGCCGCTCGGCCTGCGTCGGGTGCGCCTCACCGGCGGGGAGCCGTTGTTGCGCCGCGACCTGCCGGAACTGGTGGCGACGCTGCGCCGCCGTCTCGGCCCGACCGCCGACCTCGCGTTGACCACGAACGGGACCAGGCTCGCCGGGGTCGCGGCGGAGCTCGCCGTCGCCGGGCTGTCGCGCATCACGGTCAGCCTGGACACCCTGCGTCGGGAGCGCTTCCGCGCCCTGGCGCGGCGCGACGCCCTGCCGGCGGCTTTGGCCGGGATCGAGGCGGCGCGTTCCGCCGGTCTCCCCCTCAAGCTCGACACGGTGCTGCTGTACGGGGTCAACCACGACGAGGTGGGGGAGTTGCTCGACTTCGCCCGCGACCTCGGCGCCGAACTGCGGTTCATCGAGTACATGGACGTCGGTGGTGCGACGCGCTGGCGCCTCGAGGACGTGGTTCCCCGGGATCGGATCCTCGCCGAGGTCTCCGGGTACGCCGCGGAGACGCCCCGTCCGCTGCCGGGACGGGGAGCGCGCCCTGCCGAGCGCTTCCTACTGGAGCGTCGCGAGCAGGTGTTCGGCATCGTCCCCAGCGTCACGGCCCCGTTCTGCCGGGCCTGCGACCGCGCCCGCCTGACCGCCGAGGGCACTCTCTTCGGGTGCCTGTACGCGCGCCGCGGGCTCGACCTGCGGCCGCCGCTGCGCTCCGGAGCCACCGTGGAGGGGCTGGGGGTGCTCGTTGCAGGCTGGTGGCGGGGGCGGTCCGACCGCGGAGCCGAGGAGCGGGCCGCGTTGCCCCAGCGGGGGGCGCTCGCGCCCTCGGAGGTCCTTCGACTGGAGCCCTGGCTCGAGATGCACCATCGCGGCGGGTGAGCTCAGGACGTCCATGACAGGGTGGATTGGTGCAACATTCCGCTCCGTCGGGGGCAAGAAAGGTTGTTGGAAAATGGCTTGAATCCCTGCCGCAAGGGGTAGGATGGGAGAGTCCGAACGTGGTGCGGTGTCGCCCCCTCGCCCCCGCGTCGTTTTCCCTTCAACCCCTTCGCAACTCGACAGAGATGAAGAACCTCCTCCTTTCCTGCGCCGCCGCAGCTCTGCTCGTCGGCTCGCTGCAGGCCCAAACGGTCTATCTGACCGAGAACTTCGACACTGCCGTCCCTCCCGCCGGCTGGACCCATGACCAGGTCAACACGATGACCCAGGGTTGGATCCAGTCCCCTGACCTCCGTGCCTGGCACGAGGACGAGTTCTCCTCGCTGGGTACGGCCGACGACACCCTTTGGACTTCGGTGGATCTCTCCACGGCGACCGTGGCCTACCTCCACGTCGACATGGAAGTCAACTTCGCGATCTACCAGGCCAACCACCCGAACTCCTTCGGCGACGGCATCACCGAGATCGTGATGCGTCCTGCCGGCAGCACGACCTGGACTCCGATCTGGACCGACTGCCGGACGCTCAACCGTCGCGACATGATGACCGTGCAGATTCCGGCCGCCATGCTCGGCGGCATGGCCGAGATCGGGATCCGTTACTACGGCACCTACGCCCACGAGGTGTGGGTCGACCTGTTCCAGGTGGACGACAGCACCACCTCGCCGCCGCTGCCTCCGCCCCCGCCCACCGTCTGGACGTACATGAACCTGCCGACCTCCACTGCGGTCGCGCCGTACACCCAGGACTTCGAGGCCGGCTCGGCTCCCGCCGAGATGGCGCTCACCGCCCTGGACTGGGCGACGCTCGGTCCCGACCCCGAGGCCTGGTGCACGATCGCGAACACGATGGGCACCAACGGCGGCGTCTTCTGCCTGGAGATGGGCCTGGACCCCGTCAGCACCAACTACCACGACGTGCTGAACGCCATGGTCCTGTCGCTGGACCTCTCCGGCCTCCAGAACCCGCAGGTCACCTTCGCGGTGGTCGATTGGGGTGAGGAGACCGATCCCGAGGACGGCATCTGGGTGTCCAACGACGGTTCCAACTGGTACCAGGTCGTGGACAACTGGGGCCAGTACGGAAGTACCTGGCAGACCGTCACCGTGGACCTGTCCGGCGCTCCGGTCAACTTCCTGCAGCCGGTCTACCTGATGTTCGCCCAGCAGGACAACTTCCCCTACGGCAACCTCGACGGCGTCGGCATCGACGACATCGTGGTCGACAACGGCGGAGGTGGCGGCGGCGTCTCGCCGACCCTCACCGTCACCACCAGCGGGGTCTGCCCCGGCCCGGTCACCTTCGAGGTGGAGAACACCACCCCGGGCGGCATGGTCGTGCTGCTCTATGGTGCCGCCGGCAGCTTCACCAGCACCGGTCCCTGCGCGGGCACCGTGGTGGACATCGCCGCGCCCAACGTGGGCTACGTCTGGGCCGTCTCCAGCGGTTCCATCGACTGCTTCAACGTCCCGAACCTGCCGGCCGCCGGCTGTGGCCTCACCGTGCAGGCGGTGGACGTCGCCAGTTGCACGCCGTCGAACTCGGTCGTGCTCTGATCCCCCGAGGGATCTCCCCTTTCGGACCGCGCCCTTCCCGGGCGCGGTCCGTTTGCATTCCGTCTGCGGGGCCTGCAGGAGGGTGAGGGATTCCGTGGGGCGTTTGCGCAGTTGGGGATGAGGCTGGGGGCGCGACCGTGACCAGCTGCGCCGGAGCATTGGCGCCTCCCGCATCCCATCTCACTCCAACGCCCGAACGAAGATCATGAGAAAGCTCGCCCTCGTCTGCTTGGTTGCCTCCTCCCTCGGAGGCTGGTTGCCCGCCCAGACCATCTACCTCTTCGAGGACTTCGACTCCACTTTCCCGCCTGCAGGTTGGGGACAGATCCAACTCCATCCAAATGCCCAGGGCTGGATCCATTCCCCCGACGGCCGCGCCTGGCACCAGAGCGAGATCGCCACTCCGAGCGATGCCACCTTGTGGACGACCGTGGACCTGAGGGGCGCCACCGAGGCCTACGTCCATTTCGATCTGGAACTTCGGTATCCGACTTTCCAGGCGAACCACCCAAACTCTCATGGGGCGGGGGTCACCGAGATCGTGATGCGTCCCTTGGGAGGCACGTCATGGACCGTCATCTGGACGGACTGTCGGACCACCCCACGTCGAGACATGATGACCGCAGTCGTTCCCCTCGCCTTCGTCGGACGGCGGGCCGAGATCGGGATTCGGTACTACGGAGACTACGACCACGAGTTGTGGCTCGATCGTTTCCAGGTGGACGACAGCCGGGTCCCGCCGGCGCCGCTGCCGCCGCCGCCGACGTTCTGGACGTACATGAGCCTGCCCGCTTCCACCGCGGTCGCGCCCTACACCCAGGACTTCGAGTCCGGCGCTGCGCCTGCAGAGATGGCGCTTTCGGCCTTGGACTGGACGACGCACGCCCCGGATCCGGAGGCATGGTGCGCCATCGCCAACACGATGGGGACCTATAGCGGCGCCTACTGTCTGGAGATGGGCCGGGACCCCCAGTACTGGGGAGGGTACACCAAGGTCCTGAATGCGATGGTCCTGTCGTTGGACTTGTCCATGATCACGGATCCGCAGGTCACCTTCTCGGTCATTGGCTTCATGGAGCAACGCGACGACGAGGATGGCGTCTGGGTGTCCAATGATGGCGTCTTTTGGTACCAGGTGCTGGCCGGCTGGGGGCAGTTCCCGAGTACCTGGCAGCGCCTCACGGTGGACCTCACCGTGGCGCCAGTCGATTTCCAGCAACCCGTGTACATCATGTTCTCCCAGGTAGGAGAGGCCGTCTACGGAACTACGGATGGAGTGGGCATCGACGACATCGTAGTCGACAGCGCCAGCGCAGGCAGCGCCCCGCCTTGGCTGACGGTCACCGACACGGGCTACTGCCCGGCCGGCCCAGTCACCCCCGTCACCTTCGAGGTGACGGGAGCGACTCCCGGCGGCATGGTCGTGCTGCTCTATGGCGCCGCCGGGAGTTACGTCAGCACAGGGCGTTGCGCAGGAACCGTGGTGGACATCGCCGCGCCCAGCGTGGGTTACGTCTGGGCCGTCTCCAGCGGTTCCATCGACTGCTTCCACGTGCCGAACCTGCCGGCCGCCGGCTGTGGCCTGACCGTGCAAGCGGTGGACGTCGCCAGCTGCATGCCGTCGAACCCGGTCGTGCTCTGATCCCCCAGGGATCGGAAACTGGCCACGAAGAGTGTTCCATTTTCCACATCCCCCCTGTGACCTTCGCGCACCGAGTGCGTCGTCCTGGGTACCGAGACCCAGGAGACCGCCACGAT
>JALUVI010000032.1 GCA_027020785.1 Planctomycetota bacterium | reverse complement strand
CAGCGTGACCTCGACCGCGTAGCGCCCCGGCGCCGGCACCAGGAAGAGGCCCGGCTCGGCGCCGGGGGTCGGAGCGTACAGGGGGCCACTCGCCGGGACGCCGCGGCGCGGGACCTCCAGGGTCGGGTCGAGCCGCCATCCCGGGGGCAGGGAGTCGGGGACGTCCACCTGGAGGCGCACCCGGATCGCCGGCTCGAGCTCGATGCGCCGCTCCCCCGGTCGCAGCGTGAACTCGCCCTGACGCCAGCCCGGCGCGCCGAGGACGACGCGCACCGAGTCGGAGGTGAGGAAGGCGCGGAACGGATTGCGGCTGCTCGAGGGGCGGGTGTCGGGCGGGGCGTCGGCGGGACGCACGGAGACCTCCCGCACGCGACGGCCGTCGGCGCCGAAGACCTCGACGTCGGCGATGCGGATCCTTCCCTGCAGGTCCACCACCACGGGCAGCGGGTCCTCGCCCGGTACGACGACGAGCCCGCTCCTCCGCCACAGCTCCGCTCCCGTGCCGCGCGAGGTGAGGACGAGGTCGTAGGTCCCACCGTCGAGCGCCGTGAGGGTCCACTCCATCGGTTCGCCCGGTCTCTGGCGGAAGGAGTTGCCGAACCGGACCGGTCGGCCGTCCTGGAACAGGAAGGCCTCGAGTTGGTAGAGGTCCTTGCCCGAGACTCCGATGACCTCGATGCGGATGGAACCCATGGCCGGCAGGCGTACTTCGACGTCGTGCTCCCCCGGACGGAAGTCGCGGGTCGCCTCGGTGCCGTCGGCCTGGGCGGACACGCGATACGGCCCCGGCACGGCGGGCTCCCGGCGGAAGACGAAGCGCCCCCCGTCGGCGAACCCGTTCAGGCCGGTGCGCCCCCAGCGCCCCGAGTCGTCCCGGGCCTCGACCGAAACCCACGCATCCACTGGGGTGCCGTCGGCGCGGACCACCACCCCGGCGACGAAGACGTCTCCTTCGTCCTGCGGCTCGAGGACCACGTCGCCGAGGTCGTGGACGGTGCGGGCCACCGGGGCATCGAAGCGTCGCTCGGCTTCCAGGACCCCTTCCTCCGTCTTCACCCGGAAGACGAGGCGCAGCGCGACGTCCGGGGCCAACGACTCCGTGACCTCGTGACGGAAGGCGCCGTCGGCTCCGAGCGGGACGGGACGACCATTCATGCCGCTCCGACCGTCGGGATGCTCGTCGAAGACCTCGAGCGAGACGAATTCGCGGGCGAGCGGTTCACCGTCCGGACCGAGGACTCGCCCCACGAAGACGATCGGCTCCGGAACGGTGCGCAACGGCAGACGCACCTCTTCCGCTCCCACGGGAAGGCTCTGCATGCCCCCGATGCGACCCGGGCTGCGGGCGAGGACGCAGGGGTTCTCCTCGGCCGCGGGAACGGCGACACGACCGGAGCCGTCGGTGGTGGTCTTGACGAAGTCCGGCGACTTGGACGCGAAGAATCCTTGGAAGCCGACCAGCGTCCCGGGGTCGTCGTCCTCGAGGTAGGGCGTGAAGGAATTCGGCAGGAACAGGACCTCCGCCCCGGCGATGGGACGGCCGGTCTCGGCCTCGACCACGAGCAGGGTGCGGGGCAGGACCACCTCCGCCTCCGCTGCGGCCGCGGTGTCGCCCTCCCCGGCGGGCTCTCCCTCGGCGACGGCCGCCTCCTCCGAGGACGGCGAATCGGCGATGCTGCGTCGCGGCGCTCCGAGACCTTCCTCGAGCGAGCCGGCGACCGGCGCAGCCGCTGCGGGGTCGGGCCCGGCGCCGTCGTCCACGACTCCGGACCGCGGGCGCAGGAGCAGGACCAGGAGGGCGACCCCCAGGGCCGCGAGGACCAGGAGAGCGGGACGAGACTTCACGCCGGGCATCGTATAGGTTCACGAAAGCGGCGCCGGCCGGAGGGGCCGTCTCCCCTGGGGACGGTTCGGATCGCCCGTGCATTCCCCTTCCTTCCTCCCTTCGCAGCCTCCCCGCCGCCGAGGCCCGCGTCCGATGCCGTCCCGCCCCCTCCTCGCGTTCGCTGCCGCGCTGGTCGCCGTCGCCCTGGCGCTCCTGCTCTGGAGCCGCACTCCGGCCCCCGTGCGGGAACTCCCGCCGCCCCCGCCGACGCCTCCTCGATCCTCTCCGGCGCGCGTCGGCGCTCCGTCGCCACGACGCCTGCCGCCCGCCGCCGCGCCGACGACGGCCGCCGAGCCCGACGAAGTCCCGCCCCCGGCCGACGCGACCGACGCCGGAAGGCCGCGACTCACCGCCCTGGCGGCGACGTGGTACCCGTCCGCGCCGTCCGACGGCGACGTGGGCTACCGCGGCGTCCTCCTCGACGCCGACGGCCGCCCCCTGGCGCGGGCCGTGGTCACGGTGTCGCGACGCATCGGGCTGCCCTCCACCCTCTTCGCCGGAGGGAGGTGGACCCCGCCTCGAACGTCCTTTCCCCTACCCCCTCTCCGGATCACCACCGACGACGACGGGGGGTTCTTCGTGTCCACGTCCGACGTCTCGCCAGCCGCCGGCGAGGACTCCTCCGCAACCACGATCACGTTCCGCTGGAGCCCCGGAGACGCCCCGGACCAGACCAGCACCCGCAACGTACGGCGACCGCCCGAGGCGGGCGGCGCCGACCTCGGCGCGGTACGCCTGCAGACCGTGCCGCTCCTACTCGCGGTGCGCGTCCTGGACGACCGCGGCCCGCTGGCCGGCTCGCGGATCTACGTGCGGGCTCCGGGGCGGGAGGAGGCCCCCGCCGAGAGCCTCGGCGTCACCGACGCCGACGGCCGACTGGTGGCGTGGCGAAACGGCGCGGGGGACGCCCCGTGGCAACTCCTGGTGAACGCCGACGACCACCTCGGCTGGCGTGGGACCTTCCGCCCCGGAGAGTCCCGCCACGTCTTCCTCGATCCAGGGCAGGAGTTCCACGGCATCCTGGAGCTCTCCCCCGCAACGCGGCGGGAGTGGTACCGACTCTACGTGGACGTCCCCGACCGCGGCCGTTTCGGACCGGCCTGGCCCGCGGCGGACGGCGGCTTCGTCTTCACCGGACTCCCGGAGGGTGAGGCCACGCTCGTCCTCCACCGTCGCCGGGGCGACGAGGGCCTCGACGTCGCCACCTGGCCCGTTCGGATCGGGCGCGACGGACGCGCCGCCCCGTTCCCGGCCGACGCACGCGCCCTCCGCCCCGACGGCTGACGCACGACGCACGGGTCAGTCCGCCGTCCCGAACCGTCGCTGCAGCTCCTCCACCCGCTCGGGCCCGAGCCGAAGGTGGAAGGTCCGCGGCTCCGACGCGTCGGGCACGACGACCCGACCGAGGTCGTCGAAGGTCAGGCTCTCGGGCGGCGAGGTCCCGTCGAAGGGCGCCGTCGCCACCAGCGAGACGCGCCACGGGCCGGGCGCCTCCAACCGGAAGTCGGCGCGACCGCCTTCCACCTCGGCGGAGTCGCGATCGGCGACCACCGGGTCGGTCCCCGCCCATTCCACGGCCACGACGACGGAGGCGTCCTCGGGGACTCGAGGCAGGTCGTCGAGGACCACCGAGACCGCCAGGCCGTCGGGCAGGACGACGCGATGCGCGCCGGGCGCGGTCGGCGCCGCCACGGCGCGGTGGCCCGGGGCCCCCACGCGAAGCCGCGGCAGGGCGCGCACCGGGAAGCGCAGGTGATGGGTGACCTCCTCGCCGGGATAGCGGAAGAAGGCATGCTCACCGCCGACCGCAGCCCACGCCTGCGTCAGGGGCTGCCCGGAATCGTCCACCACCTCCAGGTCCATGCCGTGGACCACGCCCCGCAGGTCCACGTCGTGACGGGTGGTCTCGCCGGCGACGAGGGTGACCCGACCGCGCCACAGCTCTTCGCCGGTGGGTGCGACCAGGACGAGGGTCTGCACCCCCGGCAGACACGGCGACCATCCGTACTCGCCCCGGTCGTCCAGTCGGAGGCGCGCCCGCTCGCCGTCCCCCGGAGTGAGGACCAGCATGGTGCCGCGGAGCGGAACGCCGGGGTCCACCCGAATGGAGCCGCGGACCGCGGCCCCTCGGGGCAGACGGACCTCCAGGCCCTCCGTGCCGGGTGCGGTCTCGACCTCGCGGCCCAGGTAGCCCGGAGCCCGAACCGCGAGCCGGATGCGCGGGCGGGGTTCGCGGCCCCGGAACGTGAAGGAACCCTCGGCGTCGGTGCGCGCCTCGCGCCACCAGGACGCAGCAGGTGCTGCGGTTCCATCGGGCGTCGCGGTGGCGAGGGTCACCCACGCCCGGGGCACCGGCTCTCCGTCGGGGCCGAGGACGCGTCCGGCGACGAGGAGCGGGTCGGGATGGAGGACCACGTCGCCGGGGTCCGCCTCTCCGGACGACGGGAGACCGACGAACGCGACCTCGGCCGATCGCTGCGGCTTGCGCCGGGTGGCGTGGAACTCGACGACCCAGCGCAGGAGCTCGCCGGCGGCGACGTCGCTCGCGGCGAACTCGGCGCGGAAGCGGCCGTCGGAGTCGGTGAGCAATCCACCGCGAGACACGCCACCGTCGCGACGGAAGGTCAGAGCGGCGAGCTCGAGCGAACGCGCAGGCCGTCCCTCCTCGTTGACGATGCGGCCGGTGAGGACGAGGAGCGCAGGCTGCAGCGACGGGCGCGGCTGGAGCCGGAAGGCGACGACCTCGCCCGGGGCGCGCGGTCCGCCGCCGGAGGTGGAGTCCTCCCGCCGCAGGTCCAGCGTCGAAGCCGCGGCCCGGAGCTCCAGCCCGAGACCGACCGCGGGGACGCGCAGGCGGCCGTCACGGGCCAGGCCGCCGACCGCGGTGACCGCGTCCTCCGGCACGCCGCCGTCGGCCGGGGACCAGGTGACGCTCACGAGGACGGGCTCGGAGAACGGCGCTCCCTCCTCCGTGAGCACGGTGACGTCCACCGCGCCGACCGCGTCGAGCTCGAACTCCACGGGTTCGGTGGGAAGGGCGTTCGGATCGAGGACCACCGTGGGGGCGGCCGGACCGAGCCGTTGCAGGCGGACGGCGGCCCGGCCGGCCAGCCGCAGCCCGGCGAGGATCGGCGGGAACAGCCGCAAGTAGGCCATGCCGTCGGCGTCGGTGACCCCGAGCGCTGCGGCGGCGTCCGGCTCGGCCCCGGCCGTGAGCTGGACCCCGACGCCGGCCACCGCTGCTCCGGCGGCGTCGCGGACCCGGACCGGAACGGTGGTGACGCGCTCGACGACGAGCTCGATTGCAGGGTCGTCGCCGGGCTCCCAATCGGTCTCGCCCCAGTGCGTCGCGGTGCCGGCGGCGAGGCGCACCCGCTCGGTCGGCCGCGGCAGGGTGACCGCGCCGGCTGCGTCCGCGCGCCAGGGGACACCGAAGCCGAGGAAGGGCAGGTCGCGCGGGAACGGCTGGTGCGGCAGCGGAGGTTCGGGGAACTGGGCCAACCCCGGACCGGAGAGGAGCCGCAACTCGGCGCCGGGGACGGAGACCCCGTCCCCGTCCACGACGTGGATGCGCAGCACTGCGGCGTCCGCCGCGGCGCGCCGCGTTCCGGTCGCCGTGGGGGTCGCCTCCTCGCGATCCGTCGAGCCGGGGCGGGCGAGCTCGGCCGGCGCCCCCTCCCGAACGGACGGCGGCGGAGCGGAGTCGTCGCTCGGGCCGGCGCCCCCACCGCCGAAGGGGTCGGCGAAGACCAGGAGGAGCCCCCCGAGGACGGCGAGTACGAGGAGCGACGCGAGGAAGCGGCGAGGGTTCACGTTCGACATCCCAACCGAGGTCCGGGGCGCAGGACCATCCTATCGGGGCCCCGCGACGGCATCGGGGCCGTTGCCGGGTCAGCGGCGGGCGACGGGGAGCGGAACGCGCAGGACGACCGTCTCTCCCGGCCCCGACGGTCCGGTGGCGGTGACCCAAGGGGTCGTCCGCCCGTCCACGGCGACCACCCGGGCGCGGAGCGGGGCGGCGCCGGGGAGGACGGCGCCGAAGCGCGCGCGGCCGTCGCGGACGGGAGCCGTGGCGTGGAGGGTGGCCGAGAGCCCGTCCACGTCGGGGGGTGCGATCCACGAGAGGTTCGCGGTCCCCGACAGCGGAACGCGTCGGCCGGCGACGTCGGTCACGACCACCTCGACCGCACCGCTCGGAGGCGCGAGCAGGGCGACGGGATCACGCGGCAGACGGAGCAGGTCGAGGGGCGCCTCCACGGGCTCGGGGCCGAGCCGCTGGGCGGACAGGCGGACCTCGGCCGCGGCGAAGCGCTCGAGCAGCGGGGGGGAAGAGCCGCAGGACGGCGACGCCCACGGCGTCGGTGGGTGCGACCTGGATCGGGAAGGGCACCCCGTCCACCGAATGGGAGACCGCGACGGCGACGTCGGGGAGGGGGCGACCTTCGGGATCCCGGGCCACCGCACGGACCGTCGGCACCGACTCGAGGACCAGCTCGACGGCGTCGCCGTCCCCGACGCGCCACCCGCCCTCGGCCCACAGCTCGCCGCGGACCGCGACCAGCCTCGCCTCGTCGAAGTCGCGGACGAGTCCGACCCGGCCCTCCGCGTCGGCGACCATGGCGCGTCCGAAGAGCCGGGCCGGGAGGTCGCGCGGGAAGGGCGCGTCGGGGGCAGGCGGAGGGCCGGCGCGCTCGAGCGCCGCGCCCGTGAGGACCCAGAGCGTCGCGCCGGCCGCGGGGCGGCCCCCGCGCTCGAGCAGGCGGACCGTGAGGCGCGCGGCGTCCCGCGGCGCAGGCTCCGCCGCGGCGGCGCCGTCCACGGTCGCCCGTTGCGGAGCCGCCACGTCCGCTGGGGCCGCTCCGCTCGCCGCCGACCCACGGGGGGCGGGCTCGCGCGCCGTCTCGGCTCCGCGAACGGCGTCGTCTCGGGCGTCCGCGCCCCGGTCGCCCACGCCCGGCCACCACCAGACGACCGACGCACCGAGGACGGCGAGCAGGAGTCCGCCCAACAGCCACGCGCGCCCCATTCCGCTCGCCCTCCGTGCGGGACGGGCGCTCACTCCTGCTCCCGCTCGAGCACCTCGTTCACCCGTTCCGGGTCGACGGTGACGGTGAACTCCTGGCGACCGGCGACGTCGCGCACCTCGAGGACGCCGACGACCCCCACCGCATCGCTCGTGGTATTGCGCCCCCCATCGAACCGCACCGTGTGGCGCAGTTCCAGCGAGACCTCGTAGCGGCCGGGGGCCGGGACCACCGCCGTACCCCGCCCCGAATCGTCCAGGACGAAGCCCCCGAGGGAGCGCCTCACGTCGCCTCCTACGAACCTCGTCGTGAACCACAGCTTCCAGCCGTCGGGCAGGGGCACCACGGGCACGACGCGGAGGCCGATCTCGTAACCCGGGACCAGCTCGACCTCGCGTTCACCGACGGCCCCTTCGAGGCGGACCTCGCGCGTGCCGTCGGCGAAGACGACGAGGTCGAAGGCGGGCCGCGCCGAGACCAGTTCCACGTCGGACTCGCTCACCCAGGCCACGCGACCCGGTTTCCCTTCGCCTCCGACCTGCGCCAGGGTCCAATGGTCCAGCGGACGTCCGTCGGCCCGATGCACGTGCAACACGAGCCGGGACAACGGCATGCCGCGCAGGTCGAGGACCACCGGCTCTCCCGACCCCGCCGGCACCGGACGACGCAACAGCTCCTCACCGGTGAAGCGCGCCGTGAGCAGGAGCTCGCCCCCGCCGGGCGGCAACCCGCTCTGCTCGAAGGTGCCGTCGTCGCGCAGGCGCAGGAAACGTTCGCTGGTGTCACCGTCGGGATCGGGAACCAGGAAGAGGAGTCGGAAGTCCCCCGGGTCGAATCCCTCCGGCAGGAGGAGCCGACCCTCGAGCCGCACCGCAGGACGCAACCGAACGACGACGTCCCGCGTTCCGAGCGGCACTTCCTGGACGCCCTCCAGGTACTCGGGGTGCTCGGCGCGCACGCGGTAGCGCGGCGCCTCCTCGGGGCGGCCGCGGATGGTGAAGCTCCCGTCCTCCGTCGTCAGGGCTTCGGGCACGCCGGCCGACCTCCAGTGTTCCGAGCCCGACCCCGCGGCGGTCGAGAACGGGCGCTCGCAGCGGACCCGGCTCCCGGCCACCGGCCCACCCGTGGGGTCGAGGACGCGCCCCGCAACCACCAGCGGGACCGGTGCGACCACCAGGTCGCCGAGGTCGGTCTCGCCCGGCGGCAGCGGCCGGCTGAGGTCCACCGAGACGTCGCGCTCGGGCTTGCCGCCGCGGGGAGGGACGAGCACGCGGAGGGTTCGCGTCGTTCCCTCCTCGTAGGCGTGCTCCAGCACGTAGCGGAACCGGCCCTCGCCGTCGCACCTCGTCGAGCGCTGCGAGGAGGACCGGCGGTGCTCGTCGCGCACCGTCGTGCCGATCAGGATCCGGACCCCCTTGGCGGGGCGCCCCTCCTGGTTCAGCACGCGTCCGACGAGGACGGGGCGTTCCTGTCGCAGCACGAGGGAGAACCGGGCCGTGGCTCCCGGAGCCGCCGGACCGGTCCCTTCCACCGAGGCGCGCAGCTCGCCCCCGAAGGTCCGGGCTGTGACCCGGAGGGGAAGCCCGACGCGGACCAGCGGGAAGGTGGCGCGGCCGTCCTCCGCCAGGCGATGGGCGGTCGACGCCCCGAAGCGGGTGGACGCGGCGCCGTCCCCCGTCGCGGTGAGGGCGACCGAGACGGGCTCTTCCGGTGGACCGCCCCCCTCCAGGGATACGGCGACCTCCACCGAGCCGCAGTCGTCGGGCACGACCAGGCGGACCGGTTCGTCGGGGATCCGGTCCAGGTCCACCTCCGCCTCCACGGGGTCGCCGCCGACGACGTCCAGGACGACGAAGGTGGTCCCCTCGGCGCCGCCCGCGGCGTCCAGCTCCTCCAGGAGGCGGCTCGGCAACTGGAACGAGACCGATCCGTCCTCACCGCTGACCTGGCGCAGGAGGTCGGACCACCCGCCCGGCCAGCGGCGGCGCAGCACGACCGGCGCGCCGGGCACCGGTCGGTCGGCAGAGTCCACCACGCGCGCCGACAGCCCGTTGCGCCGTCCCAGGGCGAGGGTGACGGCATCGGCGTCGGGCTCGAAGTCCCAGGCGACGTCGAAGCGTCCGGGTGCGACTCCGGCGAGGACGAAGGTGCTCCCGTCGGGTCGGGGGAAGCGCGCCTCGCCGTGGGCGTCGGCGACCCGTCGGACGCCGTGTTCGCGGAACAGGTCCTCGAGCTCGCCGCTTCGATCCATGGCGGCTTGCAGGGTCCGGGGCCCGACGGCCTGCAGGTCGACGAAGAAGACCTCCGCCCCGGGCAGCGGCGCGCCTCCGTCGGCATCCACCACGCGGACGAGGAGCTCCGGACCGTCCGGAGCGGACGCTGCGGCCTCGTCGACCGCATCGCGGCGCGGGGCGACGGCCTGGTCCGCGCCCGAGGCGTCCGCGACGAAGCCGGGGGCGGGGGCAGCGGCGGGTGGTGCGGCGTCCGCCGCGGCGACGCCGACGGCCCCGCCCTCGGACTCGGAGGCTGCGTCCGGGGCCACCCACCAGACGAGCCAGCCGGCGAGGGCGAGACCGAGCAGGACGAGGAGAAGTCGGGGCTTGGGCGAGGGGGCGGTCATGTTGCGGGTTCGGGGACCACGCCGAGGCCATCGGCCGGGGCCGGTCCGACGACCTCGGCGGGAAGACCGCGGCGGTCGTCGCCGCGGCCGAGGCCTCTCTCGACGCAGCCGACGTGACCGGCCCGAGGGGGCACGGCCGTTCCGTCGGAAGAGGCCCCACGGACTCGGTCTCCGCTCACTCCTGGTCTCCTTCGAGTGCCTGGCGCACGAGCTCGGGGTCCAGGGCGACGGAGAACTCCTGCACGCCCGCGACCTCCGTGACCTCGATCGCGCCGAGCCGCCCGAGGGACCGGGCGGCCGTGTAGGCGACGATCCCGGCGTCCGCGTCCCGCACCACTTCGAACAACTCCCCGACGACGAGGAAGCGGCCCGAACGGCCGACCTGGGTGCTCCCGCGGCCCGCGGCGTCGAGCTGGACCTGGCCGACGAAGGCCCCGCCGCTCGTCGCGCCCTGGCCCTCGTCTGCGTAGAGCTGGAGGACGAGTTGGGTGCCCTCCGGCAGGTCGGGCACCGGAGCCACCGCGAGGACGATCTCGAACCCGTCCTGGAAGAGCACCTCGCGCTCGCCGGAGACCCCGGACAGGCGCACCTCGCGGGTGCCGTCGCCGCCGAGGACGAGGTCGAAGCCGGGCGCCAGCGTGACGAGTTGGACCTCGGCCTCGGACACGTAGGTGCGCCGCTCCTGGGCCCCCGCGGGATGCAGCCACCAGAAGTTCGGCCGGCTCCCGTCGGCGTTCCGGACGCGGAGGTCCAGCGTCGTCAACGGGAGTCCCCGCAGGTCGAGGACCACCTCTTGGTCCCCTGCGGGGCCGATGGTCCGCCGCGCCAGTTCCTCGTCGGTCCAGCGGCAGGACAGCACGAGTTCGCCGCCGCCGGGGGGCAGGCCCTGGCGTCGGAACGAACCGTCGGCGTCGAGGCGGAAGGGCACGGCGCCGTCCTCGCCTCGTTCGGCGGGCACGAAGGAGAGGATCAGCGCGTGGGGATCGATGCCGTCCGGAAGCAGCACCCGCCCCAGCAACTCCCGCGCGGGACTCAAGCGGAGGACGACGTCCCGCGTGCCCGGAACGATCTCGGCGTCGCCGGCCATGAACGCGGGGTGGGTCGCGACGACGCGCAGCCGACCTTCCACCCGCCCGCGGAGCTCGAAGCGCCCCTCGGCGTCGGTCTCGGCCTGGATCCGGGCGATCGGAAACCAGGCCCCGTCGTCGGCGGTCGGGCCGTGGACGGAGAAGCTCTCCACGTGGACCTGCGCGCCGCCGACCGGGTTCCCCTGCGGGTCCACCACCCGTCCCGAGGCCAGGAGCGGCGCCGGGCGCACGACCAGGTCGCCGAGTTCGTTCTCGCCGGGGGGGAAGCTGCGGCTCAAGTCCACCACGACGTCGCGCTCGGGCTTGCCGCGTCGCGCCGGGACCACCAAGCGGAGGGTTCGGGTCGAACCCTCGCGATACGGGTTCTGGAGGACGATGCGGAACCGCCCCTCGGCGTCGCACTTGACCTGACCGCCGATGGACGAGCTGCCCGTCTCCATGACCTCTTCGAGGTGGGTCTCGAGTCGCACCCCCTTGCCGGGACGCCCCTCCTCGTTGAGGATGCGGCCGACCAGGATGGGACGCTCCTCGCGCAGGACCAGGTCGAAGCGGGCGGTGGCGCCGGGGGTCTCCGGACCGTAGCCCTCCCGTTCGGCGCGACGCTCCCCACCCAGGATTCCGGCCTCGACGTGCAAGCGGGTACCGGTCCTGACGCCCTCGAACACGGCGCGTCCGTCCTGCAGCAGCGCCATGGTGACGCGTCGGACCGCTCCGGGGCCTTCCTCCTCGCCGTCCAGCGGGCGGAGGCCGACCTGGGTCGGGACCGTCGGCGCGCGGCCGTCCTCCTCGACCACGTACACCTCGACCCGGCCGACGTCGTCGGGGACGACCAGGCGGATCGGCTCGCTGGGGAGTGCCGCCAGGTCCAGGGGGACCTCGACCGGGTCGCCGCCGACGATGGAGAGCCCCAGGGCGTATTCCGTGTTGGCCCCCTCGTCGAGGATGGCGCCGGGCAGCAGGAAGGAGGCCAGGCCGTCCTCGTCACTCGACTCCTGGAAGAAGTCGGCGGACGTCGCCCCCAGACGACGACGCAGGGCCACCGTCATGCCGGCGACCGGTCGCCCCGCGCCGTCCACGACCCGGGCCACGACCTCGTTGCGCCGGGAGAGTTCGAGGGTGACCTCGTCCTCGTTCGGGTCGTAGCCGAAGCCGACGTCGAAACGCCCCGGAGCGGCCCCGGCGAGGACGAACGCGGCGCCCTCGACGCGGGGGATGCGGACGTCCCCCGAAGCGTCGGCCACGCGACGGCGCCCGAGACGGCGGAACAGCTCCTCGAGGTCCTCGTCTCCGGCCTGGGCCAGCGCCTGGTCCTCGGGATCGAGCTCCTCCGGCTCGACCAGGAAGACCTCGGCGCCCGGGAGGGGGTCGCCGGTCTCCTTCGCGACGACGTGGACGAGGAGGATGGGCCCCGCGGGATCCGGCGGCGCCGCCTCTCGGTCGGGACCTTCGGGAGCAGCGTCACGACGCGGCAGGTCGGCCGCGCTCGGGGCCGCGGCGCCCGCAGCGCCCGCGGCCAGGTCGGCGGCGGCGGAAGGAGCGGGATCGGCCACCGTGACGGAGACGGCTTCGACCTCGACCTCGGGAGACTCGGCCTGGAACACCCACCATCCGAGCCAGCCGACGCAGGCGAGGCCGAGCAGGACGAGGAGGGTGCGGACGATGTGCGAGGAATCGTTCATGATGCGGGTTCGGGGTCCACGCCGAGGCCGTCGGCGATGCGATTCACGTAGTTGAAGTAGGCGACGACCTGGGCCGCGTGGTGGATGGCGGCGTCGTCCCAACCATGCCCGCGGAGGCGGCGCACGTCCTCCTCCCCCATCGCTCCCGGGGTCCGGGTCAGTTTCTCGGCCCAGGCGCAGAGTGCGCGCTCGGCCTCGTCGAGGGGGGCGGACTCCCAGCCCTCACGCGCGAGGGAGTCGGCCAGTTCGGGTTCACCGACCTCGACACGGAGGTCGTGGGCGTGCGCCGCCACTCAATAGTGGCAGTCGTTGGCGCGGCTGACGACCACCGCCAGGGTCTCCCGCAGCCGCGGCGGCAGCGGACCGGAACCGAGCATGACCTCGCGATACAGCCCGAGGTGGGCGCGCGTCATCCGCGCGTCGAGGCTGGTCACCTTGACGATGTTCCAGACCCGCCCCGCACGCCGCACTGCGTCGTCGTAGATCTTCCGGAGCAGCGGGTCGTCGGCCTCCCCGGGCTCCATCTGTCGAACATAGGCCATGGGGCCAGTCTAGGCGGACGCGGCGATTCCGTCAGGGCGCCGGCACGGGGTCGCCGATCAGCGCCGGGCCCAGGCCAGGGCGGCCTCCAGGGACTCCGGATCGGGGTCCAGGACCACGGACTGGATGCCCGGGACGTCGGCGACCTCGAAGCGGCCGCCGCCGACCAGGGCGACCTCGCGGCTCTCGTCGTCGCCGACGACGATCCCCGAGGAATCGGCGTCCACGCGCTCGAGGAAGGCGAAGGCGCGGCGCGGACCGGGACGCTGGAACAGGAGGACCTCGGCGCGCCCGGGCCGCAGCGGCCGGCCGGCGACGACGCCGAACGTCGTCAGCCCCGGGTCCACCTCGGTCAGGTCGTCGTCCCTCCAGAAGAGGTTCCAGGTGTACCCCTCGGGGGGCGACGGCCAGGATTCGAGGTGGACCCGGACGCGGAGCGCCGCGGGAAGGACCACCGTCTCCTCGCCGCCGGGCGATTCGACCAGGACGGCCCGATGGGCCACGTGACCGACCCAGAGGCGGAAGCCGTCCCCGGCGGTGACGAAGGTGGTCGGCGAGGTCAGGCCGCCCGAACGACGGGCTGCCCCGACCGGCGCATGGGCCCAGTCGGTCAGGGGTCCACCCTTCTCGTCCACGACGTGGAGGACGAGCGCGCGCAGACGACCGCGCAGGTCCAGCGTCAGCGGTTCGTCCGCCCCGTCCACGCCGATGCGCACGCCGTCCAGACGGAAGAGCTCCTCGTCCGCGACGACGGGATGCCTCGGCAGGACCGTCAGGGTGACCGGCCCCGGCGCCAGGCCGGTCAGGACGAAGGCGCCCTCGTCGTCGGGCGGCACCGCGCCGACCTGCCGCCCGTCGGGGGTGGAGACCCGGACCACCAATGCGGCGGGCGGCACCTCCGGGTCGAGTTCGACCCGACCGTGGAAGGTGACCGCGCGGGTCAACCGCAGCACCACGGTGGAACCCGGTTCGAGCGCGCGTTCCTGGGACACGAAGCCGTCGGCCCGCACCCGCACCGCATGGGTGGTCCCGTCCTCGGCGCGGTGCAGGACGGCGAGTTCTCCTCGCTCGTCGGTCTCGCCCATCGGCTTCGACGTCTCCGAGCGGCCCATCGTTCCGAAGTCGATCCGGTCGACCAGTCGCACCGTCGCTCCGGGAATGGGGCGCCCCTGGTCGTCGAGCACGCGGACCAGGGCCAGGACGTCGGCGAGCCCGAGCCGCACCACCCCGAGGTCGCCTCCTTCGCTCGGGAAGGGCGGCGGCAACGGG
This sequence comes from Planctomycetota bacterium, assembly GCA_027020785.1. Classification (GTDB taxonomy): domain Bacteria; phylum Planctomycetota; class UBA1135; order UBA1135; family UBA1135; genus JALUVI01. Next base: position 3,246 of record JALUVI010000032.1, on the reverse strand, counting down.
ACCTCGGCCGTCCATTCCGCGACGCCGTCCTCCGCCTCCGGCCGATGACGGAAGCGCAGTACGTGGCGCGTTCCCTCGGCGTCGGGCACGAGCGTGGGGAACGCGAATCGTCCCTCCCCGTCGGTGGTCTCGGTCCGCCCCTTCGTGGAGCGCCATCCGCCTTCGTCGGTGCGGACTTGCTCGACTCGGAACCGGGCGTTGCGCAACGGCTCGCCCGCGACGTCGAGGAGGCGACCGCGCAAGAGGGCGGTGTCGCGGCGCGGTCGCATCGCGAGCTCGACCTCGCGGGCGCCGGCCGGAACCACCGCCACGCCGACGGCGTCCTCCGAGGCGGCGAGCACCAGGGTCTGCTCCGTGACCGGCCCGGGCAGCCGGGCCACGCCGGATTCGTCGGCCCGGGCGCGCGGCCACGACGTGGGGACGTGGCGCAGGCCCTCCTCGAGGTCGTCCCCGCCCCACTTCAGGGCGAAGACGTCCTGCCCGGAGGTGGCGAGCCGCACCACCGCCTCGGCGACCGGCGAGCCGTCGGCCTCGCGAATGCACCGGACGACGAGGACTTCCTCGGGCGGTGCGGAGGCACGAGGCGCCGACTCGGTCGCCGACGGAGCCTCGGGGGCGGCCTCCGGGGCGGCCTCGGCACGGCGCGGAGCCTGGCCGGCGCCGGTCCCGGAGGGGGTCGCCTCGGTCTCCACCACGGCGCCCTCCGGTCCCCCGGCCGCAGGCCCGCCTCCGCGCACGAGGAGCAACGACACGACCACGAGGACGAGGAGCAGGCCCCCGAGGAGGAGACGCGAACGACCGCTGGACACGCGGCCATCCTACCGCCCGGCCCCGGTCAGCGGGCCGAGAGCTCGACCAGGGTGTCGCGGACGAGACCGGCGACGACCTCGGGATGGGTCAGGTGGACGGGATGACCGGCGTCGGCGAGTTCGCACCACCGGCCGTCGGGCAGGAACTCGAAGCGCTCGCGGGTCTCGGGGACCCGCGCCAGGATGCCGCGCTCCGGGACCAGGACGCGCACCGGAACGGTGATGCGGCGGGCGCCGACGCGCCACGTCTCCTCGGACAGGCGGATGGGGTTCGGCCCGCGCACCCTCGGATCCACGTCCACCACCCAACGGCCGTCCTCCTCGCGCAGGAACCAGCGGGCGAGCCGTCGCGCAGCGGTCTCGTCGAGCTCGGGATTGCGCAGCCGCAGGTGGGCGACTCCTGCTTCGAGGTCGGCGAAGCTGCGAAAGGGCGGCGCGGGCTCGAGGACGCGTTCGAGGACCCCGGCGAATGCTTCCCAAGGCTCGCGCGGCCGGGTCGGGAAGCCGCCGAGCGTGTCCAACAGCACCAACGGCGGAGTGGCGTCGGGCCGGGAAGCGGCATGGAGGAAGGCGACGATGCCCCCCATGCTGTGGGCCAGCACGAGGTCGGGGCCGAGCCCGCGCTCGCCGAGCTCGCGCAACACCCGGGCCAGGTCCTTGAGGTGGTCGAGCTGGTGGTACGACGCCTCGGGATGGACCCGTCCGCTGCGCCCGTGGCCGCGCCAGTCGAGGGCCAGGAGCCGCGCCGCCCCCCGCAGGCGCTCGGCCACCGTCGTGAAGGAACGTCCCACGTCCAGGTAGCCGTGGAGGGCGAGGACCCTGGGGGCATCCCCGGCCTCCGGCGCGTAGTCCCAGGCCACGAGCGGCAGGACGTCCTCCTGGAGGTGGATGGGGGTGGGACGGGAGCCCATGACGGCACCATCATGACGTTTTTCCATTCGGTGTCCGGCCCCGCTAGACTCACGGCCCTCCCGGGGCCGCCTTCGGAGCGGACCCCTCCACCCCCACCAAGGAACACGATGAAGTCCTTCCGAATCCCTCTCCTCGCCACTCTCCTCCTCGGAGCCAGCTGCGCCTTCCCGACCTCGGAGGCCCCTCTCAAGAAGGGGATGCAGCACAGCAACTTCGCCTTCGGCTACTGGTCCACGACCTACGACAGCGGGTCCAGCGAGACCGACGTGGACACCACCATGCTCGAGGTCAGCCACGGCTGGTTCTTCCGTGACGACATGGAAGCCGGAGGTCGAGTGTCGTACCAGAACTCCGACACGTCCCCGGGAGGCTCCGACACGCTGTGGGCCGCCCTGGCCTACTACCGCTACTACTTCCTGGGCGGCGGCAGCATCCATCCCTACGGTGAGGCCGCCGTCGGTCTCGGAAACGTCGACAGCGGCGGGACCAACGACGACCTGACCATCTGGAGCCTGGGCATCGGCATGCTCCAGATGATGTCGGCCTATTCCGGCCTGGACGCCATCCTGAAGTACCAGTCGGTGGATTACGACGGCCCTGCCAGCGAGACGGGGTTCCACGTCGAGCTCGGCTACAGCCTGTTCTGGTAGGCCCCATCCAACCTCGACGCTGCGGGGCGCCCTCCTCGGAGGGCGCCCCGCTCGCGTGACCGGCGGCCGGCGCGGGGTCAGTCCACGTCGAAGCGGATGCCCTGGGCCAGCGGCAGCTCGGTGCCCCAGTTGATGGTGTTGGTCTGACGCCGCATGTAGGCCTTCCAGGCGTCCGAGCCCGATTCGCGACCGCCACCGGTCTCCTTCTCGCCGCCGAAGGCGCCGCCGATCTCGGCGCCCGAGGTGCCGATGTTGACGTTGGCGATGCCGCAGTCCGAACCCGAAGCCGAGAGGAACCGCTCGGCCGCGCGCAGGTCGTTGGTGAAGATGGCCGACGACAGGCCCTGCGGAACGGCGTTGTGCTTGGCCAGGGCGTCGTCCAGGTCGTCCACCTCGATGACGTAGAGGATGGGCGCGAAGGTCTCGTTCTGGACCACGTCCCAGTCGTTCTCGGCACGCACGATGGTGGGCTGGACGTAGTGCCCCCCTTCGAGCCCCTCCGGAACGTGGCGCCCGCCGCCGACCAGGACCTCGCCTCCGAGTTCGCGGGCGCGGGCCACGGCGCGCTCGAACCCCTCGACCGCCTGCTCGTCCACCAGCGGCCCCATCAGGACCTCGGGGTCGAGCGGGTCGCCGATGCGGACCCGACCGTAGAGCTCGACCAGCCGCGCCACCAGCGGCTCGGCGATGCCCCGCTGGACCAGCAGCCGACGCGTCGAGGTGCAGCGCTGCCCGGCGGTGCCGACCGCGCCGAAGAGGATGGCCCGGGCCGCCATCTCGAGGTCGGCGTCGTCGAGCACGATCACGGCGTTGTTGCCGCCGAGTTCGAGCAGGCACTTGCCGAAGCGCTGCGACACCTTGTTGCCGACGATGCG
>JALUVI010000031.1 GCA_027020785.1 Planctomycetota bacterium | reverse complement strand
TGGTCCGAGTTGGAGGGCATCGCCAACCGCACCGACTACGACCTGCGCAAGCATTCCGAGGCCAGTGGCGTGGACCTGTCCTGGTTCGACCAGGAGAAGGGCGAGCACGTCGTGCCGTGGGTCATCGAGCCCGCTGCCGGCGTGGACCGCGCCGCGATGACCTTCCTCGTGGACGCCTACGACGAGGAGGGCGAGGGCAAGGACAAGCGGGTCGTGCTACGGCTGCATCCGAAGCTGGCGCCGGTCACGGTCGCCGTGTTCCCGCTGGTCAAGAAGGAGGGGATGCCGGAGAAGGCGGCGGAGATCGAAGCCGAGTTGCGGGCGCAACGCTTCCGCACGGCCATCGAGGAAAACCAGTCCATCGGTCGCCGCTACCGGCGACAGGACGAGATCGGGACGCCGTTCTGCGTCACGGTGGACGGCGAGACCCTCCAGGACGGCACCGTGACCCTGCGTGACCGCGACAGCATGGCGCAGGAGCGGGTCGCACTCGACGAGCTCGTGCCGCTGTTGCGCGAGCGCATGGCGGCGTGGCGCCGTCCGGCCCCGGCGGCCAGCGCCTGATGCGCCAGGAACTCGTCGGCGTCCCCATCTCACCCGGTGTGGGGGTGGGCCGGTTGCTGCTGGTTGCCGACGAGTCCCCGGACCAGCTGCCGCTGCGTCGCGTGCCCGAGGGCGAGGAGGAGGCGGCGTGGCGGGAGCTCGAGCGGGCGCGGCGCCAGGCCATCCGTCGGCTGGCCCAGGTCCAGGAGCGGACCGCGCGCGAGCTGGGCATCCAGGAGGCGGCGATCTACGCCGCACAGCAGGCGGTGCTCCAGGACCCGCAGGCCAAGGCTGCGCTCGAGCGGATGGTGTTCGAGGAGCGGTTGGCGCCGGAGTCGGCCATCGCTGCGTTGATCGAGCGTTTCGGGCGCTTGTTCGAGGGCCTCGAGGGCGGCGACCTCAAGAACTGGGCCGCCGACCTGCGCGATCCGTGGACCGTGGTCCTGCGCGAGCTGCAGAGCGAGCGCGAGGGATCGCTGCTCGGGCCGGGAGACGGCGGGCCGGTGGTCCTCGCCGCCGAGGAGTTGACCCCGTCGCTGGTGGCGCGCCTGCCGCGCGAGCGCATTGCGGGCATCCTCTGCGAGCGCGGGGGGCGCTACAGCCACGGCGCGGTGGTGGCGCGGAGCCACGGCATCCCGACGGTCAGTGGGCTCGACCAGTTGCGGTCGCGGGTGCGAGAGGGCGAGTCGTGCATCGTCTACGGCGACGAGGGCCGTGCGCTGCTCGGAGCCGCGGAGGAGGAGCGTGAGCAGGCCTTGCAGCGCGCTGCGCAGAGCCGCAGCGTGGCCGAGGCGCTCCTCGAGGGGGCCCGCGAGCCGGCGCGGCTGGCCGACGGCGAGACGGTCTGGATCCAGGCCAACATCGAGACGCCGCGCGACCTCGATGCGTTCGACCTGCGGACCGTGGACGGCATCGGCCTGTTCCGCACCGAGTTCGCCTACATGGAGCGGCCGTCCTTTCCGAGCGTCGAGGAGCAGGTGGGCATCTACCGCTCGGTGCTGGAGCGGCTCGAGGGCAAGCCGGTCACCTTCCGCACGCTGGACGTCGGCGGCGACAAGCAGCTGCGTTACCTGACGTTGCCCGAGGAGCGGAACCCGGCACTCGGTTGGCGCGGGCTTCGGGTCGGCCTGGTGTGGCAGGACCTGCTCCTGATCCAGCTCCAGGCGCTGCTGGCGAGCCGGGCGCACGGCCGGGTCCGCATCCTGTTGCCGATGGTGACCCTGGTCGAAGAGGTGGCCCGGGTGAAGGCGCTGCTCGGTGGGCTGCGCGACGCCGGCGCCGAGCGCGGTCCGGCGCCGCTGGGCGCCATGGTCGAGGTGCCGGCGTTGATGATGTCCATGCGCCACCTGCTGGACGAGGTGGACTTCTTCTCGGTCGGGACCAACGACCTCACCCAGTACCTGTTCGCCGTGGACCGCGACAACCCCTGGGTCTCCTCCCTCTACCAGCCCTACCATCCGGCCCACCTGCGGGTGCTGCGCAACCTGGCGCGTCTGGGGGCTCGGGCGCGGCGGCCGCCCACGGTCTGCGGCGAGCTCGCGGGGCAGCACGCCGGGGCGCTGTTCCTGGTCGGGGTCGGGTTCCGGTCGCTCTCGATGGCCGGGAATTTCGTTCCAGAGGTCAAGGCGCTGCTCGCCAGGGCCGACAAGGAGGTGCTGCAGGCCGCTGCAGCCAGGGCCCTTCGGGCGAGATCTTCGCAGGAGGCGCGAGCCGTCCTCGAGGAGACCGCCGGCGGGCTCTGGCGCGGGGTCCTGGAGGACCTGGGCGCGGTTTGAGCGCCTGCGGGCTCCTCGTTTGCAGCCTCCGTTCCCATGGCCCATACTGGTCGGGCCGACCGACCATGCGGCCTCGACCCGTTCCACCCCAGGCTTGGGGCTCCCCCTGGAATGACCGACTCCCGAGAAAGCACACCCCGTCGCCGGCGCTCCGGCCCGTGGTCGCACGCCGAGGTCGAGCGCGTCAAGCGGCTCTACGGCCTCCACTCCGAACAGGAGATCGCGCGGCGGCTCAATCGTCCCTACGCGTCCGTCCGGCGCATCCTGCACGAGATCTACGACCGCGGCGAGCGGCGCAGCGGGCCTTGGTCGGCTGACGAGGTGCGGGAGCTCCGCCTGTTGCTCGGGGCGGCTCCGACCGAGATCATCGCCCGCAAGCTGCGGCGCGGCCCACAGGACGTCGAGCGGAAGGTCCGGGAGCTCCAGGGCCGGATCCGGCCGCGTCCGTGGACCTCACAGGAGGAGCAGGAGTTGAAGACCCTCTACGGGTCGCGGGACACCAAGCACCTGGAGATCATCTTCGCCCGGCCGGCCGCGCAGATCGAGGCCAAGGCGCGAGAGCTGTGCCTGGCGAAGAGCAAGACCTTCTTGAGCCGGGTCGAGCACAAGCGGGTGCGGATGCCCCGGTGGACCGAGGAGGAGATCGAGCTCCTGGCCCGCCTCTACCCCGATCACGACAACCTCGAGATCGCGCGGCGGTTGGGGCGCAGCACCAAGAGCATCGTCTCCAAGGCCCACGACCTCGGGCTCAAGAAGTCGCCCGAGCGCTTGCGCCTGATGGGTCGGCAGAACGTGCGGCGACGCTACGATCGTCGTCGTCGGCCGCGTCCCTCCGGTGGGGAGCGCGAGTCCGAAGCCTGACCTTGGCCGACCCGTTCCCACTGCGCATCCGCAAGCTGTCCGAGGGCCTGTCCGTGGCCTGGGACGACGGCGTCGAGACCGTGCTCGGCTTCCGGGCGTTGCGGCTGTCCTGTCCGTGTGCGCGCTGCGTCCACGAGGTCACCGGCGAGCGGATCCTGCGCGACGAGGACGTCCCCGAGGACGTCGAGGTGGTGGACCTCCAGCCCCAGGGCCGATACGCCTATCGCATCCTGTTCAGCGACGGCCACGATTCCGGGATCTGGACCTTGGAGCGGTTGCATGCCCTGTGCCGCGAGGCCGCAGCGACGGGCGACGGGAGGGATGACCCTTGAGCCCTCTCGGCGCCCTGCTCCACGACTACTGGGCGCTGCCCCTCGCCGCGGGCGTCGCCTTCCTCCACGGCTGGGTGTTGTGGTTCGTCCTGGGGCGCCATTTCCTCGCGACCCTCACCCTGCTCGCCGGCAGCCGCCTCGCCTTCGGGGCGCTGTCGGCCCTGGCCCTCCTCGGCGGCGCCCTGGGCACGGGCCCGCCGCGTGACGCCGACCTCCTCGCCCGTGCGGCGGCAGCGGCCTTGACCTGGATCGCCGCCTGGGGCACGGACGCTGCGGTCCTCGGGGCCATCCAGCGGAGGTCGCGCCCGAGCTGGCGCTGGAACCGCTACGACCTCGCTGCTCTGGGGGTGGCGCATGCGATCTGGGTGGGGGCTGCGGCGGCCCTCTGACGGAAACTGGCCCCGATCCATGGGTCAGGCAGGGACCAGGAAGGCCGGAGGCATCCGTTTCGGCCATCGCCACCGCAGGAGCTCGGGCACCGTCGCCATCCGCCGTGCCGCCCCCACCGCCACCCCC
>JALUVI010000030.1 GCA_027020785.1 Planctomycetota bacterium | reverse complement strand
GGCGCGACCTGCGCGCCGAGTTCCAGGCCGCCGGCTACGCCTATGTGTGGGAGAAGTCCGGCTTCGATGCGCTGACCGCCGCCGACCTGCCCGTGCTCGGGCTCTTCGAGAGCAGTCACATGGAGTACGAGTACGACCGGCCCACCGACCTCGGCGGCGAGCCGTCGCTCGCCGAGATGACGGCGAAGGCGATCGAACTCCTCGACGCCGCGTCGCCGAACGGGTGGTTCCTCGTCGTCGAGGGCGGGCGCATCGACCACGCCCATCACGCCGGCAACGCCTTCCGCGCCCTGGTCGAGACCGAGGCGCTCGACCTCGCCGTGGCCGCAGCCTTGCAGCGCGTGGACCTGAAGCAGACCCTCGTCGTCGTGACGGCCGACCACGACCACACCTTCTCGCTCGGCGGCTCCGCCCTGCGCCCCGAGGCCGAACTGCCCTATCCGGTGGCGTCGGCGCCGGCGACCTACCTGAACGGCCAGCACGGCAACGTCCTGAACACCGTGTTCGACGTGGACACGGCGACGGGAAACGTGGTCGCGAAGACCGACCTCGGCGGGGCCCCGTACACGGCGCTGCTCTACGCCAACGGCCCCGGCCACCGCAGCGGACCGCGGGTGGACCCGTGGCTCGACGGCACCCCCGGTTTCGGCGGCGCGGTCCCCAACGGGCCGGAGGACCCGAACTACCTGCAGGAGGCGGCGATCCCGCTTGCCTCGGAGACCCACGGCGGCGCGGACGTCCTCGCCGCGGCGTGGGGGATCGGGGCGCTGCGGGTGCGGGGCGTTCGCCCGAACACCTACCTCTTCACCGTGTTCCGCGTGGCGATGCGGCTGTGAGCGGAGGGCTCGGGTGACGGCGCGTTCCCGAAGCACCGCCGCGTGGCTGGCCGGAGCCGGCGTCCTCGCCGTGGCGCTCGTGCTCGTCGGCCGCTGCGGCGGCTGCGGCGCGGGTGCCGTGGGTGCCGCGGCGGGGCGCGCGTCCGAACCTCGGCCCGTCGTCGCACTGCTCGACCGCGAAGCGCTGGGGGCGGGGCGCCACGCCGCCGCCGAGTCGCCGGGACGCTTCGACCGGCCCCTGTCCCCGGTGCGGGTGCGGTTGCGCCGCCGCGTCGGCGAGGGTGGAACCTGGGAGGAGCACGTCTGGGTGCGTGGGACGACCGCGCTCGTGCGCGACCTGGACGACCCGCGCGGCACCCTGTGGCTCGGCCGCAACCCCCGTGACCCGGAGCGCCTGCACGGAGAGTGGCTGCCCGCGACCGGCGCGGTCGTCGTCGCGCTGACCGAGAGCGACCTCCGCCGCGAGTTCGGCAGCGGGCGCTTCTCCGGCGTGGCCGGCTTCGGGGTGACGCCCCGCGAGCTGGCGGAACTCGTGCCCACCGGCGAGACCGAGGAGGCCTTCGGCGCGGTGTTCGGGCGCTGGGTGCGGCTCGACGCGCCGCCGGGTGACCTGGTCGAGGTCTGGTGGAGCGACGAGCTCGCCCTGCCGCTGCGTTGGACCGGGCGCCTGGAGGACGGGCGGGCCCTGGTCCAGGAACTGCTCGGCGTCGAGCGGCTGGACGAATCCACCGCCGACCCGGCGCCGTTGCACGTGCTGCACCCCGAGCGGCCGCGCCGCGACCTCGCCGACGTCCTCGAGGAGGAGTGACGCGGGGCGGATAACCTGACCCCATGCCCGTCTTCGAGGACGTCTCCTCCTGGCCGCGGCGGCCGGCCGACCTGCCCCGGGTGGCGCGGCCGGACCGCGTGCTCCTCGCCGACCCCGAGCACTTCCGCGTCGTCGAGGCCATCAACGTCCACATGTGCGACGCCGAGGGGCGACCGAACCGGGTGGACCCGGCGGCGGCGCGCCGCGAGTGGGAGGCGATGCGCGCGGCCTACGAGGAGCTGGGGGTCGAGGTCGCCGTGGTCGAGCCGCCGCCCGAGTGGCCCGACGCCTGCTACGTCGCGAACCCCGCCCTGGTCCTGCCGTTGCCCGACGGGCGGCGCGAGGCGTGGTCGGCCCGGATGGTGCACCGGCTGCGGCGCGACGAGCCGCGGCTGGTCGCCGAGGCCCTGGCCGCCCGCGGGCTCGTGGTGCGTGAGCTCCCCGACCCGAGCGTCCCCTTCGAGGGTACCGGCGACGGCCACGTCCACCCCGGACGCTTCCTGCTCCACGGGGGCTACGGTCAGCGCACCGAGCGCGCCGCCTGGGAGGCCATCGCTGCGGCGCATCCCGACCTCGACGTCCTGGTCTATCGACTGGTGGACGAGCGCTTCTACCACCTCGACACCGCCGTCGCTCCGTTGACCGAGACGACGGCGCTCTACGTCCGCGAGGCCTTCGACGACGCCGGCCTCGCCCTGCTCCGCGCCGCCTTCCCCGACGCCCTGGAGGTCCCCCTCGACGAGGCGCTCCGTTTCGCCTGCAACGCCTTCAGCCCCGACGGCCGCCACGTCCTCATAGAGCGGACCTGCACCGACACCCGGGAACGACTCGAGGAGCACGGGTTCGTCCCCGTGCCCCTCGACACCTCCGAGTTCCGCAAGGGCGGCGGCTCGGTCTTCTGCCTGAAGCTCGCGTTCTAGGCCTCGGCCTGGTCGGTCGCCGTCGTGGCTTCGGAGTCGGTCTCGCCGTCCGCCGAGTCGTCGTCCTGCTCGGCGATGGCCTCGGCGCGGAGTTCCTTCACCTCCAGTGGGTCGATCTCTTCGCGCAGGAACATGCGTTGGCAGGCATAGATCCGGCCGGCTTCCCCCCGCACCCCCGGGTGGTCCGACCACTCGCGCAGCCGCTCGGCTCGATGCGCCAGCACGCGCCCCGCCTCGTCGCGGTCACCCCGTTCGTAGTGGGCGAAGGCTTCGCGGCAGGCCTGGAAGCGCTCGGCCCGCGCGACGATGCGGGCCACCTCGGGGTCGAGGTCCTCGAGGCGCGGGTCGTCCGCGTCGGTGAGGCGGAGGTCCACCGTGCCGGCGAGGCGCACCGGCTCCCCCGGTTCCGTCGGGTCCTCGTAGCGCACGGCCCATTGCACGACCGGGGTCGTGTCGCCGACCGCCCCGAGCCGCCCCTCCAGGCGGAAGACGAGGTCGCGGGTCGAGCCGGCGAGCAGCGCACCCGCGACCCAGCCGCCGTCGGAGCGACGCGGGCAGGAGTTCAGGCAGGTGGCGCGGAGGCCGGGCGGCAGCCAGAGCCGGACGACGATGCGATCGGCAGCGGTGTCGGTGGCGGCTTCGAACTCGCGGGTGAGCCGGTCGGCGATCTGCTCCGGATGCGACGCGTGGAGGAGACGCCCGCCGCCGTGGAGGGCCAGGGCTTCGAGCTGCTCGGTCGAGTAGCGCTCGCCGAAACCGACGGACGAGGTCACCACCCCGGCTTCGAAGGCGTCGGCGGCCGCGCGGGCGAGGAGCGTGGGCTCGGTGACGCCCGTGTTCCCCCTGCCGTCCGAGAGGACGACGACGCGGCGGGAGCGCCGTCCCGCCCCCGTCTCCCTCTCGAGGCACTCGAAGGCCTCGACCCCGAGGCGCCAGCCGTCGTGCAGGTCGGTGCATCCGTTGCACTCGATGCCGGCGATGGCGCGCTCCGCGTAGGCCCGTCCCCGGGGCGTCATGCGGGTGGGCGGCAGGGTCAGGAAGGCGGTCGAGCCGAAGTCCACCACGGCGAGGCGGTCGTTCGGGTCGAGGAGGCCGGCGACGAGGAGGGCGGACTCGCGCGCCGCCTCGAGGGGGCGGCCGCACATGGAGCCGGAGCGGTCCACGACGAGGGAGAGGTCCAGGTCGGGGCGCTCGGTGGAGCGCCGGGCGGGGGCCTGGAGGTGGAGGGCAAGGTGTCGGACGACATGGCCTGCGGTGGGGATCAGATCGGAGTCGAGCTTCGTTCGGACGTTCATGGAGCGTTCGGTGGGTCGGATGGTCGAGCGGCGGCCGCAGCGGCGTTCGGCGGCGCCACGTGGAGAGTGGAGTGAAGGGAGGAGAGCGGGCTCACGGCGCGACCTCCTCCATGCGCGCGGACATCACCCGCGCGAGTCGTTCCAGGGCGGCGCGACCGCGGGGGCCGGGGTCGCGGAGGCGGAGGACCAGGCCGTCGCGGACC
>JALUVI010000029.1 GCA_027020785.1 Planctomycetota bacterium | reverse complement strand
GACCCGGCCTTCCGCCGCGCGATGCGCTTCCTGCAGCGGGTGCAGAACCGCAGCGAGTCCAACCCCGAGACCTACTACGACCAGGGCGACCCGCGGCCGGTGCGCGCCGGCAACGACGGCGGCGCGGTCTACTACCCGGGCAACAGCCCCGCCGGCTACGACCTCCTGCCGGACGGGACCCGGGTGGCGCGCTCCTACGGCTCCATGACCTACGCGCTGGTCAAGTGCTACGTCTTCGCCGGGTTGCCGCTGGACGACCCGCGGCTCGCCGCCGCCGTCGGTTGGATCCAGAGTCACTGGACCCTGGAGGTGAACCCCGGCTTCGACCTGGTGCGCGACCCGAAGTCGGGGGCGCAGGGGCTGTTCTACTACTACGAGACCGTGGCCGAGGCGCTGGACGCCGCCGGCCTGCTCTGGGTCACCGACACCGCGGGCGTGCGCCACGACTGGCGGGCCGAACTCACCGCCGAGCTGCTGCGGCGGCAGCGCGAAGACGGCTCCTGGGTCAACGAGGACGCGCCCCGCTGGTGGGAGGGCAATCCGGTGCTGTGCACCGGCTACGCCTTGAGCGCCCTCCACGCCGCAGCCGGCACCGGAGGTCGGTGAACCCTTCCCCGCCCCTGCCGCCGGGCGTCGCCGGACTGTTCCTCCACCAGGAGTCCGACGGCACCGAGGCCTGGGGGTGGTGGCGCGGCGACGGCTCCTGGGACGACCTCCGGGCCGCGGGCCTCCAGGGCGGCCTGGAGGCGGCCGCGACCTGGCTCGCGGACGGCGGCGCCGCGGCCGGGTCGGCCGACCCGCCGCCGCCCCCCCGCCACGACCCGCCACGGCCGGTCCTGCCCGGACGCCCGCCCCAGCTGCTCTGCGTCGGGCGCAACTTCGCCGCCCACGCGGCCGAGCTCGGCAACGAGGTGCCCGAGGAGCTGCTCTGGTTCGCGCGCCCGGTGCGCAGCCTCACCGACCCGGGCGGCACCGCCTGGCCGCCCCACCACCCGCCGTCGCCCTTGGCCCTGGAGGGCGAACTCGCGGTCCTCGTCGGACGGCGCCTCCGCGGTGACCTCGACCCCGAGGAGCTCGGCGACGCCGTCGTCGCCTGCGCCCCGGCCCTGGACCTGACGGCGCGGGCGGTGCAACGCGCCGACCAGGCGCGGGGCTGGCCGTGGACCCGCAGCAAGGGAGTCGCCGGGAGCTGCACCTTCGGCCCGCTCTGGGCCGACGCACGCGGGCTCGACCTCGCGGCGCTGCGGCTGGTCAGCCGAGTGGACGGCGAGGTGTGGCAGGACGCCGGCCTGGACACGATGCTCCGCTCGCCGGAGCGGGTCCTCGCGGAGATCGCGCGCTGGACCCCGCTCGGCCCCGGCGACGTGGTCCTCCTCGGCACCCCCGCCGGGGCGGGCGAACTCCCGCCGGGGGCGCGGGTGGAAACGGAGATCGCCCCCCTCGGGACGACGGTCCTGCGGGTGGCGGATCAGGGGGGAAAGACCGCCGACCGATGACTCCTGTTTCCAGGTAGGGCTCCCAACACGGTCGGCGGCCAGGAAGGTTCGAGGCTCCCTTCGGCGCGATCCCGGCCCGAACTTGAGCCCGGACGGCGGTTTTCCGAGCGGCCGCCCCGGAAACTGGCCACGCAGGGTGTGCTGGCAGAGCGCGGAAGGGCCGCGCCCGACTCGACCGCCACGCGGCGACGCACCCCTCCCGCGGCGGGACCTCCCCGGCCTCGCCCGGAGCGGACCGGAGCCCGCCGAGGCCAGGCCTCGGCCCCGAACCCGCCGTTCCTGCGTGTGACACCCGAGGAGACGCATCGGGACGGCCCCGGTCACACGCTTTCCACGGGCAGCACACCCTGCGTGGCCAGTTTCCGATCAGACGCCCTGGGGACGACGGCCGTGGGCCGCGGTCACCGTCGTCTCGATGCCGCCGCGGCGGGCGAAGGCCCCCTCGACCTCCATCCAGACCGGGTCCAGGTGCTCGACCAGGGTGTCCAGGATGCGGTTGACGACATCCTCGTGGAAGTGGCCCTCGTTGCGGAAGCCCTGCAGCCAGAGCTTGAGCGACTTGAGCTCCACGCAGCGCTCGCCCGGGACGTAGCGGATGGCCAGGGTGGCGAAGTCGGGCTGGCCGGTGCGCGGACAGACGCAGGTGAACTCGTCGGTGACCGACTCGACGAGATAGGGCCGGCCGGGACGCGGATTCGGGAAGGTCTCGAGCATCGGGCCGGGGCTCCGCCTGGGAGCGGTCCGTGACCGGTACGGTCCGGGGCCGGCGGGGCGCCGCGCGATGGTTGGTAGGGGAAGAGGGACTCGAACCCCCGACACGCGGATTATGATTCCGCTGCTCTGACCAACTGAGCTATTCCCCCAGGGCGCCCCGCGGGGAACGGAACGGGATTCTAACCGTTCCGGGCGCCGGTTGCGAGGGCCCGCCGCAATCGGGCCAGGCTGCGCTCACGGCCCAGGAGGTCGAGCACCTCGACGAGCTCGGGGCCGCCGAGGGTGCCGGTCAGCGCCGCCCGGAGCGGCTTCATCACCGCGCCGGGCTTCGCGCCGCGACCCGCGGCGACTTCGCGCACCAGACCCGGGAGGTCGGCGGGCGGCCACTCGGAACGCTCCTCCAGCGCCGCGAGCAGGTCCTGCAGGAGCTCGGCGACCCCGGGCGCGGCCAGCGCCTGCGCCGCCTTCGCGTCGGGCTCGACCTCCTCGTAGAGGAAACGGGCCCGCTCCGGGAGCTCGCCGTACAGGGTGAGCCGCTCGCGGAAGGCTCCGGCGACCCGCTCCAGCCGCTCGAGGTCGGCCGCGCTCGGCTCGTCCGGCACCAACCCCGCCTCCTGCATCCACGGCAGCACCCGCCGCGCCAGCTCGTCGGTCGGCGTCGCCCGCAGGTACTCGCCGGCCATCCAATCCAGCTTGACCGGATCGAAGACGGCCCCGCCCTTCTGGATGCGGCCGAGCTCGAAGTGGCGCACCAACTCGTCCGGCGAGAACAGCGTGGTCTTGTCGTCGATGGAGAAGCCGAGCAGCGCGAGGAAGTTGAACAAGGCCTCGGGCGGATAGCCCCGGGCGCGGTAGTCCTCCACCGCGGTGTCACCGGTGCGTTTGGACAGCTTGCGGCCGTCGGCCCCCAGGATCAACGGCACGTGGGCGTACTCCGGCTCGGGCAGGCCGAGGAAGCGCCGCACCAGCATCTGCTTCGGAGTGTTGACCAGGTGTTCCTCGCCGCGGATGACGTGGGTGACGGCCATGTCGGCGTCGTCCAGGGCGCAGGCGAAGTTGTAGGTCGGGACCCCGTCGGCACGCGCCACCACCCAGTCCTCGACCTCGGAGGAGTCGAAGGTCACTTCGCCGCGCACGTGGTCGTGGATGACGAGACGTTCCCCTTCGGGCACGCGCATCCGCACCACGTGGGGCTCCCCCGCCGCGGCCCGCCGCTCGGCCTCACGCGGGTCGAGCTCGCGCGAGCCGGGGTCGAAGCGCCAGTTGCCCTTGGCGGCGCGGGCCGCCTCGCGCTGGGCGCGGACCTCGTCCAACGGCACGAAGCAGCGGTACAGCCAGCCCTCGCGCAGCCCGCGCTCGAGGGCCTCGCGATGGCGTCCCTGCCGCTCGGACTGGAAGTAGGGACCGTGCTCGCCGCCGACCTCGGGGCCCTCGTCCCAATCCAGGCCGAGCCAGCGCAACGAGTCGAGGATGGAGGTCAGGGACTCCTCGGTGTTGCGGGCGCGGTCCGTGTCCTCGACGCGGAGCACGAAACGACCTCCGTGACGTCGGGCGAAGGCCCAGTTGAACAGCGCGGTGCGGGCGCCCCCGAGATGGAGACGCCCGGTGGGAGACGGCGCGAAGCGCACGCGCACCGGTCGGGAGGCGGGTTCGGTCATGGTGCGACTACTCCTCGACCACCACCGGCACCAGGTCCTCGTCGTAGCCGATGTCGTAGCCCCAACGCAGCACCTGGGTGCTGCCCGGGGCCATCGAGAAACGCCAACGCAGGACGTTGCGCTCTTCGCGCAGCCGCTGCGACTCCGCGTCGTCGAGCGGTTTGGGCTGGACCCCCTCCACCTCGACCGTGAGCCGGTCGTCGCGCGCGATCGGGAGCGCTTCCTCGGCCAGCACCAGCACCGACGACGGCGCCGCCGCCGACAACCGCAGGGTGGCGCGGAAGCTGCGGGCCAGGTGGGCGGTGGACGAGAAGGAGAACCGCCCGGGACGTTCCTTGCGCTCCTCGACCAGTTCGTACTCCACCGAGAGGTTGGGGTCGATGCCGAGGTCCAGCGTCGTCGAATCGCCCGACTTCAACGAAGGGATGCGCGACTCGCCGAGGTAGTCCGGACCGAGGAAGATGCGCGCCGCGCCCTCGAGCAGGGGCCGGTCACCGTTGAGGGTCACGTCGGCGCGCAGGTAGGCGCGGTCGCTCAAGGAAGGCACCACGTAGCGGTAGGGCGACACTTCGAGCGGGACCTCGGTGAGCAGGAAACGATGCGACTCGCCGTTGGCGAGGATGGTCTTGCGGTCGGGCAGCGCGAACTGCGCCGTGATGCCCAGGTCCTCGAAGCGGACCTTCGGAGCGGCCTCGAAATCGGCCCGCCCGAGCTCGGCCTCGAGCCCCGACGCTTCGGCGGGGGCGGCGTCCACGGTCCCGGCGTAGCCCAAGGCACGGAGCGACGGCGGCAGGAAGGGGCGCACGATGCGCAACGGCAGGTCCGGAGGCGTCAGCCCGACGTGGGGCTGGGCGGTGGACAGCAGGATCTCGACGTCGGTCCAGTCCTCACCGGTGCTCTGGCGGACGTCGGCGACCTGGGCAACCCGGACCCCGGTGAGGTCGGGGGCGACGCGGACGTCGTAGCTCGGCGTCCAGTCGGCACCGGGGACGAGGTAGCCGAGGCGCACCACGGCCGGCCCCGGTCGTTCGAAGAACAGGGTCAGGCGCAGCTGGCGCACCTTCTTCGCGTGCGGCCGGCCGCCGAGCTGGTCCTCGAGCCCGGCGACGCGTTCGCGCAGCTCGATCTCCTCGCGGCGCAACCGCAGCTCTTCCTCGGCGAAGTCCTCCTGGTACCGCTCGGTCTGGACCAGCACCTCGTCGAAGGACATCCCTGCGAAGGGACCGGTGCCCTCGGCGAGACCGGACAGGGCCCGCTCCAACACCTGGGCCCGCGCCGCCAGCACCTTCCGATCGGCCTCGACCGCGTCGAGCCGGGCCCGCGCCTCGGCCAGCCGCTCCTGGAGCAGGCGGCGCTCCTCGGCCGCCAGGGCCTCTCCCGCGAGGAGGCGTAGCTCGAAGCCCTGGACCACCACCGAACCGCTCTCGACTCCAACCTGGAACGAGGTCTCGATGGCGCGCGCCGGGAGCGGGCCGATCGCGAAGGTGACCGAGCCGGTGGTTTCGGACGAGACCTCCGCCACCCGCTCGACCAGGGCCCGCCCCGGATACACCGTGACCCGGTCCATGCGCGCAGGGACGGCGGGCCCGGTCTGGAGGGAGCCGAACAATGCCGCGAGGGCGAGGGAGGTCCACATGACGGTATTCTAGACGTCGCGGCAGGCCGCTCCCTTCCCCCGGATGGAGCGCGGATGCGCCGGGAGGTCCCATGGAGGAAGTCGTCGTCGTCGGGGCCGGACTGGCCGGTTCGGAAGCGGCCTGGCAGCTCGCCGAGGCCGGGGTCCGGGTGCGCTTGTACGAGATGCGGCCGCGAGTGTCCACACCGGCCCACGCCACCGACCGGTGCGCCGAACTGGTGTGCTCCAACTCGCTCGGCTCGCGGCTCCCCGACCGCGCCGCGGGGGTCCTGATGGAGGAACTCCGCGCCCTCGGTAGCCGGCTGCTACAGCTGGCCGAGGCGCACGCCGTCCCCGCCGGACGCGCCCTGGCGGTGGACCGAGACGCCTTCGCCGGCGCCGTCACCGCCGCCCTGGAATCCCATCCCAACGTCGCCTTGGTCCGCGAGGAGGTGCGACGCGTTCCCGACGCCCCCGCCGTCGTCGCCTCCGGCCCGCTGACCAGCGACGCCCTGGCCGAGGACCTGCAGCGCGTGACCGGCCGCGAACACCTCCATTTCTTCGATGCGCTGTCGCCGGTGGTCGAGGGCGAGAGCCTGGACCCCGCCGTCGTGTTCCGCGCCTCGCGCTGGGACGACGGCGCCGGAGACTACCTCAACGTCCCCCTCGACCGCGACGAGTACGAGGGCTTCCTCGACCGCCTGCTCGCCGCCGACCGCCACGCGCCCCGGGACTTCGAGCGACTCGACCCGCGGGCCGACCGCTTCTTCGAGCGCTGCCTGCCGATCGAGGTCCTGGCGGCGCGGGGCCGCGACGCCCTGCGCTTCGGCCCGATGCGTCCGGTCGGCCTGCGCGACCCGCGCACCGGCCGCCGCCCCTGGGCCGTGGTCCAGCTGCGACGCGAGGACGCCGAGGGCCGACTCTGGAACCTGGTCGGGTTCCAGACCCACCTCACCCACGGCGCCCAGGTGGAGCTGTTCCGCAGCCTGCCCGGAATGGCCGAGGCGCGGTTCGTGCGCCTCGGCAGCATCCACCGCAACACCTTCCTGGACTCGCCGCGGCTGCTGACCCGCTGCCTGGAGTTCCGCGACCGGCCCGGCCTGTTCTTCGCCGGCCAGATCACGGGCATGGAGGGATACCTCGGCAACGTCGCTTCCGGACTACTGGCGGCCCGCGGTCTGCTGTATCGTCTGGCTGGAGAGGAGCCCGCGCCCCTCCCCCCGACCACCCTCCTCGGCGCGCTGGCGCGCCACGTCGCCGAGGCCCCTTCCACCTCCTTCCAGCCGATGAAGGCCGAGTTCGGCCTCCTGCCGCACCTCGAGGAACGGGTTCCGAAATCGGAACGCGGCGCCGCCTACGCGGCGCGCTCGCGCCGGCACCTGCGCGAGTTCCTCGCCTCCCGTCCCATGCCCCCGCCGGTTCCCGAAGCGGACCGGTCCCGAGCCTGAACCCCGTCATGCGCACCACTTCCGAGATCACTCCCTTCGTCAACGAACCGTTCACCGACTTCTCCGACGAGGAGAACGCCCAGGCCTTCCAGCAGGCGCTGCAGAAGGTCGAGGGCGAGTTCCCCCGCGTCGTCCGCCTGTGGGTGGACGGCGAGGACCGCGAAGGCGGCGCCGGCACCTTCGAGTCGCGCGACCCGGGACAGCCGGACCGCATCGTCGCCAACTCGGCCAAGGGATCGCGTGAGGACGCCATCCAGGCCATCGCCGGCGCGCACAAGGCCTTCGGCGAATGGTCGCGCAAGACCGCCGAGGAACGCGCCGAGTTCCTGTTCCGCGCCGCGCGCACGCTGCGCCTGCGCAAGCACGAGTTCTCGGCGCAGATGGTGTACGAGGTCGGCAAGAGCTGGGCCGAGGCCGACGGCGACACCGCAGAGGCCATCGACTTCCTCGAGTTCTACGCCCGCGAGGCGCTGCGCTACGGCCGCAAGCAGCCGGTGGTCCCCTACCCCGGTGAGGAGCCCGAGTTCCACTACGTGCCGCTCGGCGTCGGCGCCGTCATCCCGCCGTGGAACTTCCCCCTCGCCATCCTGGTCGGCATGACCAGCGCGGCGCTGGTCACCGGCAACACCGTGGTCCTGAAGCCGGCGTCCGACTCGCCCGGCATCGCCGGCATGTTCGTGGACCTGATGAAGGAGGTCGGTCTCCCCGGCGGGGTGCTGCAGTTCGTCCCCGGCGGCGGCACCGAGGTCGGCGCCACCCTGGTCGAGCATCCGCTGACCCGATTCGTCAACTTCACCGGCTCGGCCGCGGTCGGCGCCGAGATCTACGAGAAGGCGGCGCGGCTGCAGCCCGGCCAGATCTGGCTCAAGCGCGTGGTCGCCGAGATGGGCGGCAAGGACTTCGTCTTCGTGGACGAGGACGCCGACGTCGCCGCGGCGGCGCAGGCGGTGCACGCCTCGGCCTTCGGCTTCCAGGGCCAGAAGTGCTCGGCCTGCTCGCGGCTGATCCTCCACGAGGCGATCGCCGACGCCTTCATGGAGCAGTTCCTGCCCCTGGTCGAGGCCACCACCATCGGCCACCCCTCCGACCCCAACGTCTTCCTCGGCCCGATGATCAACGAGGCGGCGCTGAACAAGGCGTTGGAAGGCATCGTCGCGGCGAAGAACGAGGGCAACGAACTCCTCGCCGGCGGCGAGGTGGTGGACCGCCCCGGCTTCTACCTGCAACCAACGGTCTTCGGCGGCGTCGGCCGCGGCGACACCATCTGGAAGGAGGAGTTGTTCGCCCCGGTGCTCGGCGTGCACCGCGTCGGCTCCTTCGAAGAGGGCATCGAGGCCGCCAACGACACGGTCTACGGCCTGACCGGCGCCTACTTCGGCCGGAACGAGGAGAAGATCGCGATCGCCAAGCGCGAGCTGTTCGCGGGCAACCTCTACATCAACCGCAAGTGCACCGGCGCGCTGGTCGGCGTCCACCCCTTCGGCGGCTTCAACATGTCGGGCACCGACTCCAAGGCCGGGGGCCGCGACTACCTGCTCCTGTTCCTCCAGGGCAAGTCCATCTCCCGCAAGGTCGGTCGTTCGTGAACCCATGAGCGGCGGGTCCACCCCCGCGTCCTCCGCGTCCGCCTCGCGGCGGGAGGCGCGGCGGGTGGAACCGGTCCTGGAGGAGCTGCCCCCGGTTCGCCCCCGCCACCCCGTCGCCGCGGTGGTGTTGGCCCTCGGCCCGCTGCTGGCGACGGCGTCCCTGGTCGGCTTCCTGCTGCTCCTGAACGGGGTCCGCCACGCCAGCATCACGCCCTTCCGTCCCGGGGCGCTGGCGCTGGACCTGGTCCTGGCCCTGCAGTTCGTGCTCGGGCACTCGCTCCTGGCGCGCGGCTTCGGCCGTCGCCTGCTCAACCGCCCCCTGGGCCCCAGCGGCGAGCGCCCGCTCTACGTCCTGGTCGCCGGAGTCTCCCTGGCTCTCCTCGTCCTCGGCTGGCGCACCTGCGGCCCGCTGGTGTGGCGCTGGGAAGACGGTTGGCGCCTCCTCGCCCACGTGCTCCAGGCCCTCGGCCTCGGGTTGGCGACCTGGGGTTCGCTGGTCGCCGGCGGCCGCCACCTGCTCGGCCTGCCCGAGCTGCGCGCGCTCTGGACCGGCGAGGGCGCCGAGGAGCCGCCCTTCACCGCGTTGCCCCCCTACTCGTTCGTGCGCCACCCGGTGCACCTCGGCTTCCTCGTCATGTTGACCGCCCAGCCCGAGGTCACGGTGGACCGCCTGCTCCTGATGGCGGTGTTCGTCGCCTGGCTGCTGCTCGCCGTCCCGTTCGAGGAACGCGACCTCCTGGTCCGGTTCGAGGGCTACGCCCGTTACCTCGAGCGCACCCCGCGCTGGTTGCCGCGACCGGGCGCCCGCGAACGATGAGCCGGGTGGACGCGAGGCTCCTCGCCGCGTTGCGCCGGCGACTCGGCGCCGATGCGGTGCGTGACGACCCGGCCCAGCGCATCGCCTGCGAGTCGGATGCGCTGACCCTGTTCCGCAGCCGCCCCGCCGCGGTGGTCGCCCCCCGGGACCGTGACGGCCTGTGCGACGCGGTGCGGATGCTGCACGACGCCGGAGTGCCGTTCGCTCCACGCGGCGCCGGCACCGGACTCTCGGGAGGAGCCCTGCCGCCGCCCGGTGGAGTGGTCCTGTCCACCGCACGCCTCGACCGCATCGTCTCCATCGAGCCCGACGTCGGCCGCGCCGTGGTCGAACCCGGCGTGGTCAACGCCGAGCTGTCACGCCGCGCTGCCCGCTTCGGGCTGCGCTACGCCCCCGACCCGGCGAGCCAGATCACCTGCACCCTCGGCGGCAACGTCGCCGAGAACGCGGGCGGCCCGCGCTGCTTCCGCTACGGCACCACCACCCACCACGTCCTGGCGCTGGAGGTGGTCCTGGCCGACGGGCGCCGGGAGGTCTGGGGCAACCCCACCGCCGAGAGCGACGACCTCGACCTGCGCGGACTGGCCATCGGATCGGAAGGCGCGTTGGCGGTCGTCGTCTCCGCCGTGGTGCGCCTGCTGCCGATCCCGGAGGCGGTCGAGACCCTGCTCGCCGCCTACCCCGACGTCGCCTCCTCCTGCCACGCCGTGGCCGACGTGGTCGCCGCCGGCTTCCGGCCGGCTGCGATGGAGGTGATGGACCGCCTCGCCATCCGCGCGGTCGAGGACTCGCACTGGCGCGCAGGCCTGCCGACCGACGCCGGCTCGGTCCTGATCGTCGAGCTGGAGGGCGCCGCCGAGCGCGTCGCCGCCGACGTCGTCGAGGTCGAGGCCCTGCTCCGTGCGCGGGGGCCGACCCGCCTGGAACGCGCCCGCGACGAGGCGCAGCGTCGCGCCCTGTGGAAGGGACGCAAGGGCGCCGGCGGCGCGCTGGGCCGCCTCGCACCGGACGCCTACGTGATGGACGGGGTGGTGCCGCGGTCGCGCCTGGCCGAGGTCATGGCCTTCGTCGCCGAGGTCGAGGCCGAGACCGGCCTCCCCGTGGCCAACCTGTTCCACGCCGGCGACGGCAACATCCACCCTCACTTCGCCTACGACGCGCGCGACGAAGAACAGGTCGCTCGGGTCGAGCGCGCCGGGGCCCGCATCCTACGCAAGTGCCTGGAGCTCGGCGGGTCGCTCTCGGGGGAACACGGGATCGGGCTCGAGAAGCAGCACCTGCTGGAGCTCCAGTTCGACACCGCGACCCTGGAGGCGATGCGCCGCATCGGCGCCGCCTTCGACCCGAACGGCGTCCTCAACCCGGACAAGGGCCTGCCGCTGCCGCGCGGCTGCGCCGAGGCCTTCCACCGCCATGGACGAGCATCCGCCCGCTGACGGAGTCGCCCCCGAACACGCGCCCGCCGGCGTCGCCGCAACCCGCGAACTGCTGCGGGCCGCGGCCGCGGACGGCCGTCGTCTGCTGCCGTGCGGCCGACGCAGCCGCTTGGCGCGGCACTTCCCGTCGGCGCGCCCCGACGGCTGGCTCTCCATGCGGCGCTTGGACGGCCTCCTCTGGCTGGACCCGGAGGACCAGACCTGCGAGGTCGAGGCCGGCATGACGCCGGCCGCGCTCGACGCCCTCGCCGCCGAGCACGGGCTGATGCTCGGGGTGGACGCTCCCGGTCGCGAACGGGGCACCCTCGGCGGCGTGTTCCTCGCTCCCGACCACAACCTGCGCGGCGCGCTGTGGGGACCGCCACGCGACCACGTGCTCGGCGCGCGCTGGCTCCTCGCCGACGGCTCCGAGATCCGCACCGGCGCGCGGGTGGTGAAGTCGGTGGCGGGCTACGACCTGACCCGACTCCTCGTCGGCAGCCGCGGTCGGCTGGCCTGCTGCGTCGCCCTGACCCTGCGGCTGGTGCCGCGCCCGCGACGTCCACGCTGCTTCCGTCTGGAGCGCCCCGTCGCACCGACCGCCGCAGCCCTGCCCGAACCGCCGACCTGGATGGTCCGCCCCCCACGGGGGGACGTCTTCGTCGCCACCGACGGCACGGACCCGCGCCCGCGGCTCGACGTCGCCGGAGAGGAAGTGGACCCGGTCGCCGGAGAAGCCGCCCTGGAGGCGGTGCGAACCGCGTTCGCCGAAGCGCCGCTGCGGGTGGCCCTGACCCGCCCGCCGGCGGTCTGGCCCGAGGGCTGCGCCCTGGACCTCGCGGGACGGGTGGTCGCCGCCGACACCGCGGTCGCGGCCCGCCTCGTCGCCGACGACCCGGAGGCCGTGGTCGTCCCCCACTCCCGCCCCTCTCCGTGGCTCGCGCCGCTGGCGCGCGCCCTCGTCCCCTCCGGCGCCCGTTTCCACGGCATCTCGTGAGCCACGCCCCCAGACCGCCGAGTCGTCCGGAGGGACGCACCGACCTGCCGCCGCAGCCGGCCGACCTGCTCGGCGACGGGCTCCTGGCCTGCACCCATTGCGGCCTGTGCCTCGCCGCTTGCCCCACCCACGCGGTGACGAAGGCGGAGGCCGAGTCGCCCCGCGGCCGCCTGTTCCTGATGCGCGCGGTCGCCGAGGGTCGCGCCGAGGCCGAAGCGGTGGCGCCGGCGGTGGAGAGCTGCCTCGGCTGCCGCGCCTGTGAACCGGCCTGTCCGTCGGGCGTCCCCTATCACGACGCCCTGGCCGCCTTCCGCGCCCGACGTCCGCCGAGCCCGACCCGACGCCGCCTGCTCGCCGTGGTCGCCTCGCCGCTGCGGTTGCGGCTCTTCGGAACCCTGCTCCGCTTCCTCGTGCGCACCCGGCTGGCGCGGCTGGCGCAGCGCCTCGGGCCGCGCCGGTGGCGCCGCGCCGCCGCCACGCTGCCGC
Source organism: Planctomycetota bacterium (assembly GCA_027020785.1). GTDB lineage: Bacteria > Planctomycetota > UBA1135 > UBA1135 > UBA1135 > JALUVI01. The sequence goes on along the minus strand of JALUVI010000029.1, from coordinate 5,433 downwards.
GCCACGTCTTCCCCTTCCGACCGCGGCCCGGGACCCGTTTCCCGGCCGAGGGCGAGCGCCGCGGCACGGTCCACCTCCACCTCGGGTGCATCCACCCCGAACTGCTGGGCGAAGACCTGGTGGACACGGTGAAGGTCCTGACCCGGGAGGGCTGGGAGGTGGTGGCGCCGAAGCAGCCGAGCTGTTGCGGGGCGCTCCACGCCCACGCCGGGCGCAGCGCCGAAGGCGCCGCGCTCGCCGCCGAGACCCTGGACGCACTCGGCGGCGGCGACGCCGTGGTGTCGGCCGCCGCAGGCTGCGCGGCGCACCTCCACGAACACGACCCGCGCGCCGGAGTCGAGGAGCTGTTCGCCTTCCTGGCGCGTCGGGGCCTGCGCGCCCCGCTCGGGCCGACGCCCGCGGGCCGCGTCGTCCACGCGCCGCCCTGCCACCTGCGTTTCGTGCTCGGCGACGACCACGCCACGGACGCGGTCCTCGCGCGGATCCCCGGCCTCCACGTGGAGCGCCCGGAAACGATGCCCTCGTGTTGCGGCGCCGGCGGCAGCGCCTTCCTGGAGCACCCGGAACTCGCCGCCGACGTCGGCGCGGCGGGCCGTGACGCCGGTGGCGGCGGCGCACCGCACATCGTCGTCGCCGGCAACCCCGGCTGTCTGCTCCAGTGGACCGCGGTCCACGGCGCGGACCCGGACGTCGCAGTGGTCCACCCGGTGCGCGTCCTGCGCCGAGCCCAGGACGCGGCGGACGAAGCCGCCGCAGGCGGGCGCAGCGCGGCCGAGGAGGCCTAACCCGGCCGCGCCTCGGCGCCGAGGAACATCCAACCCGCGGTCAGGATGGCGGCCACGGTGAAGACCACGAACGAGGTCACGAAACGGCGGTGCCAGGAACGCCAGCGACCGTCGCGACGCAACCGCAGTCCGGTGTAGACCACGGCAGGGATCGTGACCAGGGCGACGGTGGCGAAACCGAGGTGGACGGTCAGGCGCAGGGCGGGAAAGGTGAAGCGACGGCCGAAGAGTTCGGCCTGCACGATGGCCAGCGCCAGGGTGACCAGGGTCGCGACGGCGAGGACGTAGTGGGCGCGGCGCCGGCGGTTGCGCCCGGTCCACAGCGTCGCCGCGAGCAGGGCGACGACCAGGACCAGATTGGCGACGAACAGGGGAGCGGTCATCGCGGCGGAGGATACCATCCCTCCATGGCCGGCCTCCGACTCCCCGCCCGCGTCGCCGCGGCCCTGCTCCTCCTGGCGGCGCTCGCCGTCCTGCCGACCTCCGCCGCCGCCGCCCAGGACGCACCGCCGCCGCGCGACGAGGTCCTGGTGCTCGGGCTGCGTTCCTGGCAGGGGGTCGGCGCCGACGCCTCCGAGCCGCGCGACTGGCTGTTCCGTTCGGGGCGCGCGGCGCTCTCCGGCGACCTCGACCCGACCGAATGGCCCTCGGCCCTCGTCGTCGAGGCGGAGGACGACTGGCTCCTCTACCCGGCGCGGGTCCACGGCGCCTATCCCGCGAAGCTCGGGGAAGTCCCCGCCAACCCCTACGCCAGCGTGGCTCCCGACCCGCGCACCGGCCCCGTGCCGGAGATGGAGTTGGGGGAGCGCAAACACTTCCGCTCGTGGCTGCGCATCGCCGACGCCCTCGAGTGGCGCGACGACGAGGGTGCGGAGTGGCGCCGGCTCGGCTTCACCCGGGTCCAGGTGCTGCCGCCCAAACGGGGGCTGCTCCAGGGGCGGGCCGCCTGCCTCGGTCTGAACGGTCTGCCCGCCGGCGATGCGCTGCTGGTCCGCGACGGCCTCGAGGTCCGCGGCCTGCGCGGCCTCGGCGGCTACCCGCAGACGCCGATGGCCGCGCTCGCGGTGCACCGCCAGCTGCTGGCCGACCAGGAGCGGCGGCGGCGACTCGAAGCCGCCGACGCCTTCCGCGAACCGCCGACGCCGGACCTCGAGCTCACCGACCGTCCGCTGTGGCGCGCCGACTCGTCCCGGGCGGTCGAGAACCTGCTCGACCTGATGACCGGCGCCGAGGCCGGCTGGACCCTGGTCTGCCGGGGCGACGTCGTACCGCACGCCGAGCGCCTGCGGCTGCAGGGCGTGCGCGTGCTCTACCTGGTGGACTTCGGCGAGGCCCCGGAGGCCAACCCCCGAAACGACGCCGAACGCGCCTGGTGGCAGGACCCGGAGGAGCTCCGCGCCGAGAAGCGACGCCGTTGGGAGGAGCGGGTCCGGGACGTGATCGCCCTGGACGAGGCCGGCGTCGAGCTCGGACTGGTCCCCGCCGCTTCGACCGAGGACTGGGCCCGCGACCAGCAGGCGCTGCTGGAGGCCGGGATGGACCCGGACCGCCTCTACGAACTCCAGTCCCGCGCAGTCTCCCGCATCCTCGGGCTGCGCGAGGGCGCGGACTTCCTGGTCAGCCGCGGCCGCTTCGACTTCGAGGATCCGGACGTCGCCTGGGTCTTCGCCAACGGTCGCGGCTTCGCCTATCCCGCCGAGCCGGGCGACGGCGGCGACGCGGAAGATGCGACCTCCGACGACGGCGGCGCGGCCGCCGGCCTCGCCGGGGAATGGAGGGTGCAGGTGCAGACGCCGGGCGGCGAGATGGAGATCCCGCTGGAGCTGTTCCCGGAGGAGGGCCGCGTCGTGGTCCACGACCCCGAGCCGCCGCACGAGGGCGCCGACGCGGACGAGGTCCGCTTCCGCGGCGACGGCGTCCGCTTCGCCTTCACGGTGCCCGACATGGACATGGACTTCACCGTCCAGCTGGAGCTGGCCGGGGATCGACTGAAGGGTCACATGGAGACCCCGTTCGGAAGGCTGCCCTTGACCGCGGAACGCGCCGCCGGCGCGGAGCCCGCGGCGGCGACCGACGAGGCCGAGACGGCCTCGACGGAGTCCGCCGACGGCCCCATCCCACCGGCCTGGCCCGTCGAGACCGAGGCCGACCGGCTCCCCGCTGCGGAGTGGGCCCGCGACGGCGGCGACTCCGTCCTGTTCCGCGGCGGCACCCTGTGGCGGATGGACGGGTCCGAGCCGGAGGTCGGCGACCTCCTGATCGAGGACGGCCGCATCAGCGCCGTCGGCGGCGAGCTGACCGCTCCCCCAGGCGTGCCGGTGGTGGACGCCGCCGGATTGCACCTGATGCCCGGCATCCTCGACCCGCACTCGCACCTGGCGCTGGACTCGATCAACGAGGGCAGCATGGCGATCACGGCCGAGTGCCGCATCGCCGACATGATCCGCCCCCATGCGGTCGGCATCTACCGCGCCGCGGCGGGGGGCACGGTGCTGGTACAGTCGCTCCACGGCTCGGCCAACCCGATCGGCGGCCAGGCCGCGGTGTGGGAGTTGCGCTATCCCGAACGCCGCATCGCCGACCTGCTCTACCCCGGCGCGAAACAGGGCATCAAGTTCGCGCTCGGCGAGAACGTCAAGCAGACGAACTTCCCGGGCGCCGCCGGCAAACGCTTTCCGAACTCGCGCCTCGGCGTGGAGGCGGTGTTCCGCCGCGCCTTCACCGAGGCCCAGGACTACGTGGAGCGCCGCAGACGTTTCGAGGCCGGTCTCGAACCGGGCTTCCGTCGCGACGTGCGACTGGAGGTCCTGGCCGACGTGATCCAGAACCGGATCCACGTGCAGTGTCACTCCTACCGAGCCGACGAGCTGCTGATGTTCCTGCGGGTCGCCCGCGACTTCGGCATCCGGAGGCCGACCTTCCAGCACGTGCTGGAGGGCTACAAGGTCGCCCCCGAACTCGCCGCCTTCGGGGCGATGGCCAGCACCTTCTCCGACTGGTGGGCCTACAAGTACGAGGTCGTGGACGCGATCCCGTGGAACGTGATGATCATGACCCGCGCCGGGGTCGTCACCAGCGTCAACTCGGACTCGGACGAGATGATCCGCCGCCTCAACACCGAGGCCGCCAAGGGCATGCTCTACGGTGGTCTCACGTGGCAGGAGGCGATGGCGACCTGCACCCTGAACCCCGCGATCCAGTTGCGCCTGGAGGACCGGCTGGGGTCGCTGGAAGTCGGCAAGGACGGCACCGTCAGCGTGTTCGATGCGCCGCCGCTGTCGTCCCGGGCCCGCTGCGTCTGGAGCCTGGCCCGCGGTCGGGTCCTGTTCCAGCGCCCCCCCGGACTGGACGACGAATGGCGCGCCTACGCCGCCGCCGTCCGCCTCTTCGCCGACGACCTGGCCTCGACCGAGGCCGCAGCGGACGGCGAGGACGCCACGGAGGACACGCCCAGGGACGCGACGGCGACGCCCCCCTTCCCGACCCCGGCGAGCGACCTCGCGGACTGGACCCGCCCGGGGCGCGGTCGCGCCTACGTGGTCACCGACGCCATCGTCCACACCATGGTGGACGAGCCCTTCCGCGGCGGCATCGCGGTGCGGGACGGCCTCGTCCAGGCCGTCTTCCGCGAAGGCGAACCGGTCCCCGAACTGGAGGGCGCCGAGGTCGTCGACGCCGAGGGACGCCACCTCTATCCCGGATTCCTCGACGCCGGCGACGTGACCGGACTGTTCGAGATCGGTGCGGTCCGCAGCGCCCGAGACGACGCCGAGATCGGCGACTGGCAACCCGACCTGATCGCGGCCACCGCGATCCACGCCGACTCGGCCCACGTCCGCGTGACGCGGATGACCGGCGTCGCCTACGTCCTGGTCACGCCCAAGCGAGGGGTGCTGCGCGGTCGAGCCTCGCTCATCCAGCTGGAGGGCATCACCTCGGAGGACCTGGTGGTGGTGCCGGAGGTCGGCCAGCTCCTGGCCTTCCCCCGCGCCCGCGTGGACGAGGACGACGGCCCCCAGGAACCCGATGGCCTCGCCGACCTGGAGGACTGGGTGCGCCGCGCCGAGGAGTACGACGAGCGCGTCGCCCGCCACGAAGCGGCGGGCATTCCCTTCACCGATCGCGACCCTCGACTCGAGGCGTTGCGGCCCTACGTCCGCGGTGAGCGCCCGTGGATCGTCGTCGCCGACGACGACGCCACCCTGATGGCGGCGCGCGACTGGGCCCGCCAACACGACTACCCCGTCCTCTGGATGGGCGCCAGGGAAGGCTGGAAGGTCGCCGGGCACCTCGGCGCCGACCGCGCCCGGGTCGTGGTCGGCCCGGTCCACTCCCTGCCGTCGGACTCCTTCGCCCCCTTCGACGCGCCGTTCCGCAACGCCTGGGTGTTGCGGGAGGCCGGCTGCGAGGTCGCCCTGCGCACCGACGACCCCGAGGTGACGCGCAACCTGCCGTTCCAGGCCGGCACCGCCGCCGCTTGGGGACTCGGCGAGGACGGCGCCCTGCACGCGCTCACCCTCGGCGCGGCACGAGTCCTCGGAGTGGACCGTTTCGTCGGCAGCCTGGAGCCGGGCAAGGTCGCGACCTTCTTCCTCGCCGACGGGGATCCGATGGACTTCGCTCCGGTCGAGCGCATGTGGATCGGAGG
>JALUVI010000028.1 GCA_027020785.1 Planctomycetota bacterium | reverse complement strand
TTGGCCGGTCAGGGCGTCGAAGGGGCGGCCCAGGAAGAAGCGGTCGTTTCCGAAGGCGGACTCGGAAAGGGCGTTCCCCTGGTCGTCCTCGATCGTGACCTCGCCGAAGGGGGTGTAGCGGTAGCGCTCGACCACCTGGCCGCTGGCCCGGTCGATCAGGGCCAGGATGGAGCCCTGGAAGTCGCGGGCGAGCTCGAAGCTCCCCCTCTCCCAGGGCTCCGGAGCCCTCCTCCCCCACGCAGAGGGGGAGCGTTCGTCCACGCACCGGGGAGCGACGAAGGGTTCGGTGACGGGTGGTCGTCACCTGGAGGCCTGCTGGTCCCCTTCCCGTGGAGCGAGCACGGCGAACGCGGCGTGACGACCGGCGCCGGGACCGTCGCGGCGATGGCTGAAGAGGCGTGGGTCGGCGGTGGTGTCCAGGCCGACCACGTGGACCGACGCAGGAACGAGGCCGAGGCCGAGGAGGGCGAGACGGGCCCAGGAAGCGACGTCGAGGAACGAGCGGTCCCCGCTTCCGGGACGAAGCGCCGCGGCGGGCGCGAGGGCGGCGACCTCGGGGCCGACCTCGTAACCGGCCGGTCCGGCGGCGGGCGAGACGGCGGCGTGGACCCCGGCCGGGTCGGCGCCGAGTTCGGCGAGGGCGTGCAGCGTGGCGGCGAGCACTCCAGCCGCGAGACCGCGCCAGCCGGCGTGGACGACGGCGAGCGCAGCAGGCTCGGCGGCGTGGAGCACCACCGCGGCGCAATCGGCCACCGGCATCGCGAGCGGCAGGCCCGGGGTGGTCGTCACCAGCGCGTCCACCCCGGCGACGACGTCCGAGGGGCCGAGGGCGCCGCGGCCGCGCTCGGACTCGCCGACCACCGCGACCTCGGCGCCGTGGACCAGCCCGGGGACGACCAGGTCCTCGGGGCGGACGCCGAGGAAGGCGCACCACGCGGCGCGGACCTCACGCGCCGCGGCGCGGTCGCGGCCGCCGCTCATGGCGACGTTGCCGCGGCCGCCGACGCGACCGGTGAAGACGTGGCGCGCACCGCGACACTCCAGCGCCGCGACCCTCCATCCGGGGAGCCCTGCCGTACGGACCTCCTCCACCCCCTGCGCCGCAGCCGGCGCCGAGCCAAGTGCCGCCTCCGACTCTCGAATCGTCCCGTCCCCCGCCGCGGCCTCCCCGCCGCCCGCATCACGGTCGGCATCCGCATCGCCCGATGCGGCGTCGCGGCGGCCGGACCCGGCCGGATTCATGACGCGTCCGGTCCGGCGGGCGGCGGAGCGGGTGCGGACGACGACGAACCACCCGGGGTCTCGACGGCGTCCACGGCCCCGGCCGCGGCCAGGCGCGGACGCACCAGCTCGACCCAGAGCACGCGCCCCACCGCGACCGCGGGGATGGCGACGAGGAAGCCGAGGAAGCCGAGGAGCGCGCCTCCCGCGAGCACCGCGAGCAGCACGGCGAAGTCCGACAAGCCGAGGCTGCGCCCGACCAACCGCGGCAGCAGCAAGTAGCCCTCCACCGTCTCGAGTACCGCGTAGAGCACGCCGGCGGCGGCCAACCCGACCAGCCCGCCGCCGGTGTGGCCGCCGTCCACCATGGCGACGGCGGCCATGGCGAGGAAGGCGAGGAACGGACCGAGCACCGGGATCAACGAGCCGACGCCGACCAGCAGGCCGAGGGTGTCGGCGCCGGGGAAGCCGAGCGCGAGCAAGGCGGCGAAGGCGAGCAGGCCCTTCAGCAGGGCGACCAGGAGTCGCGCCCCGAGGTACACCCGCAGCACCTCCTCGATGCGCGGCGCCACACGGTCGAACCCGGGGCGTCGCGCCGGAGGCAGCGCGGCGCGGATGCGCGGCAACCACGGCGCGCCCGCGAACAGGTAGAAGGCGAACACCGGAAGCAGGAGCAGCAGGCTGGCCAGGCCGAAGAAGCCGCCGAAGAAGCCGACCACGGCATGGACCACCGCCAGGACGACCCCGGTGGCGCGGGCGGCCAGGAGCTGCCACTGCTGCTCGGTCAGGCTGCTCGCCGCCAACCGCTCCGAGAGCTCCGGGGGCAGCCGCGCGAGCAGCGCCTCCTGCCACTCGCGCAACCGCGGCAGGAGCTCGGCGGGCTCGAGGGTCTGGGCCCAGGTCAGGAACCCCGAGAGGTCGGCGAAGAGCGGCAGGACGAGCACCAGGGGCGCCAGCACCAGCACCGCGGTGCAGGCCGCGGCGGCGAGGCTCGGACCCAGGCGCGCCGCGAGCCGCCGCCGCAACGGCTCGAGGACCAGCGTCAGCAGCCACGCCAGCGCCAGCGGAACGAGCACCGTCCGCAACCGCCACGCCAACCACGCCAGGACGGCGGCGAGCGCGAGGCGCAGCCAGGGACGGAAGCGGTCGTCTCGTTCCGTCACGGAGCCGGCGCGTCAGGAACTGCCCTGGACCGAACCGGGCAGGGCGAACGCCTCCTCGAAGTCGAAGGCGTCGGCGAAGTCCTCGGGGCGGTCGTCCTCCGAGGCGTTGAGCAGCCCGGCCTCGCACATCTGGAACACGATGTCGCCGAAGTCGTCGGTGCGGTGCACCCCCCACGAGCGGAAGGCGAACGGCGCCAGCGGGCCGAACTCCTCGGCGGCGTAACGACGGATGCCTTCGAGGAGCTCACGCCCGTTGACGTGGCGCTGCTCGCCGCCGGCCTGCGACTTGCCGTGGAGGAAGAGGGTGTAGTCGAGCGCCTCGAGCACGAACAGGTACGCGGCCTCGGCGTAGCGCTGGTCGTGGAGGGCCCGGATCTCCCGGATCAGGGGCTGGAGTTTGCGGTCGTCCATGGGAGGCTCTCGGGGAATCGGTCGGCGGCCCGGGAGTTTTCCACCGAATCCCGGAATCCCATGATATCGGCGCGAGGGCCCCCTCCTCGGGGTGCTCACACGGACCGAACGCCCGTTTGAATCAAGCGGCGGCGCAGCCGGCCCAGGACCAGGGTCGGCGTCACGTTGCCGCGAAGGTCGCCGAGGGCCTCGAGGAGCGGGTCCACCTCGGCCGGGGGGCGGTCGGGCCGGGCCGCCAGCGACCAGCCCAGGGCGGCCTGGAGCAGGAGGATGGCGCGCCGGCGCTGCTCGGCCAGCCGTCCCGGCGCCTCGTCGGCCGCCAACCACCCGGCCTCGGGGTCGGCGCCGGCGAGCCAGCGGGCGCAGGCCGGGGCCCGCTCCAGCAAGAAGGCCCGCTCGTCGTCGGCCAGGTCCTCGACCGCCTCCGCCGAGCCGACGGCGCGGGTCAGGAGGGCGGCCTCCTCTTCGGTCAGGCCGAGCGCGGCCAACCGTCCGCGCGCCGTCTCGGGGTCGAGCGGCGGAAGCCGCAGCAGGCGGCAACGCGAACGCAGCGCCGGCAGGAGCGCGGAGGGATCGGTCGCCGTGAGCACGAGGTGCGTGCCCGGCGGCGGCTCCTCGGCGGTCTTCAACAGCGCGCCCTGCGCGTCGGCCAGCATGAGGTCGGCGTCGAGCAGCACCGCCACCCGCCGCCCGCCGAGCCGGGGCCGGTAGCGGAGGGCGTCCTCCAGGCTGGGCACCCCGTCCTTGCGGTGGGCGACGTGCTCGACGCGCAGTCCGTCCACCCCCAGCGCCTCGGGATCCAACAGGACGAAGTCGGGGTGCGAGGCGGGGTCGTCCCGCCCGAGGACCAGGGCCGCGGCGGCCAGCGCGGCCTCGCGCAGGCGGCGGCGGGAAGGAGCGACGAAGAGGGTGGAATCGGCGAGCACCCCGCGCGCGGCGGCGGCCGCGAACGCGGCGGGCACTGCGGCGGCGGCCGCGGTCATGCCTCGGCCTCGGCGGCGGCGCCGAGGAGGAGCTCCTGGAGACGCGCCGCGACCTGGTCCTCGTCCAGACCGCGGACGTCCAGGACCACGGTGCGCTCGGGACGCTCGCGCGCGTAGCGCAGGTAGCCTTCCCGCACCCGGGTCAGGAATTCGAGGCCGCGGCGCTCCATCGCGTCGGCCTCGAGCCCGGCCGCCTCCCCCACCCGCCGGGCGCGCCGCAGGGCCTCCTCGGGCGGCAGGTCGAGGAGGACCACGCGGTGGGGTCGCAGTTCCGGAGGAACGCAGAGGTCCTCCAGCGCGAGGACGAAGCGGACGCGGTCCTCGTCGGTGCCCTGGTAGGCCAGGGTGGACGGAGTGAACCGCTCGCACAGGACGTCGCGGCCGGCGGCGAGCGCCGGAGCGACCAGCTCGCGCAAGAGCTCCACCCGCGCAGCGAAGAACAGCAGGGCCTCGGCCTTCGGGTCCCAGGCGCCGCGGCCCGGGTCCAGCAGCAGGGCCCGCAGGCGTTCCCCCAGTTCGGTGCTGCCCGGCTCGCGCACCTGGAGCACGTCCCGCCCGCGCGCGCGCAGGGCCGCGGCCAGGCGCTCCACCTGGGTGGACTTGCCCGTCCCGTCGATGCCTTCCAGGACCCAGAATCGTGCCACGCTCCCATCCTAGGGGCTCCGACCGGGATGCGCCTCCTCCTGGAAATGGGGCCGCTCCAGGGCTAGGCTGGCCGCCATGTCCGGTCCGTGCCGCGCGACCATGCGTCCCCTCGCACCCTTCCTCCCCCTCCTGGCAGGCCTCGCCCTCCTCGCCTCCTGCGCCGCACCCCGCGCCGCCGAGCCCCCAACCCCGGTCGCCCTGCCGGCGCCGGCGCCTTCGCCGCCGGGCGACCTCGACCCCGAGGCCCGGCTCGCGTGGTGGCGGGACCGGCTCCCGGCCCTGCCCGCCGACGCGCGCAGCGAGGCCCTCCTCGCCACCGCCGACCTGCAGTTGGCACTCGACCGACCGGGCGGCGCGCGGCTCGACGCCTACGAGGCGCTCGGGGGCGACCTCTCCCTGGAGGAGGCCGCCTGGGCCGAGCGCGCCATCGGCTTGAGCTGGCTGCTCGAGGGTGAACCCGACCTCGGCGTCCCCCACCTGCGCAAGGCCCTGCCCGGACTGGAAGCCCCGGCCGCCGAGGAGGTGGCCTGGGTGCTCGGCGAACTCGGCGCGGCGCCTTCCGCCTCGGTCGGCCCCGAGGTCGCGGCGCGCATGCGCCCCTTCCTGGAGGCGGCCGGCGTCACCGGCCCCCAGGCCGTGGCCGCCTCGGCGCCGCGCATCGGCTTCGCCGACGTGCCGCGCTCCGCCTGGGGTGCGGCCCCCCTGCGCGCCAACCACGACCCGATGGAGCGGCCCTGGCGCATCACCGTCCACCACACCGCCGAGCCCATCGCCGACGACTCCCTGCCGACGGCGCTGCGCGAGGTCCGCGACATCCAACGCACCCACCTGGCGAAGGGCTGGGCCGACGTCGGCTACCACTTCCTGATCGACCCGGCCGGCCGCGTCATCGAGGGACGCCCCTTGACCGCCCAGGGCGCCCACGCCGGCAACTCGGAACTGAACCGCGGCAACGTCGGCATCGCCCTGCTCGGCAACTTCGTGGCCCAGCCGTCCCGCGGCGCGGCCTACACCCCGGCGCAGCACCCGACCCCGGCCCAGTTCGCCGCCCTGCGCCGCCTCGTTCGGGCGTTGATGGCCGCCTACGACATCACGCCGGACCACGTCTATCCGCACGACGCCTTCCGCGACACCGCCTGCCCGGGGCCCGAGCTCGAGGCCTGGGTGCGTTCCTTCCGCCGCGGCGGTTGAGGGCGCGTCGCCGCGCGCCCCGGCGCCGGTCAGTCGGACAGGCCGAGGACGAGGAGCGCGAACAGCCCCACCGTGAAGCAGTAGGGCGCGAAGGTCCACAGCCGTCCGCTGCGCCCGAGGCGGACCAGGAGACCGAGGGCGAGGAAGCCGCTCACCGCGCTGACCGCGACCGCCGCCAGGATGGAGGCGAGCGGAGGGCCGCCGGGCTCGAGCAAGGCGTCGGCCTCGAGCAGGCCCGCGCCGAGGATGGCGGGGATGGCGAGCAGGAAGCTGAAGGCGGCCGCGGCCTCGAGGGACAGACCGGCGGCGAGGCCGGCGACGATGGTCGCGCCCGAGCGGCTGATGCCGGGGAGGATGGCGAGCGACTGGGCGACGCCGACGACCAGCGCCGCCTGGAACGGCACGTGACGGAGGTCGTGCCCGGTCAGCGGTAGCCGACGCGAGGTCCAAAGCACCAGCCCCGTCGCGACCAACGCCGCCGCGGCGATCTCCGGGTCGGCGAAGGCGGCGGTCAACTCGTGCTCGAAGCCGACGCCGACCACGGCGGCGGGGACGCTCGCGACCACCAGCAACAGGGCGAGGCGACGCTCGGCCGCGGCGTCGGGACCGAGACCGAGCACGCCGAGGACCAGGGTGCGCAGCTCACGCCGGTAATAGGCGACCACCGCGAGCAGGGTGCCGAGGTGGAGCCAGATCTCGACGCTGCCGTTCGCCGCCAGCACGTCGCCGCCGGGTAGGAGCGCGCGCCCCAGGACCAGGTGGCCGCTCGAGCTCACCGGCAGGAACTCGGTCAGGCCCTGGATCAGGGCGAGGACGAGCAGGACGAGGAAGGGGGTCATCCGGCCAGGAGCGCGCCCGCGACCTCGGCCGGAGGACGCCACGGCAGGTCGAAGGCCTCGGCCACCGCGGGGTGGACCAGCTCGCCGCCGAGGACGTTGGCGGCGCCGGCGAGCGCCGGGTCCTCCAGGACCGCGCGCATCGGCCCGAGGTCGGCGAGACGCCGCACCCAGGGCAGGGTCGCGTTGGTCAGGCCGAAGGTCGAGGTGCGCGGCACCGCGCCCGGCATGTTGGCGACGCAGTAGTGGAGCACGCCGTCCACCACGAAGGTCGGCTCCTCGTGCGTGGTCGGCCGACAGGTCTCGACGCAGCCGCCCTGGTCCACGGCGACGTCCACGACGACGGCGCCGTCGGGCATCAGCGCGAGGTCGTCGCGCAACACCAGCTTGGGCGCGCGCGCGCCGACCACGAGCACCGCCCCGATCAGGAGGTCGGTGCGCGGCAGGCGCTCGCGGATGGCGTTGCGGTCCGAGTACACCGTGGTCACGTTGGCGGGCATGACCTCCTCCAGGTGGCGCAGGCGGTCCAGGTCCACGTCCAGGATGGTGACTTGGGCGCCGAGGCCGGCCGCCATCCAGGCCGCCTGGGTGCCGACCACGCCGCCGCCGACGATCAGGACCTGCGCCGGTTCGACACCGGGCAGACCGCCGAGCAGGACGCCGCGGCCGCCCTGCGGCTTCTCGAGGTACTTCGCCCCTTCCTGCACCGACATCCTCCCGGCCACCTCGGACATCGGGGTGAGCAGCGGCAGGCGCCCGCCGACCTCGAGCGTCTCGTAGGCGAAGCAGTGGGCGCCGCTCGCCATCAACCCCTCGGTCAGCGCGCGGTCGGCGGCGAGGTGGAGGTAGGTGAACAACACCTGCCCCGGCCGCAGCCGCGCGATCTCGACCGGCTGCGGTTCCTTGACCTTGAGCACCAGCTCGGCCTCGGCGAAGACGGCGTCGGCATCCGGGACGATGCGGGCTCCGGCCTCCTCGTACTCGGCGTCGTGGAAGCCGCTGCCGAGACCGGCTCCGCGCTCGACCAGGACGACGTGCCCGGCCTCGACCAGGGCGTGGGCGCCTCCGGGGGTCAGCGCGACGCGCGCCTCCTGGGGCTTGATTTCCTTGGGGACTCCGAGAATCATGGGGCGCTCCTGCGAGGGAGGACGGCGCATTCTACGGCCGTTCGGCCCGCGCCACCCCAGGGCCGACCATGGGCTTCGCCGACCGACTCCGCGCCGTGCGCGAACGCATCGCCGAGGCGGCGGCGCGCGCCGGGCGCGACCCCGACGAGGTCGCCGTCGTGGCGGTGGCCAAGACCGCGGACGCCGACGCCCTGCGCGAGGCCTGGGCCGCCGGCCACCGCCGCTTCGGCCACAACCGGGTCCAGCCGCTGGAGGAGCACCACGCCGTCCTGCCCGAGGCCGAGTGGCACGGCATCGGACCGCTCCAGGGGCGCAAGGTGCGGCGCGCGCTGCGCCTCCTGTCGGTGCTGCAGACCGTCGGCGAGGAACGCACCGCCGAGCGACTGGAGCGCGCCCTGGCCGACCCCGAGGTGCCGGTGCAGGTCGTCGAACGCCGACTGCCGGTGCTGCTCCAGGTGAACCTCCACCCCGAGGACGGGCGCTACGGGACACCGCCGGAGCGATTGGAGGCGCTGGCGAAGAGGGTCGCGGAGCTCCCCCACCTCGAGGCCCGCGGGCTCATGACCCTGGCCCGGGCCGGCGCCGACGAGGCCGAGCTCCGAGCCACCTTCGCCGGCTTGCGCGAGCTCGGCGAGGCGCTGTCCGACCGCGGCCTGCTGCCGACGCGCCCGGAACTCTCCATGGGGATGAGCGACGACTTCCCCGTCGCGGTCGAGGAAGGGGCTACCCTGGTGCGCATCGGGCGCGCGCTGTTCCCGCCCCCGCCGACACCCTGAACGTGGCCGACCGCCTGCACTGGAAGCTCCACGGGAGCGGCGCATCGGGCGCCGTCCGCCTGCCGGCGGGCGCCCTGCCGCTGGTCCTGGACGACGGCCGCCTCGAACGCGCCGGGCGCGACCCCGGAGCCCGCGACGGCATCGTGGTGCGTCCCCTTCCCGACGCCTCGGGCGGCTTCCGGGTGGAGGCCCGCGGCGGCGTCCTCTTCGAGACCGCCGACGGCACGCGACGCGGTCGGGTGGACCTGGCGCCGGGGGAGACGGTCGCCTTCCTCACCGAGGGCGGCGAGCGCGGCGAGCTGCGCCTGTCGGGCGGCGCCGAGCGCAACGATCCCCTGGTCGGGCGGACCCTCGGCGCCTTCCGGGTGCTCGGCGTGCTCGGCCGGGGCGCGGTCGGCCGCGTCTACCGTGCGCTGCAGGAAGGCCTCGAGCGCGAGGTCGCGCTCAAGGTGCTCGACCCCGAGGTCGCGGCGGGCAAACCGGAGGCCCGCGAGTCCTTCCGCCGCGAGGCCATCGCCGCCGGACGGCTGTCGCATCCGCACCTGGTCCAGGTCTTCGACTTCGGCGAGTCCGAAGGGCTGCTGTACTACGCGATGGAGCTCGTTCCCGGGGGCTCGCTCGAGGAGCGGCTGCGCGACGAGGGCCCGCTCCCGTGGGACGAAGCGCTGCGCTGCGCCATGGACGCCGCCGAAGCGCTCGACTTCGCGCGCGAGCACGGACTGGTCCACCGCGACGTCAAGCCCGACAACCTGATGGTGGCGGCCGACGGCAGGGTCAAGCTCGCCGACCTCGGCATGGCGGCGACCCGCGAGATGCTGGAGCGCGAGTCGGCGGGCGGCACGCCGCACTTCATGGCGCCGGAGTGCGTCGGCTCCGGCGCCGTGGACCACCGCGCCGACCTCTACTCGCTGGGCTGCACGCTCTACCGTCTGCTGACCGGCGAGACGCCGTACTCGGGCTCCTCGGTGCGCGACATCCTCCGCGCCCACCGCGACGCACCGATCCCCTCGGTGCGCGAGCACGCCCCCGAGACCCCCGCCGAGGTGGACGACCTCGTGGCCTGGCTGATGGCGAAGTCGCCGGACGAACGCCCCGACACCGCCGGCGAGTTCCTCGCCGCGGCCGAGGAGGTGCTGGCGCCGAAGCGTTCGCGTGTGCCGCTCGTCCTCGGCGGGGTGGTCGTGGTCGCCGCGCTCGGCGCCGCCGCCTTCTTCGCCCTGCGCCGGCCCGAACCGGCCGAGCCGGAGCGCGTGGTCGAGTACCGCCAGCCCGCGCCGGACGCCGCCGCCGAAGCCGAACGCGAGGCCCTGGCCGAGGAGCTGGCCTTCACCCGCGCGCTGGCCGAGCCGACCTCCGAGGCCAAGGCGGCGGCGCTCGAGGCCTTCCTCGCCGAGCACCCCGACTCGGAGTTCGCGGCGCGCGCCCGCGCCGAACTGGACCGACTGGCCGAGGAAGCCGCCGCCGCCGCGGCCGCCGCAGCAGCGGCCGAGACCGACCCCCTGGCCGAGGCCCGCGAGCGCGCCGCCGCACTGGGGGCCGAGCTCGACGACCTCATGGCGGCGCACCGTTTCGGTGCGGCCCTCGCGGCGGTGGAAGCCGCCGACCTCCCCGAAGAGCTGCGCGCGCCGCTCGGGGACGAGGTCCTGGCCGCGGCGGACGCCTGGCTGGCGGAGGCCGGGCGACGCCACCAGACCGCGCTCGACGCCGGCGACCTCGCAGCGGCGGCGGCGGTGCGTGACGAGGCCGCCGCGGCCCTGTCCGACCTCGGCGCCGCCGCGGCCCCGCTCCCCTGGGGCGAGGCCACGGGCGCGATGGAGTCCGCCGCCCGCGCCGCCGAGGAGGCGCTGCGACGGGCCGCGTTCCGCGCGCAACTGGCCGCGGCCCACCGGGTCCTGACCGGCGACGTCGCCGCCGCCCTGGACCGAGGCGACCCAGAGGCGGCGGCGAAGGCGCTCCACGCCGCCGCCGCCGCCGCCGAGCACGCCGGTCTGGCCGCCGCGCTGGAGCGCGGCGCCGCCCTGCTCGACCTCGCCGCCGCGGCGCGGGGGGCCCTCGAGCGGCGCCTCGCTGCGAGCGGCGACGACGGCATCGCGATGGTGGAGCCGAAGGAACACAAGCGCGGCTTCGCCCTCGACGCCGACGACGAGGGCGTGCGCATGCTGGTGCAGGTCCGCGGCGAGCGGGTCGAGCGGCGGGTGTCCTGGGCCGACTACCGTGACCCCGAAGCCTTCGCCTCGCTGGTCGGGCTGGCCGAGACCGCCTCACCCGCGGAGCGGAACGCGTGGATCCTCGCCACCGCGGCGCGCGACCTCGCGGTGCGCTGCGCCGACCTCGCCTCCGCCCCGCCCGACCCGGCGCGGGCCGCCGAACTCGCGGCGCGGGTCGAGGCCTGGCTGGCCGCCGCCCCTGCCGCCGACGACGAACCCGAGGCCGTCGCCGCGGAGCGGCGCGCCCTGGAGGAACTCGGCGCCGTGTTCCGGGCGCTCGCCGAAGGCGACGACTACCTGGCGCTGCAGCTCCTGGACCGTCTCCTCGCCCGCTTCTCGCTGGTCACGGCGTGGTGCGCCGACGCCGGCACCGACTACGGCCTGGAACCGTGAACGAACCGGCGCGCCTCGTCGTCTGCGCCTCCGGGGGCGGGCGCACCCTGGAGAACCTGGCGGAGCGCATCGCCGCCGACGGGCTGCCGGCGCGCATCGAGCTCGTCGTCCTCTCCAAGCCCGGACTCGGCGCCGAGGCGCGGGCGCGGCGCCTCGGACTGCCGACCGTGGTGGTCGGCCGCGCCACCCATCCCGACCCGGAGGCGCGGCGCGAGGCGCTCCTCGCCGCAGTGCGCCAGGCCCGCCCCGACTGGGTGCTGCTCGCCGGCTGGTTGAGCCTGTTCCCCATCCCGCCCGAACTGGAAGGGCGCGTGCTCAACGTGCATCCGGCGCTGCTCCCGGCGCACGGCGGCCGCGGCTGCTACGGCATGCACGTCCACCGGGCGGTCGCGGCATGGGGCGAAGCGGTCAGCGGCTGCACCGTCCACTTCGCCGACGACCGCTACGACCAGGGCGCCGTGATCGTGCGCCAGGCCGTACCCCTGCCCGAAGGCGCCGACGCCGAGACCATCGCCGCTCGGGTCTTCGAGGCCGAGAAACGGGCCTACCCGGAAGCTCTGGGCCACGTCCTCGCCGGCCGCGTGCGCTTCGAGGACGGCCGCGCGGTCTGGCGTCACCCGGGGCTGTGACAGCGGAGCCGAGGATAGCCCGGCGCACTTCCTCCTCCCTGCCTCCCTCGCCCGCCAGCCGCCAAGTCCGAACCCGGTCTCCCGCTTGGGACCGGCGTCCCGGTCCCCTGGGATTCCAGTACCGGGGCGGTGGCCAGGGTCCAGGCCCTCGGCTTCCTGCTGTCGATGAGCCTCGCCCCCGCCTCATGCCTTGACGGCTTCGCTTCGAAGGTATAGGTTGATCGCATGCTCAGCGCCCTCATTGCATCCTCTCTCCTCGTCTGCGCGCAAGCCCCAGACGCCCCGTTCCCCCATCAGGTCCTCGAACCGATTCATGTCTTCGTCGGGGACGCCGACGGTGACAGTGACCCGGACCTCTTGACCAGGTCGCTACCCGGCCAAGTGCTGCTCAACACCGGCTACGGGGTCGTCCGTCCCGGCGGCCATGTCACTCCCCTACCAAGTTCCTGGGACTCGGGATATACCCTTGCGGTGACGGACGTGGACGGAAACGGACTCGACGACCGAGTCACCGTCGTGCAGCGCTCGAGACTGTTCCCCACGCGGACCGAGTACGCGATCCTGGAATACCTCCAGTTCCCGGGCAACGTCTGGACCGTCGTCCAAGGCATCGCATTCACCACCACTTCCAGCGGCATCGACTCGTCTTCTTTGGACTTCGGACTCGTGGACTTTACCCAGGACGGTCTCCCGGACTTGGTGATCACCATCGTGGATTACGATTACGTCACCGATGAGTACTTCAGCTACTTCGAACGGCACGAGAACTTCGGTGGTGGCGTGTTCGACAACGATCCCTACCCCGGCCCCCGCATGGGCCCCTACGGCTCTCCAGGGCTCTACGAACTCGTCGACTTCCTGCAGATCGACGGGGACAGCCGCCTCGATGCGTTGTGGAGCGTTTATCATTACGGCTACGACGTCCTTTTCGTCTACTATGTCGCAGGAAGCTCCACGAGGGAGCTCATTCCCGACTCCATCAACTTGGTGAGGCCCGTTGCCCCCGGTCTCGCCGACTTCGACGGTGACGGAGATCTCGACATCTACGTCGGGGTGGCCGAAAGTGACCTCCCAGCCGATGCCCTGTTGGTGTATTGGAACGAAGGTGGCGGAACTTTCGTCGCAGAGGACTACCTGCTCGGCGCTAGTGATCACATCACGCACGTCGAGGCCGGCGACCTCGATGGCGACGGCGACCCCGACGTCGTCGCTACGCTGACCAGCGGCGAGCTCCGGATCTTCCGCAACGATCCCGGGGGGTTCTCGGTCGTCCCCCAGGACGTGGGAATGCGCTTCTCCTACTTCAATCTGGTCGACCTCGATGGCGACGGCGACCTCGACATCTCCGGCTATTGGATCTCGAAGAATGTCAGCACCACCTTGTACGGTGACGGCACCGGGCGTTTCCTTCCCCGCAACGACCTCGTGGTGGGTGGACGACCGGTCCGCCTTGCCGCTGCCGACCTCGACGGCAACGGCTGGACCGACTTGGCCGCCGCCGACGCTGCCGGCGACGGAGTGCGCCTGCTCTGGAACGAAGCCGGCGGCTCCTGGACCGATGGCGGGCTCCTGGCAATGGGGGCACGCCCCCTCGACGTCGACGTCACGGATCTGGACGGAGACGGGCTCCTGGACCTCGTGACTGCGGACGCCGACACCACCAGCGTCTCGGTGCGCCTCGGCCTCGGAGCCCGGAACTTCGGCTCCGCCACGCAAGCCGCCCTGGGTACTCATCATCCCTCGGCGGTGGCCGTGGGCGACCTCGACGGCGATGCCATCCCGGACCTCGTCGTCGCCAGCCTGGACGGCGGCGCCTTCCTCACCCTGATGGGCGCCGGTGACGGGACCTTCGGCCCGGCCAACGAAACCACCACGCCGAACCCGGGCCTGCAGGGGGACCTCGACCTCGGTGACTTCGACGGAGACGGGGACCTCGACGTCGCACTGTCGCTTTCGGAGGACGACTTGGTCGCAATCTTCGCCAACGACGGCAGCGGGGTCTTCACGCTGGCCGCATCCCATCCCGCACGACGCCCCACCGGCATCCTCTGGGCCGACCTCGATGTGGACGGGAACCTCGACCTGGCCTGGAACGACCACGGCTCCGCCCAACTCACCATCCTGCAAGGGGACGGCGCCGGCGGCTTGACCCTCAGCGACAACCATCCCGTCGGCGTCCGCCCCGGCGGGCTCGACGTCGCCGACACGAACCTCGACGGCATCCCCGATCTCCTCGTGGCCCAGCAGTGGACCGATTCCGTTGGCGTGCTCACGGGGGAAGGAGGAGTCGGCGGCATCGCGATGCGCCCGGTCCTCTTCTTCCACGCGCCGCGGACGCCGCGTGACGTGGTGGCCGCCGACTTCGACGGCGATGGCAAGCCCGACTTCGCGGTCGCCCTTCCGGACACTGGGATCGTCTCCATCTACCCCAACCTGATGCCCTGACCGCAGTCGGCGGCAACGAACTCAGTCGCCGTCGACAGCGGTCAGGCCGAGGCGCCGGAAGAGGTCGGTCACCCCGAGGTCGAAGTCCACTTCGCTCGGGGTGACCCGGCCGCCTTCTCCGCTGGCCACCACGGTGCTTCCGTCCGGCTCGCGCCACCACTCGAGCAGGGCGATGCCCTCGTCGCGCTCGGGGCGCGGCTCGCGCGAGATGGAGAACCAGGCGCGGCCGTCGGGCGGGCGCTCCGGTCGCGGAACCGTCTCGCCGACCTCCTGCCGCCGCGCATGGCGGGCCAGGGCGTCCACGTAGGCCCGCTCCTCGGGGGGCAGCTCGTCGCCGCCGACGAGGCGCCAGCCGTTCGGGCTGCGGCGGAACACCGCGCGCACCCCGTCGCGCTCGATCAGGATGCTCTGCAGCGTGCCGAGGTCGAGGTCGAGGAGGCGCGGGCTGCGCAGCGCCTCGGGACCGTCGAAGAAGACCTGGAAGTCGCGCGGGTTCCACTCCATGGCGTAGGCACGGTGGCTGGCCAGCGCCTGGACGCGATGCAGGTCGAGGACGAATTCGTGCCCGGAGCCGCGCACCGTCAGCTCGGCCACCCGCGGCCCGAGGGTCTCCGGGTCGGGGTCGGCCTCGGCGCCCAGCACCTCGGCGCGGGCGGCCAGCGCCTGCTCGATGCGCGGCTCCTGGCGCTCGTCGGCCGGGGCCCGGAACGGCTCGACGATGAGCCAGTGGTCGCCGCGGCGGCGCAACACCATCCGCTCGCCGTCCTCCGGCTCCCAGACCACCTCGTGCACCGCGGGCGCCGGCAGCGGTTGGAGGCGATGGTCGCGCCAGGTGGCCAGGTCGCGGTTCAGTCGGCTCATCACGCCCTCGCCGACCCGCACCCGCTCGCCGTTGCGTTCCGCCGCGTGGAAGGCGCCGGCGGCGTCGAGCGCGCCGATGCGCAGGACCTCCGCGTCGCCGTCGGCGTAGCGCACCTCGACCACGAGAGCGGCCGGAGCCAATCCGAGGTCGGCGTCGCTCTGCCCCTCCCACTCCGGCGGCGCCTCGCGCCAGTCCTCCCCCCACAGGGCGAGGAAGACGTTGCGCATCACCGCCGGCTCGGCCCAGTCGCGGATCGGCTCCTCCAGGCGCCACACGCCGTCCTCCTCGTCGCGGACCACGCGCACCCGCTGCCCGTAGCGCGGACGCTCCACCGTGATCCGTGCGGCCCGGGCCGGATCCCCGGACAGGATCGGACGCTCCGAGGCCGGCGGCACCTCCAGGTCGCGGCGCAGGGGGTCCTCGTCGGCGAGGCGGTCCTGCAACCACCACGCGCCGGCGGCGGCGGCGACCAGGATGCAGAGGAGGACGAGCAGTCGGCGCGGGTTCACGGGCGACGGCGCCGCCAGGCCAGCCAGCCGGCGGCGAGCAAGGGGAGGAGCGGAAGGAGGGTCACGGAGAAGGCGTCGAGTCGGGCCTGGAGCCGCTGGTCGGGGCGGAACGGCAACTCGCGGGTGGCCACGAGTTCGTAGTCCTGGACCTCGCCGCCGAGCAACCAGCGCAGCGCGGACGCCACCAGATCGTAGGCGAAGGGCAGGGCCTCGGCGTCGAGGCTGGCCGCCGAGCCGAGGACGACGACGCGGCCGTTGCCGCCGTCGGGGTCGGGCGACCACGGCTCGGCGGCGACGGCGAGGCCGCGGATGCCACGCCGCTCGTCGGGGTCCGGGGTGAACGGCCTCCCGCCGGGGCGGTCCACCCACGCCTCGGCCGGACTCCGGACCAGCCGCGAGCGACTCCAGTCGTTCGGCGGGTCGGCGGGACCGGTCTCGACCGGACGGCACAACGCCAGCAGCCAGGTCCGCCGCGCCACCGACAACCGCCGCGTCGCCGGGTGCTGGTCGTCCACCTGCTCGGGGCGGATCTCGAGGCGGGCGCAGATCGGGTCCCCCTCGATCACCCCGGCCAGGGTCCGCACCGGGGCGCAGACCAGGCCGTCGCCGATGCGGATGCCGCGGCGCTCGAGGCGCTCCCGCCAGGCGGCGACGACGGGATCGGGCGCATAGCTGCCGAGCGCCAGGAACAGCGGACGACCGGAGTCGAGCCACGCGTCGAGCGCGGCGAGGTCCTCGGGCAGGAACGGGCGCGGCTGCCCCGGCACGAACAGGAGGTCGCAGTCCTCGGCGTCGCGGGGCCCCGACACCGCCACCACCTCCAAGCCCTCGTCGGCGAACAGCCCGGCCAGGCCGGCGAGACCGGTCGGGTCGTCCAGCGAGCGCTGCCCGCTGCCCTGGACCACGGCGACCCGCGGCAGACGCCCGGCCCCGAGCCGCTTCGCGGCGCGCTCCAGCGCCGCAGCCACGCGTTCGGCGTGCAGCCGCGCCGGCGTGCCGTCGGGCTTGGGTTCGGCGACCTGGAACAGGTCCTCGAAGCGCAGCACCCGCCGCGCGTCTCCGTCGCCGGCCTCGAGGAACAACACCTCGCCGACCTCGCGGCCGAGGCGGTTGCGCTCGCGCTCCACCGCGGCGAGCGGCGAGGAGGCATCCAAGACGACGACCTCGAGCGAGCCGCCACAGGCGACGCGGGCGTCTTCCAACAGGGCGCGCAGCCGCGTGAAGGCGCGCGGATAGACCGCCGAACCGTTCCAGGTCCAGGCCGGGTTCTCGGGGAACAGGAAGGCGGTGATGCGACTGCCCTCCGGCAGGGCGCACAGCGCGGCGCGGGCCCGCGGGTCGAGGCCGGAGTTCCCGAGCCGCGACAGGTCGGCGCGGTGGCGCAGCGACGGGCGCGACAGCGCGGCGAGGAGGAAGACCAGCAGTGCGGCGCCCGCGAGGCCCAACGCCGTGGTCAACGCGAGGAGTCGGAGACGGCGGCTCACGGCACCAGACGGCGCGAGCCGAGCGCCAGCCACGTCAGGAACAGGAAGAAGGCCGCGACGCCGACCAGGAAGGCGACCGCGTAGCTGTCCACGATGCCGGCGGCGAAGCCGGTGTCGAGGAAGCGCGGGATCTGGGCGGAGCGGGCCGCGGCGCCGAGGGCGCCCGGGGCGCGCTCCAACAAGGTCGGCACGAACAGCAGGAAGTAGTTCAGGGCGGCGCCGCCGCCGGCGGCGAGGACCAGGTTGCCGCTCCAGGAACTGGCCCACAGGCCGGTGGCGAGGAAGGTGAAGCTGGTGAGGACGGCGCCGAGGAAGGCGCTCGCCACCCGGCCCCCGTCGAGCTCGGCGCCGGCGAGGTGCAGGGCCACGAAGAGGAGGAGGACGCCGCCCCAGAACAACAGGAAGAAGCCGCAGGCGGCGAAGTACTTGGCGAGGACCACGGCGCCGTCACGGACCGGCGCCGTGAGCAACGGCTCCAGGGTGCCGACGCGCCGTTCCTCGGCGAGGAGGCGCAGCGCGAGCAGCGGCGGGAAGGCCGGCAGCAGCAGCCAGACCAACAACCCCGAGCCGAAGAGGTAGCTCGGCAGCAGGGTGAGGTCGTTCTGGATGGCCGGGGTCCGCAGCAGGAAGGCGAAGAACAGGCCGTTCAACAGGTACCAGGCCGCCAACAGGACGTAGACGAAGGGCGACACCAGGAGCCCGAAGAGCTCACGTCGGAACTGGGCCAGGAAGGACCTCATGCCGCCTCCTCCCCCGCCGCGGCGGCGTCGGCGTCACCGACCAAG
>JALUVI010000027.1 GCA_027020785.1 Planctomycetota bacterium | reverse complement strand
CCCCCGCAGGGTTGCGTTCTCCGGCGAGACCGGTGTCGATCCACACGCTCTGGAGCTGCGACTTCGGCGAGAAGAAGGGAATCAGGGCGTAGGGCTGCGGAATGGCGTAGAGGCCGAGCAACTGGTCCAGCCGATCCGAGATCACCGGATTGGTCGGGTCCTGCGCCGTCATGAAGTCCTTGAATGCGGCGTCCACGCTCGCCTCGAACGCGATGTCGGTGATCGGGTCCGGCACGTGGATCTGGATCACGCCGCTGGCTCCCGCCCCACCGCGGCCGACCATGAAGGTCGAGTTGCCGTCGTAGGAGTTGGGGGCGCCGACGAGATCGTCGTTCAGCCGACTCGCGGCCCAGCCGCGCCGCCCACCGATGGCCTGGGCCAGATGGACCGGCGTCAGGTTGTCGAAGAAGGTGTCCGGGTCGGCCGGGTCGCCCGCGATGCCGACGGGGATCGCGGACAGGTCGAGTCCGGTCGCCGAGTGCAGCACGATGTGCCCGCCGGAACCGCCTCCGGAACCCGAGACCTGCGTCACGGTGGCGCCGTCGGCCGACTCGTCGGTGGACTCGCCGGAGTTGCCGCTGCCGCCGTTGGCGAGGATCCGCGTCCCGGTCCCCAGGACGATCGGGCCGATCGCGAGGATCTGGACCTGACCGCCGCCGCCGCCGCCGCCGCCGCCGCGCCAGTAGTTGATCGTGGTGCCGAAGGGGAAGAGGGTGTCGGGGAAGAAGTCGGTCAGGGGCTCGAGGATGCCGTCCCCGTCGAGGTCGCGCCGCAGCACGGTCTGGACGTCACCACTGGCGCCGCCGCCGGATCCAGCCCAGGGGGCGGTGAGTTCACCGGTGACCAGGACCGGATCGTCGTTGGGGTCCCCGCTCCAGTAGTAGCGCTGCCCGAAGAAGTCGTTGTCCGGGTCGGGGTCCACGAAGGGGGACGGACCGGCCTGCCCCCCATCGGGGCCGAAGGTCGGGTTGCCGAACTCGAAGTCGATGGTGGCGCCGGTCTGCGCCGGATCCCAGACGTCGTCGTTGCCGGCGTCGGGGTCGTACTGGATGTCCTCGAAGCCGAAGACGCCGCCGGCTGCCGCCCCGAAGGGGGCTCCGTTCTTGCTGCTTCCGCGCAGCCCGTCTTCGGCGCCGACGAAGTAGGTGTCGGGGTCGATCGCCCCGGTCACCGGATCGAAGATGGTGTGTTTGTCGGCGCGCAGATCGGGTCCGGCGTCATCGGCCGTCGCCGGGGTGTCCTCGACCCCCCAGGCGTCCCAGAACACGGCGTCGGTGCGGGTCCGGGCGAAGCCGCCGCCGCCGCCTCCACCGACGATCAGGAACTCGATGTCGGTGCCGACGGCGTTGTCCTGCTGGACCCCGCCTTCGCCGCCCTGGCCACCCTGGCCGACGGCGCCGAACGGCCCGTCCCCGCTCTCCCCGCGGGGGGTGTAGTCGTCGGTGACCCATGAAGCGGTGCCGCCTTCGCCGCCGCCGGCTGCGCCCGGTGCGCCGGGCACCGGCAGTTCGGGGTGGAAGCGTCCGCCGTCCGGCCGCGAGGCGTCGAAGCCGCTGGCGTCGAGGGTGCCCAACAGCTGGACCTCGCCGGTGGCGTAGAGGACGAAGGGGTTCTCTCCGACCAAGCGCAGGGTCGCACCGGGTTCGATGGTGAAGTCATGGGTCTGGAGGACCCCCTCCACCACGTCGAAGTTGCGCCCCAGACCGTCCGTCACCGTGACGGAGCCCGTGGTATCGATCTCGAGTACGCCGAGCGAGGCGGTCAGCACGAAGTTCTGGTCCACCGGGACCGGATCACCGGGATACGAGAAGTCCGCGACGACCCGGTCGGGCTCGACCACCGCCTGCGGCAACGGGAGGTCGGCGTCGAGGTCGAGGCCCGCACTGGTCAGGAAGTGCTCGCTGAACTCGTCCAGGGTGACCTGGTCGGGATCGAAGCCGGTCCGGGCATAGACCTCGGCGAGACTGGGGGTCTGGAACGCATCGGAGAAGACCGGGGCGTTCTGGCCGTTGCCCCCGAGGTCGAGCAGGTTCGGAGTCAGGACCACCCGCAGCCCACGCTCCGGGGGCAACACGCCGGTGACCTGGAACAGGAGCACGGCGGATTGCGAGCAGTTCTCGTGCACCAACCAGGTCCCCGGCACGACGTTGCCGGTGGGCGGGAACAACCCGTTCGCGTTCGCATACTGGACGAAGAGGTTGTCGGTGTTGAGACTGGTCGGCGAGGCGTCCACCGGCTGGTCCATGGTCACCGTGACGAAGGCCTGATCCTCGGTGAACAGGTTCAGGCCGTCGGGCCAGACCACGGACTCGATGGACGGCGGACCGTTGACCGTGTCCACGTAGATCTCCTCCACCGGGGGCACCGGGGTGCGGAAGACTCGCGTCAGTCCGACCGACAGCGGGCGACCGTCCACGTCGCGCAGCACCGTCGTGCCCGGCGCCTCCTCGGTCGGGAGCAGCAGCTCGTACTCGACACCGCCGCTCTGGAAGCCGCCCGTGGTCCCGAGTTCGTCGGTCGGGCAGATCGGCACGAACACCAGGACCCGGTTGGGGTTCCCGTTGGTATCCGCTTTCAGCTCGAACGACCCCAGGACGGGACGCGAACCGGAACTGTTCGTCCGCGGACGGATCAACACCGAATCGAAGCCCACCGACGCCGGGTCCACGGCGTTGTTGAAGACGACCTGGATCGGGCGGTTGAGCGCCCAGACGTCGCCGTCGCTGACGTTGCTGGTCAATGCCTTGAACGCCGTGGCGGAAGCGGCGGACGACTTGCAACCGGTCCCCAGACCGAACAGGACCAGGGCGGACAGGACGGGGAGGATGAAGTGGCGGGAGCGGGTCACGGTGCGACGTTCCAGGCGAAGCCGACGGCGTCCAGCAGCGGGGAAAGGTCCTGGACGATGTTGGACACGAAGGTGAAGCGGAGCTGGAAGAAGGCGGGGTTCTCGGCGAGCAGGTCGGAGACCTCGCTGGTCCAGGCTCCTGGGGTCGAGACCACGCCACAAGCCCCCTCGTAGTCACCGTAGGCGTCGAAGTCCACGGTACTGGAGAGCGGATCGGCCTCGTCCACGCAGCCGACGACGTCCACCAGATCGGTTCCGCGGAACTCGACCAGGACGCTGGTGCCGGA
The DNA here is from genome assembly GCA_027020785.1 of Planctomycetota bacterium. GTDB lineage: Bacteria > Planctomycetota > UBA1135 > UBA1135 > UBA1135 > JALUVI01. The sequence continues at coordinate 14,559 of JALUVI010000027.1, read as the reverse complement.
GAGTTGCTGCGAAGGCGACGGCTCGACCGTGATCGGCGTGATGCTCGCGAGCGTACCCCCGAAGCTGAACCAGTGGGTGTAGACCCTGCTGATCCGGGTCACGAAGTCCACTTGGCCCCAGTACAGCTCCGGGCCGAAGGCCTTGGTCGTGGCTCCGGTGGTGGTGTTGTAGCCACCGGTCGGGCTGACCCCTTCGGGCGGCAGGTCGGGACGCACCAGGTGCCACTGGTTCTGACCGTCCCGCCCCCCGGCGGAGAACACGCGGAAGGCCGGCAGAGCGGAGGACCCGACCATGATCTGGACCTGGAAGCCGTTGAAGCCGAACTCTTGCCCGCGCGGGTAGCAGCGGAAGCGCATCAACAGCGGCAGGCCGATGCTGGGGATCTTGGTGTTGGGATACACCTGGGGCTGCCCGAGCACCTTGGGCGGAGCGCCGGCGCCGCCGCCGCCGCCCTTCAGCGTGCTGCCGTCCGGCTTCGGCATGGTGGTGTCGCGCCAGGTGTAGGTGGTGTCGAACTCGGGCCAGGGCAGCATGAAGTAGCTGCCGTCGTTGAGGTACTTGTTGATGTCCGAGATCCGGTAGTCGCGGTCGAACACGATCAACTCGTCCCTCGGATCCGGAGCGTAGCCGAAGGCGTAGATGTTCTCGTCGAACTTGGTCGAACCACCTCGCCGCAGTCCCGAGTCGGGATATTGCGGATAGCCCGAGTTCGGATCGATGTAGTCGTCGGGCAGGCGGTTCGAGTGCGCCAGGGCGATGGAATAGCGGTCGAACACGTCGTCGAAGACGACGCCATCGAAGGGCGACCACGACAATCCCTCGACGTCGAGGTTGTACTCGTCCACGTTGCCGAGGCCGAAGCCCATCACGTGGTAGGGATACACCGTCATCAACACCGCGCCTGCGGGCGTCAGCGGCGTCATCAGCCCGAAGGCGAAGCGCAGTCGCTGGCCGACCCACGGGTTGGTCGGGTCCACCGGACGCGGGAAGTGGTCCACCGGACGCGGGCGCATCCGCCCGTCACCCAGGAATGGGCCGAACTGTCCGGCGTACTCCGCCCCCTGGTCGGCGTCTTCGTCCGAGCCGTTGAACCGCAGTGCGAAGTAGCGATCGTCCGGGATCGCCCCGGCCAGCGAGATGGTCTGTGACTGGTAGGTGTTCCCCGCCACGAAGGCGTCGAAGTCCACCACGTTGCCGGCGAGGTCGAGGATGCCGTCGGACCCGTCGCGCAGGGCGAGGTTGTAGAAGAGGTTGGCCCCCTCGTTGAAGCTGTCCGTCATCCCCGCCAGCGGGGCCAGCGTGAAGGTCTGGGCGTCGCCGTCCACGGCGATCGGGCCGAACCGGATCCGCCCGGAGCCGTTGCTGGTCGGGTTGGTCGAGACGTTGATGTATCCCAACTGCCGATCGATGTAGTCGCTCACCGCCTCGCCGTTGCCGTCGGCGTTCCAGGGCCGATCGGCATCGTCCCCGGTGCCGCTCAAGTTGACCGACGCCAGCACCATGGTGTCCAGGGAGCGAAGCGTGGCCGCATCCATCGGCTCGCTGAAGCGCACCGAGATCGTCGCGAAGGGATCCACTCCCACCGCGGGCAGTTCCTGCGGCTCCGGACTGAACTCGACGAAACAGAGCTGGAGGTCGAAGTCGGCCGAGGCGTAACGGGTCGTGATCCGCCCCTGGGCGGGTGAAGTGGTGGCGTTCAGCGTCCCGGTCAGCAGGGTTGCGTCCACCACGTAGGCCTCGGGATCGGAGCCGTCGACCACGGCATTGACCTCGAGGATGGCGTCCCCCACCTCGAACACGTCGCCGGCCTTGGGCGTGAGCGGACGGCAGTTGGCGGCATCGATGCGGTAGGTCAACCTGCGCACCACCGCGCTCAAGGACGAGACCTGGGCGATGGTGGTCTCCAGCGTGGTGATCAACGACGGCCGGATGTTGTCGGTCATGAAGCCGTTGAAGGCATCGTTCGGGTTGCCGCTGCGGAAGGCCCGGACCACGACCGGATCCAGCCCCTGGTACTCCACCGGCTCGATGAACTGGTCGCCGGCCGCATTGGTCTTGATGCCGATGGTCCGGTTGCCGGCCTCGTTCGTCAGGACCTGGGTCTGGTTGGCGAACGGGTTCACGGTCGTCGGGATCCGGATCTTCACGTTCGCCAGCACCTGGTCCACCGACGCAGGGAAGCCGATCCCGTTCGCCGGAATCCCGAGCTCCTCGGAATCCAGGGCGGTCACCGTCGGATCGACGATCACGATCCCCTTCGGGGCGCCGTCCGCTCCGACCCCTCTCTTCACCACGTAACGGACTTCGAGACTGGTGAACGTCTCGTTGGCGCCGGCGATCAGGACCTGGATCGTCTGGCGGTCCACCGTGTCCGGATCCACGTACTCCGAGAACACCAGCTGGACCGCTCCGTTGCGGGCCACCTTGGTGAACGGCGGCGGCGAGTCGAAGCCCTTCGCCTGCAACGAGGCCAGACCAGTGGTCGCGCTCTCCAGGGCGGCGTCGAAGTCGGCGCTGCCGGACGGGTGCAGGATGGTCAGCGTCTCCCGACCGGTGATCGGGTTGAGCCGCAACTCGTAGTCCTGACCGTCCGACTGGACGCTCTCGCGCACCAGTACGTCCCGCTCCACCAAGTTGCCGGAGACGTCGAGGACGTCCACCAGCCGTCCCCACACCGCATCCTCCAGGAACAACGAGGCCTTGCCGCTGCCGGGACCGATGGCGTCGGCCGACCCTCCCCCGCTACCGAGACAGCCGGGCAGGGCGACGAGGAAGGACAGCGCCGCCAGGCGCAGGAGGAACGAGGAGCGACGAAGGGCGTTCATGCGAGGCAGTGCGGATCAGTTGCCGAGATAGGCGATGCCGAGGCCATCGAGGTAGGGCTGCACCTGGAGGTCGGCATTGCTGATGAAGGTGAAGCGGACCTGGACGTAACGGAAACCGCCGGCCTCGAGGTCGGCGAGGTCCTCCGTCCAGGGGCCGGGCGTCGAGACCGAGCCGACGCCGATGCTGTCCCCATAGCCGTCGAAGGGCAGGTCTGCGGTGGTCAGCGGCGAGGGGTTGCTCAACGGGTTGCCGCCGTGCCCGACCAGCACGGAGCCCCGGTACTCCACCACGATCTCCGTCCCGGAAGGCTGCTGGGGGTTGTCCGGCTCGAGGATCTCACCGAGGACCGAACCCGGCGCGAGCGGGGAGCCGAGGTCGAACCAGTGGGTGTAGACCCTGCTGACCCGGACCACGAAGTCGGCGTTCATCCAGTACAGCAGGGTGTCGAACTGGGTCGGCGTGCGCCCACCGCCGGGCAGGAAGCCGCCGCTGGGCACGGTCCCCCCCTGGGCCGGGTTGTCCGGCTGCACGCGGAACCAGGTTCCCGAACCGTCCTGGCCTCCGGCCGAGAACAAGCGGAACGCCGGCAGCGCGGAGGCCGGCTGCATCTGCGTGGTGGTGAACTGGTTCAGGCCGAGGCGGTCGGCCTGCGGATAGCACCGGAAACGCATCAGCAAGGCGAGGCCCACCGACGGCACCTGCTCCGGCAGCCAGAACAGCGGCGAGCCGGTGTCGATGATGTACTGCAGGTTGGGCGAACCGACCGAATCGGTCGCGCCACCGAGGTAGTCCTGCGGGATGCCGGTGTCGCGCCAGGTGTAGGTGGTCGAGAAGCTCGGCCACGGCAGGTAGCTGACGCCCTGGCTCGAGTACAGGTTGATGGTCCTCGGCGCGTAGGTCGCCCGGAAGACCTCCTTCTCGTCCACCGCCGGGAAGCCCAGGATGTTCTCGTCGAACGAAGAGGCCACCAGACCGGAACCGGGGTAGATCGGAAGCTGCGACAGCGGGTCGAACGACTCGTCCGGCAGGGTGGTGGCGTGGGCCAGGGCCAGGGCCAGTTCGTTGAAGGTCTCGTCGAAGACCACGCTGGCGTTCGGCGCCCACGACAACCCTTCGATGTCCATGTTGTGCTCGGTGGGGTCGGGGTAGCCGAAGCCGAAGTCCTGCGGCCGATAGGCGTGCATCGTCACCGCCCCGGCCGGGTTGAGCGGGTCACGCTGCGGCGCGCCGACGGAACGGGCGCCGACGGTGGGGTTGGTGCCGTCGGCCTGACGCGAGAAGCGCTCCGGCGGACGGCCCCCGATCATGCCCGGAGCGATCGTGACCTGACCGGCGTACTCCGAGAGGCCGTCGTCGTTCTCGTCCAACCCGCCGCCGAACAGCCCGAAGTAGAGGTTGTGGAGCTGCGCATTGGCCCCGCCGCCGGTGCCGCCGTTGCCGTCGCTCACGGTGATGTCCATCGCCTGGCCGGGCGTCCCCGCCACGAATCCGGTGAAGTCCACCGGGTTGCCGGCGAGGTCACGGATGCCGTCGGGGCCGTCGCGCAACGCCACTGCGAAGGCGAGGAAGGGGTCGTCGTTGATCTCCGAGAAACCGCCGAGTGGGGCCAGCGTGAAGGCCCGGTTGCCTTCGGTGACCTCGATCGGCCCGAACAGGACCCGCCCCCCCCACTCCGACGCCGCCTCGTTGGTGCCGGCGGCATCCAGCCGAAGGTCGTAGCCGCGCTGGCGGTCCACGTAGTCGGCCACCGACTCGTCGGTGTCCACCTGCCGGAACCACGCGACCTCGAGTTCCTCCTTGGTGCTGGGCGAAGCGTTGTCCTCGTAGGAGGTGATGACGAAGGTCTTGGTCGAGAGCATCGACAGCTCGTCCACCGGTTCGTCGAAACGAACCGTCACCGACGACCATGGGTCGAGCCCGCCGGTCGGCGGTGACGCCGGCGGCGGCTGGATCTCGAGGTAACACGGCTGGAGCGCCGCATCCACCGGCGCGTAGCGCGTCGTCAGCTGGGCGTTGAGCCCGGTGGCGCCGACGCTCAAGGCCCCGCTCTCGAGCCGTCCGCGGACGTCGAGGGCGGCTGGGTTGCCGCTGGAGAGCACCGCGGTGACGACCACGATGGCGTTGCCGATCTCGAACACGTCACCGACCTTGGGCGCGATGTCCTCGCAGGCCGTGAGGTCGTGGTGGTAGGTCAACTCCACGGTGCGCCCGGTGACGCTCACCACCTGGTCCACGGTGACGCTGAACAATCCGATCAGGTTCGGCCGACGCTCGTCGCGCAGGAAGCCGGAGAAGTCGTCGGCGGCCCCTCCGGTGCGCATCGCCCGGACCAACGTCAGCGAACCGTTGGCCGCGATCACCGTGGGCTCCTTCTCGGGGTCGCGCGGCGACGGCGGCTTGCCGCTGGCGCTGCGCAGGACCTCGGGCTGGCCGAAGGTCGGGTCCGGCGTGGTCGGGATCCGGATCTCGAGGTTCGGGTTCAGCGGGTTCACCGACGCCGGGAAGCCGACCGAGTTCTGGGGAATCGCCAGCTGCGCGGCCTGGAGCGCCGACACCGTCGGGTCGAGGATGACGCGGCCGATGCCGGCCGCCGTGTCGTTCTGCACCAGGTAGCGCACCGTGACCCCGATCTTCTGCTGGTCGCCGACCAGCACCTGGATGGTGGACGAATCCACCGACGTGGCGTCCACCGGCAGCGAGAAGGTCAACCGGATCGCGGCGTTGCGCGGCACCTCCGCGAACGGCGGCGGGTCGGCGGGGCCCTTCGTCGAGACCTCGCGCAGGTTGGCCTGCGCGTCGGCGAGGAGCAGGTCGAAGGCGGCGGTGCCCTGCTGCTGGAGGATCTTCAGCGTCTCGGTCTCGGTGACCGGGTTGAACGAGAGCTCGTAGTTGGCCCCGTCCCCGATCAGATCGGGGTCCACCAGCACGTCGTTGGCGACGAGGTCGCCGTCCACGTCCACCACGTCCACCAGCCGTCCCCAGTGCACCTGGTCGAGGAAGAAACCGAGCTCCTGGGGCAGACCGGCGACGGAGCCGCCGCCCCCACCGAGGCAGGAGGCGGGGACCAGGGACAGGGACAGGAGGAGGCCGAGCCCGAGGGCTCGACCGAGGAGGCGACGCTGTGGGTGGGCGTTCACGGTGGGTAGACGGAGTTCGTGGGGGCCCGACGCGGACCGGGCGGACCATCCTACGGCCTGCGGGGAGGGAGCGCCTCCCTGCCGACGCCCCTCACCGGCAAGTCCCATGCCACCCCCTCGGAACCGATCGCGAGGCCGACCGGAGCGGGGCCCCTCCCTGGAGTGCGATTTCGCACGCCGAGCCCTCATCCCCCCCAGGCGAAGCCGGCCGCGACCGCCTCCTCCCGATCCCGGAAGGGCCGCAGGTTCTCCGGGCTGATCCGCTGGGCCGCCTGGCTGTGGACCGGATGGACCCGCGACGTCGTCCGACACCCCACGTAGTCCACCGGCAGCTGCGAGTCGCAGAGGGCGCACAGGAAGCGGCGGCGCTTGCCGCCGACCACCCGCCATGGGGTGGCCAGGCCCTCGGCCCGGACCACGCAGTTCGGATTGACGCAGGCGCCGAGACCGGGCTCGGGCTGGCCTGCGGGCAACGGGGCGAGGCTCGGCAGCGGCCAGGCGTCGGGACGCAGCATGGACAGGAGGACGGCCATCCTCACCGTCGGCCCGAGCGCGGCCTGTTCGAACGCGACCATCCGCGGGTCGTCGTCCAGCTCCGCCGGCAGCTCGTCCCGACGCGGCAGGGGGTGGAGGAGCAGGGTGTGGGCGAGCAGGGGGTCACGCAGCTGGGCCGTGGTCACACCGGGGTATCCGCCCCGCCCCGGGCGGGCGCCGCGCTCGTCCTGCAGACGGGTCAGGTAGAGGGCGTCCAACCGCTCCAGACCGTCGCAGGCCCCGGGGAACAGCGCGGGCTGCTCGATGCCGGGAGGAGCCAGCAGCCGCGCCTCGTCGCGCCCGGTCCAGGCCCGGATCAGGGGGTGGACGACCTGGCGCACCCGCAACCCGAAGCGGTCCACCAGGCGCTGTTCGAAGGCCGGCTCCCACTCCAGCCCGGCGCCTGGAAGGAGGAGGACGGAGGCCCGCTCGACCGCGAGCCCCCACGCCAGCGATCGCGCCGTACGCCCGTGGCGGAGGTCGCCGAGCAGACCGACCACCCGCCCCTCGAGCGCTCCGAGGCGACGGTGGAGCAGGGTCAGGTCGAGGAGGGTCTGGGTCGGGTGGCCGAGGCGTCCGTCGCCGGCGTTGACCACCGGCACCCCGGCGTGGCGGGCGACCAGACGCGAGGCGCCGTCCGCGGAGTGGCGCCACACCAGGAGGTCCACGTAGGAACCGAGGACCCGCGCCATGTCGGCCAGGCTCTCGCCCTTGGCTCGGCTCGTCGCCTCGGCGCCGGCGACCACCAGCGCGTCCCCGCCGAGGCGTTCGACCGCGGCCTGGAAGCTGACCCGCGTCCGCGTGCTCGGCTCCTCGAACACGAGCCCGACCAAGCGCCCCGCGAGAGCTCCGGAGAAGTCCTCGGGATGGGCGAGCAGCTCCTCGACGCGGCCGTAGAACGCCTCGAGGAAGGCGCGGTCCAGGGATTCCGCGCTGTGGAGTCCCTCCAGGGTCGGCAGGATCGGCATGCCGGGTCCATTCTACCCGTTCACGCCGGCCCACTCGCGCAGACGGGCGCGGGCGGCGCCCCCGAAGGGGAGCCAGGTCCCCGGCGGCGGCGGCGGCGGCAGGGTCGCGAGCAGGGACGCCTCCAGGCGCTCCACCAGCGCGCCGCCTTCGCCGTGCACCGACCCGTGCAACCAGGGTCCGGGGTGGAGTTCCTCCGGCCGCCAGGCCTCGCCGAGGTCGGTGCGGTGCAGGAGGAAGACGGCGCGCCGCGGCCGCTCGGAACGCACCGCGGCGGCGACCTCGGGCGGCGGCGGCGCCGCGGCGTCGAGCACCCAGACCACGCGCCAGGCCTCGGCGCGGACGCGCTCGGCCCAGGCCGCCGCCGCGCGGTCGGCCGCCTCGCCGCCGTGCCCGAGTCCGGCGGTGTCCAGCAGTCGCACCGCGAAGCGCTCCTCGCCCCGGCCGACGAGGACACCCTCCTCGACGACGTCGCGGGTGGTCCCCGGCGCGGCGGCGACCACCACCCGACGACGCCCGAGCCAGGCGTTGAACAGGCTCGACTTCCCGACGTCGGGAGGGCCGGCGAGGACGACGAGCGGCGGCCTTTCGAGCACGCGGGCCCAAGGGGCGAGGGCGAGCAGCCGCCGAGCCTCCGCGGCCCGGGTCTCGGGCGACGCAGCGGCGAGGCGATCGAGGACGGCGTCGCCGCCGGCCGCTCGGTGATCCAGCCGGGCGCGGGCGGCGAGGGGCCCTTCGGCGCGCAGGAACGCCCGCCAGCCCTGGTCCGCCTCCCGTCCGTCGTCGGGCCGGAAGCCGAGCTCCTCGAGCCAGGCGACCAGAGCGGCCGCGACGCCCGGACCACCGTGGAGGTGCAGTTCCACGACCACGTCCGCGGAGGGAGCCGGCCCTGGAGGGTGTGCCGGGCCCGACGGAAGTCCCTCGGGGCCCTGGGCCGCCGACACCGAGCGCTCCCGGACGCCCTCCGCCCCGGACGCGGCGGTGCGCCACGCCACCCCCTCGTCCACCGGCGCCCCCTCCGGCCCCGGACGGACCCGCACCATCCGCCCGGGCGCCGGGACGGGCCGCCCCAGGGCGCGCGCGACGGCCTCGGCCGGGCCCGTGAGCCGCCAGGTGGCGAGCGCCGCAGGCCCCGGAGCGGTCAGCAGCCGGTAGCGCACCTCCCCTCACTCCCCCTCCGAGGCGACCAGCCGGGCCAGGGCCCGCAGCACCATGGCGTCCACGCGCCGCCAGTCGGGCAGCAGCGGAGCGAGGCGCGCGGCGTCGCCGCCGGTGAGGAAGCAGGCCCGGAACGGGCCGACGACCTCGGCCCAGGCATCGGCCGTCCCCGACAACGCCCGAGCCAGGGCGCCGGCTCCTCCCGCCGCGAGCGCGCCGGCGGTGTCCTCGGGCACGCCCTCCGGCACCGCATCCGCCGGACGACCGAGGTGCGGAGCCGCGCTGCGAAGCGCTGCTTGCTGGAGGCCGAGCCCGGCCCCGATCGCGCCGCCGCGAAAGACGCCCTCCGCGTCCACGACGTCCAGGGTCCACGCCGTGCCGCAGTCGGCGACCAGGACCGGGCCGCCCCCCGCCTCCTCGTACGCCCACCACGAGGCCAGCAATCGGTCGGCGCCGGTGCCGCGGCTGCGCCGCGCCATCGGCACCGCGTCGGAGTCGTACCACGTCGTCCGCCCCGCGGCGCCGAGCCCGGCGTCCTCCAGCGCGGCCTCGAGCTCGGAACGCCTCCGCGGGGCCGAGACCGCCACCGCCGCCCGGGTCGGCGCCGCGGCTCGGAGCGCGGCCGTCCAGGCGGCGGAGTCCTCGCCGCGGAACACGCGGCGGCCGGGAGCGTCGGCCCAGGCCGCCTCGAGCGAGGTGTTGCCGAGGTCGAGGAGCAGCGTGTCCGACGCCATGCCGACGCGCCGCCGGAGTCAGCGGCGCGGCAGACGGTAGCGCAGGGTGCGCACCGCTCCGAGACGCTCGACCTGGACCTCGATCACGTCCCCCTGGAAGTCGCGCATCGCCTGCAGCAGCTGGTCGCGGCTCCTGGCCGGCGTGCCGCCGACCGACAGCACGACGTCGCCGGGCCGCAGCCCGAGGCGCTCGAACGGCGTACCGGGCGGCACGCTCTGGATGCGCAGCCCGCGCACCTCGTTGGACAGCGGGTCGCGCGCCGGGCGCACCGGCACCGAGGTCACGAGCTCCTCCTCGGAGAGCGACTCGAAGTACTCGGCGTCGCGCGTCCCGACCACGAAGTCGCCGCGCTCGTCCTGCACCGTCACCGGCGGCGCGCTCCGGGGCCGGCTCTCGGCGGCCACCAGGGCCGCGCCCTCGCCGCCGAGGATCTCCTCGGGCGAGGTCGGATCCACCGGGACCGAGAGCTCGAGTTCACCACCGTCCTCGTCACTGCCCCAGGCCACCACCACCGTGCCGGGACGGATCGCCGCGACCCGCACCTCGAGCCCGGCGCGGTTCGGCACCGGGACGACGTCGCCGACCCGGTAGAGGTCGCCGGGCACCGACTCCGGAGTCGCCTGCTCCCCCGGGGATTGGATCCACGCCGCGTTGGCCGGGGAGTCCGGCGCGACGTATTGCACGTAGACGACCTGCAGGTCGTTCGGCGACAAGGCGGTCGCGACCGGCGTCGGCGGCAGTTCACCGGCTTCGGGCGGCGGGACGTAGCCGGTGACGTTCAGGTCCTGGACCACGCGGTAGTCCTCGTACGGCAGCAGATGGCCGCGGTCGTTGCGCGCCACCACTCCGGCGGACTCCTCGATGCCGCGCAGGTCCACCACCGGGAAGAACGACGCGCGATCGGTGAGGAAACGCTTGACCTCGAGCCCGAAGGCGCCGAGGGCCGACAGGCCCACGGCCACCAGGAGGAGGCGGATCAGTTTCTCGTTCACCCAGGGCATCTTAGGCCGGCGGCTCGGGCGATGGCGAGCCCGCTCCTCCCTTGGGACGCCCCTCGGGGGCCGCGGCTTCCGCCTGCGCCCCGAAGGCCCGGTCCAGGGCGACCAGTTCGGCGTCGAGACGCCGGCGCAGTGCGTCCAGGCCGCGACCGGTCGCGGCCGAGATCCGCAGCGGCTCCTCCTCCCCGACGGCTCGGGCGGCCTCCGCCAGCGCCTCGGCGGCGACTTCGGCAGCCTCGTCCTCGACCTTGGTCGCGACCAGCAGCCGGGGCCGTTCGGGCAGGCCCCTCCCGTAGTCGCGCAACTCGTCGGCGAGGGTCCGCCAGGCGTCCACCGGAGGCGGCGAAGCGGTGGCCGAGCAATCCACGAGATGGAGGAGGAAGCGGCTCCGCTCGACGTGACGCAGGAAACGGTGCCCCAGCCCACGGCCGATGGCGGCGCCCTCGACCAGCCCCGGCAGGTCGGCCAGGACGCGCGGGCCGGAGGCCGCGTCCTCCCAGACCCCGAGCGCCGGATGCAGGGTGGTGAAGGGGTAGGCCCCGACCCGCGGGCGCGCCGCGGTCAGGGCCCGCAGCAGCGTGGTCTTGCCCGCGTTCGGCAACCCCACCAGCCCGACGTCGGCGAGGAGCTTGAGCACCAGGCGCAGGTGCCGGGTCTCGCCCGGCTCGCCGCTCCCGGCCCGACGCGGCGCCTGCTCGGTCGGGGTGGCGAAGGCCGCGTTGCCGCGCCCGCCGCGCCCGCCCTCCGCGACCACCAGCTCGGCGCCGGCCTCGTCGAGGTCGGCGAGCAGGTTGCCGCGCCGGGCGTCGAAGACCTGGGTGCCCACCGGAACCTCGAGGACGACGCGCGCGCCGGCGGCTCCCGAGCGCCGCCGCGGCCCGCCCGGCGCGCCGGCCGGGGCCTCCACGCGCGGGGTGCGCGCCAACCGGTGCAGGCTGCGCTCGTGGGGGTTCGCGCGCAACACCACGTCGCCGCCGCGCCCGCCGTCGCCGCCGTCGGGACCGCCGCGCGTGACGAACTTCTCCCGATGGAAGCTGACGCAGCCGGCCCCCCCGTTGCCCGCGACGACCGTCAGCTCGGTCTCGTCGAGGAAGGGGAGCTCGCGGTCCTCGCGCGCCAAGGGGCCGCCCGGGGCCGCTAGGCCTCGGGCACGACGGCCACGCGACGACGCGAGCGGAACTCGACCGTCCCGTCGCGCAGCGCGAACAGGGTGTAGTCCGAGCCCATGCCGACCCCGTGGCCGGGGTGGAAACGCGTCCCGCACTGGCGCACCAGGATCTCGCCGGCGCGCACGCGCTGTCCGCCGTAGCGCTTGATGCCGCGCATCTGCGGGTTCGAATCGCGGCCGTTCTTGCTGGAGCCGCCTCCCTTCTTGTGTGCCATGGCTTCGGGGCGCCGTCAGGCGCGGATCTCCTTGACGCGGATCTGGGTGTAGGGCTGACGATGGCCCTGCTTCCTGCGGCTCGACTTGCGACGCCGGAAGAAGCTGACGAGGAGCTTCGGCCCCCGCACGTGGTCGACGACCTCGGCGACCACCGAGGCGCCCTCCACCGTGGGCGTGCCGACGCGGACCTGGCCGTCGTCGCCGGAGACGAGCTCGACCCGATCGAAGACCAGCTCGGAACCGGGCTCGACCTGGGGCATGTGGTCCACCCAGAGCTCCTGGCCGGGCTCCAGCTTGAGCGAACGGGATCGGTCTCGGACGACGGCGTACACGGTGGTTACCTCCTCGGAAAGGGCCGCACAGTCTACCGCGCCGGCCCCTCCGGAGCAAGGAGGTCGGCCGCGACCACGGGCTCGCCCGGGGCCAGTTCCGGAGCCTCGACCAACTCGACCGCGGCCCCCGCCGCCTCCACGGCGGCCAGGGCCTCGGCGGCGGCCCCCCGCAGCCAGGCCACCACCCCGGGATGGGCCCGGACCCGAAAGGACCGGGCAGCGGGCTCGGCCCGGAGCTTGCGCAGCGCGCGCAGCGCCCCGGCGCGATGCGCCGGCAGGTGACCGGTGCCGCCGCAGCGCGGGCAGGTCAGCTCCAAGGACCGCGGCAGGCCGGTGCCGAGACGGCGCCGGGTGAAGGTCATCAACCCGAACGCGCCGAGCCGCCCGACCTTGAGCGGGGAGCGGTCGCGGGCCAGGCCCTCGCGCAGGGTGCGTTCCACCTCGCGGCGGTGCTCCGCCTCCTTCATGTCGATGAAGTCCACCACCACGATGCCGCCGAGGTCGCGGAGCCGCACCTGCCGGGCGACCTCGCCCGCGGCGGCGAGGTTGGTGGCGAAGGCCGTCTCCTCCAGGGTCGCGGTGGCCCCGGGCGCGCCGCTGTTGACGTCGATCGCGACCAGCGCCTCGGTCTCCTGGATGACGAGCGAGCCGCCGCCGGGCAGCGGCACGCGACTCCGGAAGCAGCGCTGCCACTGGTCCTCCACCGCGAAGGCCTCGAACAGCGGGCGCGCCCCCGTGTGGGCCTCCAACCGCAGCCCGCGACCGTCCTCGCCGTCGCCCTCCTCCTCGGCCTCCCGCAGGGACTCGCGCAGGCGCTGCAGCGTCTCGGCGTCGTCCACCACCACGCGCTCCACGCCGCGCGACAGCTCGCGGACGGCGCGCACCGCCGGAGCCTCCTCCGCCAGCAGGAGCCCGGGCTCGGCGCGGTGCTCGGCCGCTGCGACGACCCGCTCCCAGCGCCGGACCAGCCGCGTCCACTCCCGGCGCAGGCGGCGGTCGGTGAGGTCGGCGGCGCGGGTGCGGGCGATGACGCCGAGCCCGCCGCGGTCCAGGCCCTCCAACAGTGCGCGCAGCCGGTCGCGCTCCTCGGGATCCTGGAGCTTGCGCGACAGCGCGACCCGCCCGAGCGCCGGCACCAGGACCAGGCCGTGCCCCGGCAGCGAGAGGAAGGTGGTCAGGGTCGCTCCCTTGGCGCGCTGCGCGTCGCGCAGGACCTGGACCACCACGCGCTGGCCGGGGCGCAGGACGTCCTCGATCCGCGGGCGGCGCGGCGGCGCCGCGTCGGTGGCCGCCGCGGCCGCGGGCGGCGCCTCCGCCTCGGAGGCGTCGGAGTCCGTCGGCCGCCCGGCGCCCGCGCCTTCCTCGGGCGCCCCCGCGGCGCCCTCCCCCACCGCGCCGAGTCCCAGGACCGGAGCCGCGCCGCGCGGCGCCGGACGGGCCAGGGCCGCCCCGGGCGAGGCTTCGGCATCGGCCAGGGCCGGATGGACGTGCCCGACGTGGAGGAAGCCGGCACGTCCGGTGCCGATGTCGACGAACGCGGCGTCGAGTCCGCTCTCGACGCGGGCCACGCGCCCGAGGTAGAGGTCGCCGACCTGGGAGGTCCGCCCCCTCGGGCTCCAGCGCAGGTCGGTGAGCTCGCCGTCCTCGACCCGCACCACGCGCAACTCCTCGGGATCACGGGCGTTGACCAGGAGCACGGTCCGGCTGGTCGGCTCTCCGCTCATGGCCCGTCGGGGTCGGCGAGGAAGGCGACCAGTGCGGCCACGGCCTCGGCGGCCTGCGGGCCGCGGGCCCGGATGCGGAGCTCGGCCCCCGGCGGAACGCCCAGCGTCATCACCGCGAGGATGCTCCGCGCCTCGGCTCGGCGGCCGTCGTACTCGAGCTCGACCTCGGCATCGAAGTCCTGGGCCAGGGACACGATGCGATGGCTCGGGCGGGCGTGGACGCCGTTGGGGTTGGCGACCTCGACCGTGGCGACGCATTCGTCGCCGGGAGCTGGGGCTTCGCTCAACGACCCTAGGCGGGCGCCAGCTCCTTGAGCAGCTCCAGGACCTGCTCGACGGACGACGCCTGGCGGGCGAAGGAGACGAAGTCCGGGTGCTGGGCGATGCCCGCGATCCAGCGCAGGACCTGGAGGTGCTCCTCGGCCTGCGTCTCACCGCCGACCACGGCGAAGAAGACGTGGACCGGCTCGCCGTCGAGCGCGGCGAAGTCCACTCCTTCCTGATGGATGCCGAGCACCATCGCCTGGTGCTCGAGTTCGGGGAGGCGCACGTGCGGGATGGCGACGCCCAGGCTGCCGGTGCTGCCCCGGGCCTCGCGCTCGGCCAGTGCGGTGCGGATGGTCTCGGCGTGCGGGTCGAATGCCGGCTGGACCCGGACCAGCCCTTCGGTCAGCTCGCGCAGCACGCCGTCGGCGTCGGCCGCGGAGAGATCGAGGATGATGGCTTCGGGGGCGAGGAGTGCTTCGTGCTTCATGGTGTGTTCA
>JALUVI010000026.1 GCA_027020785.1 Planctomycetota bacterium | reverse complement strand
CAGGATGATGAGGATCAGCATCCGCCGTCCGATGTCGGCGCCGGCCTCCTCCGGCGCGAACAGGACTGCGACCGGCTCGTTGGAGCCGGGCTCGAGCACCCGGTAGAAGCGCACCCGCCGTTGGCCGTCCGGCAGGGTCAGCTCGCCGGCCTGGACGCGCACGCCGCCGGGCGAGGGTGACTCCACGACTGGCGTGCCCGGTGGAATGGTCACTCCCTCGGAGCGCAACCGGACCGTCTCGACGGCGAGGGAACGCCGCGCACGTTCCTCGAGGTCGGCGCCGAGCCGGTCGAGCCCGCGCAACAGGAGGACCGCGGCGACGACCGAGAACAGGGTGGCGACCACCCCGAGCCCCAACGTGAAGCGCGCAGCGATGCCCATGCCGGGGCGGCGGACCTCGGCCTGACTCACCCGCCGAACCTCCCCCAGGCGAAGTGGAAGGCCGCGGTCAGCACCCATGCGTAGAGGCCGGCGACCAGGTCGTCGAGGACGATGCCCCATCCACCGGGCACGCTCTCCAAGCGTCGCGCCGGCGGCGGCTTGAGCACGTCGGTGAGCCGGAAGAAGAAGTAGCCGGCGAGGAGGTGGGTCCACCCCGGCGGCGTGATCCAAAGCACGGTGAGCAGATAACCCGCGACCTCGTCGACCACGAACTCGCCGGGATCCTTGCGACCGTAGCGCCGCTCGGCCCAGCGTCCGGCGGCGGCGCCGCCGACGCTGGTCACGACCAGCGCAGCCAGGACCAGCGGCAGGTAGAGTCCGGGCCAGGTCCAGGCGAACCACGCCGCCAGGGCGACGCCGCCCAGCGTGCCGAAGCTGCCGCTGGCGAACGGCGCACATCCGAGACCGCCGAAGGTGACCCAGGCGGCGAGCAGGGCGTCGGCGAGCCGACGCGCAGGGGACTCGGAGGCGGGACGGGTCAAGTCAGGCGCTCCAACATGGACCAGGCGAGGAGCAGGGTACGCTCCGCGTCGCTCTCGTCGAAATGGACCACGATGCGCTGGTCCATGCCCTCGCCGAGGACCCGGACCACGGTACCCGTTCCGAAGACGCGGTGGTCCACCCGGTCACCGGGCGCGTAGGGAGCGTCCTCGGCCTCCTCGAACTCGGCCTCGATCGACGACGGCGCCTCGGGCAACCCCGCCACGAGGCCGGTCAGCGGACGACGCACCTGGCGGACCGCGCCGCCGCCTTCCAGCACCTCCTCGGGCAGCTCTTCCAGGAAGCGCGACGGCGACTGCGGCCCCGGGGCGCCGGTCCGATAGCGCATCCGGCAGTGCGAGAGGTGGAGCTCCTCGCGGGCCCGGGTCAGCGCCACGTAGAACAGCCGCCGCTCCTCCTCGAGCCCGTCCGGCCCGTCCTCCAGGGCCCGGGCATGGGGGAACAGCCCCTCCTCCAAACCGACCACCGCGACACGGTCGAACTCGAGCCCCTTGGCGGCGTGGATCGTCATCAACGAGATGCGCTCGGCGTCCTCCTCCCAGCGGTCCACCTCGGACAGCAACGCGATCTCCTCGAGGAAACCGCGCAGGCCTCCCTGCTCGCGATGGTCGTACTCGTGGGCGAAGGCCAGCAACTCGTCCACGTTCTCGGAGCGGTCCACGTCCTCCGTGGCGTCGAGGGTCTCGACCCACTGCAGATAGCCGCTGCGCTCCAACACCGCACGCAACGCACCCTCGGCGGAATGCTGTCGCTCGCGGACCTCGTCGAGCAGGGCCAGGAACGCGGCCACCCCCTTGCGCGCAGGGCCGCGCAGCGAGGCGCGCACGTCCTCTCGGCGATACGCATGGAGCAACGGCTCGTCGTGTTCGGACGCCACCGAACGGACTCGCTCCTGGGTGGTCGCGCCGATTCCGCGGGGCGGGACGTTGACCACGCGCGCACACGCCGCATCGTCGCGCGGATTGACCGCGACCCGCGCATAGGCCAGGAGGTCCTTGATCTCGCGGCGCTCGAAGAAGCCCAAGCCGCCCACGATCTGATACGGGATCTGCAGCCGGGTGAACGCCGCCTCCAGGGCCCGCGAGCAGGCATTCGTGCGGTAGAACACGGCGATCTCGCGCGGCGAGGTCCCCTCCGCCACCCAACGGTGGACGCGACCGGCGACCTGCATGGCCTCGTCCTCTTCGTCGGCCGCGTCCACCACCACCAGGGGCGGGCCGTCCTCGCGCTCGGTGCGCAGGTCCTTCTCCTTGCGCGAACGGTTGTTGCGGATGACCGCCTGCGCTGCGAACAGGACGTTGCCCACCGACCGATAGTTGCGTTCCAGGCGCACCAAGGTGGCATCGGGATAGTCCTGGTCGAAGCGGAGGATGTTCTGGATGTCGGCCCCACGCCACGAGTAGATGCTCTGGTCGGGGTCACCGCACACCGCGAGGTTCCGCGTACCCGCCGCCAACCGCTTGACCAGCTCGTACTGCAGCGCGTTGGTGTCCTGGTACTCGTCCACCACCACGTGGAGGAAGCGGTCCACCCAACGACGCGCGTTCCGCTCGTCGTGCTCGACCAGCATCAGGCCCTTCCACAGGAGGTCATCGAAGTCGAGCGCGTCGCTGCGCTTCAACACGTCCTCGTACCTGGCATAGACCACCGCCGCGCGCTCCTCCTCCATGCCGTGGAACCGGGTCTCGTCGCGTGCCGCCTCCGGCCCCATCCGCCGCTGCTTCCAAGCGCTGATGATGGCCTCGAACCGCGCCGGCCGGAACACCTGCGGGTCCCAGCCCTCGTCCTTGATCAGCTGGCGCAGGGTCCGCCGCCGGTCGTCCACGTCGTAGATCGTGAAGTGGCGGGTCCGCCCCACCGGCTCGGGGTCCATCCGCAGCATCCGCGCGCACACCGCGTGGAAGGTTCCGACCCACATTCCCGTGCTCGGCACCCACGCCTGGATGCGCTGCTTCATCTCGCCCGCCGCCTTGTTGGTGAAGGTGATGGCGAGGATGCGCGACGCCGGCACCCCCTGCGCCTCGGCCAGCCAGGCGACGCGTCGGGTGATGGTCCGGGTCTTGCCCGTCCCGGCGCCGGCCAGGATCAGCAGCGGCCCCCCGGGGTGGGTCACGGCCCGCTCCTGCTCGGGGTTCAGGCCTGTGAGGATGCCGGCGCCCATGGAGCCCCTATCATGCCGTGGCCATGAGCCTGCCGGTAGCGCCCGCCGGGGCCTCCATCGGTCTCGACCTGGTCTCGGTGCCGCGTTTCGCGGACCGCCTCGCCTCCGGCGGCGAACGCCTGCTCGCGCGGCTGTTCACCGCCGCCGAACGCGCCGCCTGCGCCGACCGACCGCGCCCCGCCGAACACCTCGCCGCCCGCTTCGCGGCCAAGGAGGCCGCGATGAAGGCGCTCGGCACCGGCTGGAGCGAGGGCGTCGCCTTCACCGACTTCGAAGTGGTCTCCACGCCCGGACGCCCGCCGACCCTGGCGCTCCAGGGCCGTGCCTCCGAGATCGCCGGCCGCATCGGGCTCCGCACCTGGCGTGTCTCGCTGACCCACACCGCCGACGTGGCGGGCGCCGTGGTCCTCGCCCTGCCGGATTGACCCCTTCACCCGCACCTCACTGCGCTTCGTCGGCGAGGCGCAGGCGCAGGCGGGCCAATCGACGGCGGGCGGCCTCGGCCTCTTCGCCGTCGGCCCGGGCGAGCCTGCGCGAGGCGTCCCCGAGCGCCGCCCAGAGCCGCAGCCGCGCCGCCTCGACGAGGCCCAACCCGCGAAGCGCCCGGTGGATGGCGCCCTCCGCCCGCAGCGCTTCCGCCGGGTCCTCGGCGTGGGCGCGCCACTCCAGGGCGAGTCCCAGTGCGGCCGGCCAGGAGCGGAGTTCCAGGAGCAGCTCGACCGCCTCTTCCCGCGCGTCGTTGCGGCGCCGCAGGTCGGCTCCCGGCTCGGCCAGGGCGCGCCCGTACGTGCGCAGGGCCGGCCTCCACTCGCCGAGCCGCCGATGCGAGCGCGCCAGCTCGAGGAGCGCCCGCATCCTCCAGTCGCTGCCGGCCGGAGCGCGATCGAGGCACTCCAGGAAGGCGCCCCGCGCGCTCCCCTCGTCGCCGAGGGTGCGCAGGCACTCGCCGCGGCGGAACGCGATCTCGGCCGGCAGTTCGCCGTGGTCGGGAAACGCGGCGAGCAGACCGCCCCAGACCGCCGCCGCGCGCTCGAGTGCGCGGCGGCGCTCGTCCCAGTCGTCGCTGCGCGCCGCGATGCGCCGC
>JALUVI010000025.1 GCA_027020785.1 Planctomycetota bacterium | reverse complement strand
GGCGCTGGTCTACTTCCTGCTCAACTACGAGGAGAACGACCGGCGCGTGTACGGCCCGCCGATCACCGGCGAGGGGGGCATCCCGGAGGAGCTCAAGACGGTGCGCAAGGCCGGGCGGCTGGTCTACCGCGAGCCCTACCTGAAGTACCTCGAGTTCTACGCCAAGGAGGGCAACAAGGAGAACGACCAGTACCAGCCCCTGGAGAAGGCCAAGGAGATCTTCGTCGAGGAGGTCGGCGACCCCGACGTGCCCAACTGGGAAGCCTTCGAGAACCGCTGGCGCCGCTTCACGACCTCGCTCTACGGCGAGATGCAGGCCGGCTGGGAGTTCGCCGACGTGTTGCTCGCACGCTCGCGCGGCTACGTGCTGGCCGGCGACTGGGAGCGGGCGCGGATCACCGCCGAGCAGGCCGACGCCAAGCGGCCCAACGACCCCGACACCTATGCGCTGCTGGCCGAGGCCAACTGGGGTGAGGGACGCAAGGGCGAGGCGCCCTACTGGATGTTCCGCAACTGGGAGCTGATGTGGGCCGCCGGCGACGAGGAGGGCATGGACCGCGCCGAGGAATGGCTGCAACAGCACGGTGCGGGCGTGGTCGTCAAGGAGGTCTGCCAGGCCAGCCGCACCGCCCGCGCCGCGATCGAGGAGAAGATGGAGGAGGCGCTCGCCGAGGGACATCCGGTGCTGGCGGCGCTCCACGCCAGCCACCTGCAGCAGGCGCTCGGCCTGACCTTCCCCGACCTCGCCGCGGAGGCCGCGGAGATGGCGGACCTCGCCGGCGAGGACCTGCGCATGTGGCAGGCCGCCTTCGACAAGGGCGAGGCGGGCAACCGCAAGCTGCAGCTGTCCACCGGCGACCGCTCGCTGGTCCAGGTGGTCGGCTACCGGCCCGACGGGGTGCTGATCTACAACCCGAAGGGCCGCGACACGCCCGGTTACGAGCGCTGCGAGGAAGGCAGTCTGGCGTGGCTGAAACCGCCCTACGCCATCCGCGGCAAGGTCCAGGTGGACGGGAAGGCCGCGCAGATCCTGCTCGGCCTCGACCGCAACGGCCGCCCGCGGGTGGAGCTCGAGTTCAGCCAGCACGGCGACGAGAGCCAGCTCATCCTGTCCAAGCTGATCGCACGGGTGGACGCCCTGGCCGGGGTGTCGTCCCTGGAGCAGCGCCCGGTCATCGGCGGGGGGCTGCCGGACAAGGTGGACGTGTTCGACTTCGAGTTCGTCGTCGAGGAAGACGGCAAGGCCCGGCTGACCGTGGGTGAACTCGAGCTCGAGGTTCGCGCCGACGAGATCGGCCCGCGTCTCCTGGAGGGGGGCTTCGCCCTGTCGGTCAGCGACGACACCGCGGCGCTGTTCCAGGACGTGGAGGTGCGTCCGAACCGCCCGTTCTGGCCGGTCGCTCCGCCTGACCCGGACGAGTGACCACGGTGAGGTCGCCGGCCTCCAGCACCAGCTCGAGGTCGGCGTCGATGCCGGCGCGGCCGCGGGCCAGCAGCGCCCCCTCCAGGTCGGCGAGGCGGGCGGGACTGACCGTGGCGCCGACGGCGCGGAGGCGGACGGCGACGGCTTCCCGCCGCAGGAGGGACGGCAGACCGCGCCAGTCGGCGCCCGTGGCGAGGAGGTCCGCGACCGCTTCGCGCCAGGCCGCGGCCTCGGCCTGGAGGCGGAGCAGAGCACGCACCGGGTCGCCGGTGGCGACGCGGGCGAGCGCTGGCAGGAGTTCGACGCGGAGCCGGGCCCGCGCGTTGGCGTCGGGGTCGGCGTTGCTCGGGTCGTCGGCCCAGGCCACCCCGGCGCGGGCCAGGGCGGCGCGGAGCTCGGCGCGCCGCAGGCCGAGCAACGGCCGCAGGAGGAGGACCCCGGGGGCGTACTCGCGCCGCTCCGGGATGCCGGCCAGGCCGCGGAGCCCGGTGCCCCGGGCGAGGCGGAGGAGCAGGGTCTCGGCCTGGTCGTCGGCGGTGTGCCCGGTGAGGACGGCCGAGGCGCCGTGACGGAGGGCGGCGGCGCGGAGCGCGCGGTGGCGGCGCTCGCGGAGCTCGTTCTCCGCGACGGGGCGGGAACTGGCCATCCGGGGTGTGCTCGCCGCGTGCGCAGGCTGGACGGATGCCTGGATCGGCTCGCGCCGACACACCCCTTCCGAAGCAGGGGTCTCCGGGCCCCGCTTGGGGTGGGGCGGCGCTCCCGCAGGCCTCGAACCGGCCCGTGGAGCGCCCGTCTCGCGCCACGACACCAGGGAAGACGCACCCGGATGCCCATGGTCACACGGTTCCATCGCCGGCTCGTCCCCCAGCACATCCTGGGTGGCCAGTTTCCAGTTCACCACCTCGGTCGGCAGCCCCAAGGCGGCGAGACGCTCGGCCGCGGCTCGGGCGTCGGCCGCCGCGTCGGGGCGGTGGGCGTGGTCCACGACCACGACCCGGGCCGGAGGCAGGAGGTCGGCGTGGCGGCTCCAGGCCCAGGCGAGGAAGGTGCTGTCGCCGCCGCCCGAGCACGCCAGGAGCACCGGCCGGTCGGGCGGCAGGTCGAGGCCGAGGAAGGCGGCGCGGGCGGCGGTCACGGGGTCGGGCACGGCCCTACAATCCTGCCTTCTCGCGGCCGTCCGCGCCCGTCGCTTCGCGGCGATTCCTCCCCCGGCGGAAGGCCCCCATCCCAACCCCCGAGCCCCACGTCCCGACCATGGCCCTCCGCGTCGCCATCAACGGTTTCGGCCGCATCGGCCGCAACGTCTTCCGCATCCTCCAGGCCCGCCGCGACGAGTTCGAGGTCGTCGCCGTCAACGACCTCACCGACGCCAAGACCCTGGCCCACCTGCTGCGCTACGACTCGGTGCGCGGCCGCTACCCGGGCGAGGTCGCGGTCGAAGAGGGCGCCTTCGTCGTGGACGGCGAGCGCGTCCGCGTCCTCGCCGAGCGCGACCCCGCGGCGCTGCCCTGGGGCGACCTCGACGTGGACTTCGTGGTCGAGTCCACCGGCGTGTTCCGTACCCGCGAGGCCTGCGCCAAGCACCTGGAAGCCGGCGCCAAGAAGGTGGTCCTGACGGTGCCGCCGAAGGGCGAGATCGACGCCATGGTGGTGCTCGGCGTGAACGACGCCATGCTGAAGCCCGAGCATCGCATCGTGTCCAACGCCTCGTGCACGACGAACTGCCTGGCGCCGGTCGCCAAGGTGCTGCACCAGGCCTTCGGCATCCGCCGCGGCCTGATGACCACGGTCCACGCCTACACCAACGACCAGCGCATCCTCGACCTGCCGCACTCCGACCTGCGCCGGGCGCGGGCCGCGGCGGTGAACATCATTCCGACGACGACCGGCGCCGCGCGGGCCGTCGGCGTGGTCCTGCCCGAACTCGACGGCCGCCTCGACGGCATGGCGATGCGGGTGCCGGTGGCCGACGGCTCGGTCGTGGACCTGGTCGCCGAGCTCGACACCGAAGTGACGGTGGAGCAGGTCAACGCGGCGATGCGCGAAGCCGCCGCCGGCCCGATGCTCGGCATCCTCGAGTACTGTGAGGATCCCATCGTGTCGAGCGACGTCCTCGGCAACCCGCACTCCAGCGTGTTCGATGCGCTGTGCACCATGGTGCTGGAAGGCAACAGCGTCAAGGTCGTGTCGTGGTACGACAACGAGTGGGGCTACTCGAACCGGGTCGTGGACCTGATGCACAAGGCGCACCACCTCGGCTAGGGCGATGGAGGTCCCCCGCCTCCAGGACCTCTCGAGCGACGAGCTGGACGGGCACCGCGTCCTGGTCCGCGTCGACTTCAACGTGCCGCTGGAAGGCGGCGCGATCGCCGACGACACGCGCATCCGCGCCGCCCTGCCGACGCTCGGCCACGTGCTCGACCGCGGCGGGGCGCTGGTGGTGGCCTCGCACCTCGGCCGCCCCAAGGGGAAGGTCGTCGAGGAGCTGCGGATGCGTCCGGTGGCCGAGCGGCTCGGCGAGCTGCTGCCGCGACACGAGGTGCGCTTCGTGCCCGACGTCGCCGGCGACGAGGCCCGGGCCGCGGCGTGGGCGCTCGAGCCGGGCCAGGTCCTGGTGCTCGACAACCTGCGCTTCGAACCCGGTGAGACCGCGAACGACCCCGAGTTCGCCGCCGCCCTGGCCAAGCTGGGCCAGGTCTTCGTCCAGGACGCCTTCGGCGTGTGCCACCGGGCCCACGCCTCCACCGTGGGCGTGCCGCGGCTGCTGAAA
>JALUVI010000024.1 GCA_027020785.1 Planctomycetota bacterium | reverse complement strand
CGGAGCGGCTGGACAGCTTGCCGATGATCCGGCTCACCGCTTCGGCCGAGAAACCGAGACCACCGTACTCGCGGGGGATGATCAACCCGAAGAAGCGATGCTCACACAGGTACTTCCAGACCTCGGGCGGCAGGCCGCGACGCTGGTGGACGTCCCAATCGGTGAGCATGCCGCAGACCTCTTCGACCGGGCCGTCGAGGAAGGCGCGCTCGGCGTCGGTGAGTTCGGGCAGGTCGGCGTCCAACAGTTTCGTGAAGTCGGGGCGGCCGCCGAACAGTTCGCCCTCGAACCAGACCGAGCCCGCTGCCAGGGCCTGACGCTCGGTGTCGGAGATCCGCGGCAGCAGGCCGGCCTTGCGCAGGAAGCGCATCAACGGTGCGGTCAGCAGGCGCACCCGCAGGTGCGGCACGCCGAGGAGCAGGACCACGGCGAGGAAGGGGATCCAGATCCAGAGCGGCGCCCCCCACCACAGCAGGAACAGGGCGAACCAACCCGACCAGGCCAGGAACGGGAGGCCGAAGAAGCCGAGGGCGAGCACCCCGGCGAGGAACAAGACGATGCTGAAGAGGATCATGGGATCACCGGAGTCAGGGCTGGGACGGGCTGGTCGGAGCGGGCTGGATCAACTGGAAGACCCGAGACACGGCCTCGTCGGCCAGTCGGTCGGGGTCGAGGTGGGCGTCGAGGCGACCGGAGAGCCGGAGCGAGAGGAAGCCATGGAGCAGGCACCATACGAGGACCGAGGAGAGGGTGGGGTCGGCCCCGCCGAGCTCGGTGATGGCCTCGGCGAAGAACTCGAGGTTGCGGCGGGCCCGGCGGTACTTCTCCTGCGGGTAGCGCGCCATCCGCTCCGGGTGGAGCAGGAACATCACCTCGTAGTACTTGGGGTTGGCCAGGCCGAAGTCGAGGTAGGCGCGGCACAACCCGGCGAGGCGGCGACGCGGGTCGGGTTCCGTCTCGACGACCTGCCGCAGTGCCTCGTGGAGCTCCTCCATCCCGTGCTCGATGAGCGCATGGACCAGGGCGTCCTTGTTCTCGAAGTGGAGGTAGATGCTGGTCGCGGTGCAGCCGACCTCGGCGGCGATGCGGCGCATCGAGAGGCTGGCGTAGCCCTCCCCCACCAGGAGGGCGCCCGCAGCAGACAGGATGCGCTCGCGCAGACCGGGCGGCTCCGTCCCCGCCGCGCGGCCGCCGTCGTCGGGCCGCGGGGAGCGGGACGTGGAATCGGGCGTCATGGGCTTGCGGGAACCGGACTTCCGACCTAGAGTTTACACCGTTAACCCTCTACGGCAACCATGCTTCGCTACGCCGCCCAGCCCGACCACCCACGCCTGGTCCTCGCCGCCGGGGTCCGGACCCCCTTCGCCAAGGCCGGCGGACGCTTCGCCCGCGAAGACGTCGCCCACCTCGGCTCGGTGGTGGTCCGCGAACTCCTGGCCCGGACCGAGGTGGACCCCGGTTCCTTCGACGAAGTCGTCGCCGGCTGCGTCGGCCAGCCCTTCGACCAGGCCAACCCCGGCCGGGTGCTGGCGCTGCGCGCCGGCATCCCCGAGGAGGTCCCGGCGCGCACCGTGGCCCGCAACTGCGCCAGCGGCTTCGAAGCCGTGACCAGCGCCGCCGCCAACGTCCTGATGGGACTCGGCGACCGCTACCTCTGCGTCGGCGTGGAGGTGATGAGCTCCTACCCGCTGGTGTTCGGTCGCCGGGCGACCGATTGGTTCGCACGGCTGAACCGGGCGAAGACGCCGCTCGCGAAGCTCGCGGCCCTGGCCGGTTTCCGGCCGTCCATGCTGGCGCCGCGGGTCGCGCTGATGGAGGGGCTCACCGACCCCGTCAGCGGCTTGATCATGGGGCGCACCGCCGAGCTCATCGCCCGGGAGTGGGGCGTGACCCGCGAGGAGAGCGACCGCTTCTCGCTGGAGTCGCACCGCCGCGCCCAGGCGGCCCGCGACGGCGGGCGATTCGACCTCGAGACCATGCCCGTGCTGCCCCTCGGCGCGCGCAAGCAGGACCACTCGCTGCGCCACGACGACGGTATCCGCGACGGTCAGACCCTGGAGGCCCTGGCCAAGCTGCCGCCGTACTTCGAGAAGCCCGACGGCATCGTCACCGTCGGCAGCTCCAGCCAGATCACCGACGGCGCGGTGGCCTTGATCCTCACCACCGACCGCGGCGCGGCGGAGATGGGGCTCGAGCCGCTGGCCGCGATCCGGGGCTGGGCCTGGGCCGGCCTCGACCCGGCGCGGATGGGGCTCGGACCGGTCCACGCCACCGCCGAGGTGCTGCGCGCCACCGGCCTGGCGATGTCCGACTTCGACCTGATCGAGATCAACGAGGCCTTCGCCGCGCAGGTGCTGGCCTGCCAGCGCGCCTACGCCAGCGAACGCTATGCGCGCGAGAAGCTCGGCTTGGACCATGCCGTCGGCGAGCTCGACCTGGAACGCACCAACGTCAACGGCGGCGCGGTCGCATTGGGCCATCCGGTCGGCGCCACCGGCGCTCGACTGCTCCTGACCCTGGCCCACGAGTTGCGCCTGCGCGACCGGGAGCTCGGCCTCGCCACCCTCTGCATCGGCGGCGGCCAGGGCGGCGCCGTCGTGCTCGAACGCCTCTGACCTCCTGAACCGACCATGGACTGGGACCTCCTCCCCCTTCCCGAGAACGCGCCGCCCCCCGGCTCGTGCGTGCGCATCGAGCGCCCCGAGCCTGGGCTCGCGGTCGTCGTGCTCGACCCGCCGCATCGCAAGATCGCCGTGTTCGATGCGCCGCTCCTGCGCGACCTGGAAGCCGCCGTCAGCGAACTGGAGGCCGACCGCGAGCTGCGCGGCGTCGTCCTGACCGGCCGCGAACCGCTGTCCTTCGCCGCCGGCGCCGACGTCGAGGCCATCGCCAGGCTGGACGACCCCGGCGTGGTGCGCTCCATCGTCGGCCAGGTCCACGCCCTGTTCCGCCGCATCGAGGATCTGGAGGCGCGCACCGTCGCCGCGGTCGGCGGACCGGTCCCCGGCGGCGCCTACGAGATCTCCCTGTGCTGCGACCTGATCGTCGCCGCCGACGACCCGACGACCCGCATCGGCCTACCCGAGGTCAAGCTCGGCATCGTGCCGGGCTGGGGCGGCTCGCACCGCCTGCCCGAACGCATCGGCGTGCCCGCGGCGCTGAACGCCATCCTCAACGGCAGCCTGGTCCCGGCCCGGGTGGCGCTGCGCCGCGGCATGGTGGACCGGCTGACCTACCCCGAGCGACTGGTCGAGATCGCCTCCGACCTGGCGATGGGCCGAGAGAAGCGCCGCCGCCGCCCGCGCGGCTGGAAGAAGTGGGCGGTGGACAAGGACCCGCTCGCCCTCAAGCTCATCGCGTCCCAGGCGCGCAAGCAGGTGCTGGCCAAGACCCACGGTCACTACCCGGCACCGCTCGCCGCCGTCGAACTGGTGACCCGAGCGCCCTTCGCCTCGCGCGCCGAGGCCGCCGAGCGCGAGGCCGAGGCGGTCGCCGAACTCGCCACCGGCAAGGTGTGCAAGAGCCTGGTCTTCCTGTTCTTCGCCTCGGAGGCGGCCAAGAAACTGGGGCGCCTCCCGGACGGCGAGAGACCGCGCGCGCATCGCAACGCAGCGGTGGTCGGCGCCGGCGTCATGGGCGGGGGCATCGCCAGCCTGCTCGCCCTGAAGGGGATGGACACCCGCCTGTTCGACCTGTCACAGGACGCCCTCGACCGCTCGCTGTGGCACCACCGCGCCGACGTCGAGAAGCAGCGGCGGCGCCGGCGCCTCCAGCGCCACGAAGCGAACGCCGCGATCGACCGGCTCACCACGAGCACCGAGACGAACGGTCTGAAGCACCGCGACTTCGTGCTCGAAGCGGTGGCCGAGCGCATGGACGTCAAGAAGCAGGTCTTCGCGACCCTCGCCGAGAAGGTGCCCGCGGACTGCCTGCTCGCCACCAACACCTCGTCGCTCTCGGTCACCGAGATGTCCGAGGCGGTGCCCAACCCGGCGCGCTTCGTCGGCATGCACTTCTTCAACCCTCCGAAGAAGATGCCGCTGGTCGAGGTGGTCCGCGGCGCCCACACCAGCGACGAGACCGTGGCCGAGACGGCGGCCCTCGCGCTGCGGCTGGGCAAGACCCCGGTGGTCGTCGCCGACGTCGCCGGCTTCCTGGTCAATCGCATCCTCGGCCCCTACCTGGACGAGGCGGTCTGCCTGTTCGTGGACGGCGCCGACCCGGCCCGACTGGACCGGGCGATGCTCGACTTCGGGATGCCGATGGGGCCGCTCCGCCTGCTCGACGAGGTCGGCCTCGACATCGCCGAACACGTCAGCCGCACCCTCTTCGAGGCCTACGGCGTCCGGATGACGCCGTGCCCGGCGATTCCCGAGCTGATGGGGCCCGAACGGCTCGGCGTCAAGACCGGCCGGGGCTTCTACCGCTACCCGTCGGCGAAGGGGCGCAAGCGCCCGAAGCCGGAGCTGATGGGCGACCTCGCCCGCTTCCAGCGGGGCGACGCCGCGCGGGGCCTCTCCGACGAGGAGCTGGTCCTGCGCATGGTGCTCGTGATGGTCGCCGAGGCGGCGCGGTGCCTGGAAGAGGGCGTGGTGGAGACGCCCGAACTCCTCGACCTCGCCACCGTGTTCGGCACCGGCTTCGCGCCGTTCCGCGGCGGGCTGCTCCACTACGCCGACGACCTCGGCGTGGACCGGGTGGTCCGTGAGCTGGAGCGCCTGTCGCGGGCCCCGGACGTCGCCCGCCGCCCCGGCGGACCGGAGCGTTTCGCTCCGCCGGAGTGGCTGCGGCGCAAGGCCGAGGCCGGCGCGCGGATCTTCGACCGCCCCTAGGGGCGAGTCGATCGCTCGTCCTCGGCGGCGCCGCGGCCGCGCTCCATGCCGTTGGCGACGAGCAGGGCGAGCCCGATCAGCGTCAGCACCATGCCGGGGAAGAGCCCCTCGGTGGACCCCTGCAGCCAGGCGTTCACCAGGAAGGCCAGTCCGATGGCCAGGAGGACGAGGGCGCGGCGTGGGGCGCCCCTGCTCTCGCTCCGGCCCTCACGCTCGAGCTGCTCGAGCACCACCTCGGGCGGAGCCCCGGACTCGGCCAGTTTCTCGACGATCCGAAGCCGGGCGCGGCGGGTGCGATGGGCGGCCCAGAGCCAGACCATGGGCACGCACAGGGCCAGGACCACGGCCACGAGGACCAGGACGAATTGCTGGGTCGGCGTCACGCGAGGTGGGAACGACGCCGCGGCGGCCAGGTTGCAGGAAAATCGGACCCCGCCGGCCCTCGGGGCGGCGGGATCCGAAACCTCCCAAGAAGCTTTGCTTCCCTGACGACTGCTGCTCGCGGCGCGAAGCCGGAGCCCGAGGGCGACGGAGGAGCTCCTGTCCATGGGTTCCCCTCCGCCGTTCTCGTCTACGGTGCTTGGGACGCGGTCGTAGTGTTTTTTCGTCCCGAAACCGCGGTCTTTTCCTGCAACCCCGGATGGCCCACGCGGTTCCGAAGTGGCAGAGTCGTGGCGTTGACGGCTCCCGACCATCCCGATGCCGAGGCCTTCCTGCCCTTGGACCCCGCGAACGCACGCCGCTTCGTGGAGACCCATGCCCCCATGGTCGCCGCGCAGGTGGCGCGATTCGGGCTGCCCGCCGACGTCCAGGAGGACGTCGTCCAGGAGACCCTGCTGCGCGCGCTCCGCGGCCTGCCCGGGTTCCGCGGCGACGCCAGGCTCTCGACCTGGGTCACGACCATCGCCCGCCGCGAGGCCATCCGGCGCCGCGAGACGCTGGCTCGACAGGACCGCATCGGCCGCAGCGGGGCCTTCGGCGACGACCGCCCCGAGCCCGCCGACCCCGACGCCGAGGCGCCGCCGGAGGCGGTGGCGCGCGACGAGCGTCGGCGACGGGTGCGCGAGGCCCTGGCGCGACTTCCGGATGACCTCCGACTGGCGCTCGGCTATTTCTACTTCGACCGACTCGGCGTCGCCGAGATCGCCCAGGTGATGGACAGCAATCCCAACACCGTGAAGTCCTGGCTCAAGCGGGGCCGGGACCGTCTCGCCGCCATGCTCGGGCCGGACGGGCCGGAGGGAGACCGATGAGCGAGCCCCGACGCGACGACGACCCGCTGGGCGAGGCGCTCACCGACCCCGCCGTCTGGCCCGCACCCCTGCCGCCGGACCGCCTGCGTCGCGCCGCCGAGCGCGCGCTCGCCGACCACCTGTGCGAGCGTCTCCGCGACCGCGAACCGGCGCGCACCGGTCTCGCCCCGCGCGAGGTGCTGGGCGCGCTCGCCGCCGGCGCCGCCGCGGCCGGCGCCGCCGTCTGGGCCGCCCTCGCGGCTCTCGACGGCGCCTTCACCGGCCCGGAGGCGCCGGGGCAGGGCTCCTTCCCCGGTCTGCCCGGCGATCTCGGACTCGAACGGGTCGCGGGTGCGCTCGGCGCTTGGGCCGAGGGGCTCCTCTCCCCGGACTGGAGCGGTTCCTGGGGGCTGGCCCCGGCGTCGCTCCCGCTCTGGGCCCTGACGGCCGCGGTCGCCCTCTGGGCGCTCCTGCCGCCCCTGCCGAGCTCGGAGCGCGGCTCCCGCCGCTGACCCGAGATTCGCCACGACCTTCCGCCAGCACCGACCCCCGGTCACCCGTAGGATGGTGGACGTGCCGCGTCTCGCCGCCCTGTCCCTCGCCACCCTCGTGCTGCTCTCGAGCAGCGCCTGGGCCGTGGGCGATCCGTGCCTCTCGCAGGCCGGTCCCTGCTCTTGCTGCGAGGACGAGCAGGGCCCCGAGAAGACCGACGGCGGCTCCTGGGAGGCCGACTGCTGCTGCAGCATGCGGTGTCCGGCCGGCACGGAAAGGGTGCCTGCGAACCCGGAAGCGGTCGCCCCGACCGGTAGTCCCGACCTCCCCGACCCTGCACTGGAGACCTCCGGCTTCCAGTCGCCGCGGTCCATGATCCCCACCTCCCTCCGTCCCGGCGAATGGCGCGTCCAACGACCACCGCCGGTCCCCTATCCGATCCTCTTCGGCGCCTTCCTGGCGTGAGCCCGGGAATCCACCGCGCGGCCGCCCCATGCGGTCCGTCGCGGTGACGCGGTCTTCGTCCCCTGCGGGGGACGCCGGCGAGTTCCGTCCTCGCCCCCACCGTCCGATTCCCTTCCGAACCACCGCTCACCCCAGAAGATGTCCAGCGACTCCGCCCTCGCGGCGGCCCTCGTACTCGGCCTGACCGCCGCGTGCTCCGGCCCCGCGACCTCCGACCGCGCCCTCCCGGCGCGGGCCTCCTCCGCCGACGTCCTCGCAGCTCCGGCCCCGGCCGAGGGCCCCGAGGCGCCGGCCGCCGACGCCGCCCCCCCGGCCCGGGTGGATTCCGGCGACCTCGACGCCCTGGTCGCCCGCGCCGTGGCCGAACACCCTGCGGTGGTGGCGGCCCGGCACCGCTGGCGGGCCGCTCTCGAGCGCGCCCCGCAGGTCTCGAAGCTCCCGGAGCCGACCCTGACCCTCGGCGCCTGGCCGTCGCCGGTCGAGACCCGCTCCGGTCCGATGCGCGGGCGACTCGGACTGTCGCAGCGCCTGCCGTGGAAGGGCAAGCTGTCGCTGGCCGAGGAGGCCGCTCTGAAACGGGCCGAGGCCGAAGCGCAGCGGCTGGAGGCGACCGTGCTCGCGGTCGAGCGCGACGTCCGCGCCGCCTGGGCCGAGCTCGCCTGGCTGCGCCATGCCGAGGAACTGAACCGCTTGCAGCTGGAGCTCCTGTCGCAGGTCGAGGCCGTCACCCGCTCGCGCTACGAGACCGGACGCGCCCACCACGCCGACCTGGTCCGCATCCAGGTGGAGCTCGGGCGGACCGAGGACCGCATCGCCGAGCTGGTGGACGCCCAGCGCCCGGCGCGCGAGCGACTGCGCTCGGCCATCGGCGGCGGGGCGGTCCTGCCCGACGCCCCGGCCTGGGACGCCGTCGCCGCCCGCGCCGCCGCGATCGCGCCGCCGGGCGACGACCTGGCACGGCTCGCGGCGACCAACCCCGACCTCCGGGCCCTGACGCTGGAAGCCGACGCCGCCGCGGTGGACGAGGACCGCGCCGGCCTGGAGCGCCGTCCCGACTTCGTGGTCGGCGCCGACTGGACCGTCGTCGGCGAGGGCCCCTCCACCTTCGCCGACGCCGGACGCGACGCGCTCGCCGTGACCATGGCGCTGACCCTCCCCATCCGCGGCGAGGCCTACGACGCCGCGGAACACGAGGCCCGCGCACGGCGCGGGGACGCGCTGTCGCGGCGCCGCGCCCTGCTCCTCGACCTGACCACGGCCTGGGAGGAGTGGTCTTTCCGGGCCCGCGACGCGATCCGTCGCTGGCGCCTCTACGAGCAGGCCCTCGTGCCCAAGGCCGACGAGGCCTACTCCGTCGCCCTGTCGGCGTACCGGACCGACGAGGCCACCTTCCAAGACGTGTTGGACGCCGCGCGCGTCCTGCTCGAGTTCCGGTTGCTGGAGGCGCGCGCGGCCGCCGACCTGGTGGTCGCCGACGCCGAACTGCGCCGTCTCGCCCCCGAGGCCCCCGAGGCCCCCGCCGACCGATGAAAGCTCCCTTCTCCCGCACCTCCATCCTCCTCGTCCTCGCCCTGCTCGTCGGCTGGTGGCTGCGCGGCTGCGGCGCCGACGAGGCCGCGCCTGCTCCCGCCCCCACGGACCAGGCGTCGGCCGCCGAGAGCGGCTCCACCGAGCCCGAGATCGAGTTCTGGACCTGCTCCATGCACCCGCAGATCCACGAGGACGGTCCCGGGAAGTGCCCCATCTGCGGCATGGACCTGATTCCCGTCCTTGCCGGCGAACAGGGCCAGGGCGACGACGGGCCGACCACGCTGCGGATGTCGGAGGCCGCGGTCCAACTGGCCGAGGTCCGCACCGCTCCGGTGGAACGCAAGGCGGTCGCCCGCGAGCTCGACCTGGTCGGCCGCATCACCGCCGACGAGACCCGGGTCGCCTACCTGACCTCGTGGGTGGAGGGTCGGATCGACCGTCTGTTCGTGGACTACACCGGGGTCCCGGTGCTGGCCGGCGACCACATGGCCGAGGTCTACAGCCCGCAGCTCTATTCCGCGCAGGAGGAGCTGTTCCAGGCCATCCGCTCGGCCGAGGCGCTGGCCGCCGGGCCGGTGGAACGACTGCGTGAGTCGGCCCTGGCCTCGGTGGAGGCGGCCAAGCGCAAGCTGGTGCTGCTCGGCATGAGCGAGGAACAGGTCGAGGAGGTGCTGGCCCGCGGCGAGCCCAGCGAGCACGTCACCGTCAACGCCCCGGCCGGCGGCATCGTGCTCCACAAGGAGGCCTTCGAGGGCATGTGGGTGAAGGAGGGCACACGACTCTTCACCATCGCCGATCTGTCCAAGGTCTGGTTGATGCTCGATGCCTACGAATCCGATCTGGTCTGGCTGCGCTACGGACAGCAGGTCGCGTTCGAGGTGGACGCCTATCCGGGCGAGACCTTCCATGGCCGCATCGCCTTCGTCTCTCCGGACGTGGACCCGCGCAAGCGCACGGTTCCGGTGCGCATCGACGTCGTGAACGACGACCTGCGGCTGAAGCCCGACATGTTCGCACGGGCGCGCGTGCGCAGCGTGCTCACGGCCGACGGCCGCGCGGTGGACCCCGACCTGGAGGGCAAGTGGATGTGCCCGATGCATCCCGAGGTCGTCGCCGACGGGCCGGGGACCTGCCCCGAATGCGGGATGGCGCTGCGCCCGGTCGAGGAGCTCGGCTTCGCGGTGCCGCAACAGGAGGAACTGCCGCTGGTGATTCCGCAGACGGCGCCGCTCCTCACCGGCAAGCGCGCCGTGGTCTACGTCCGTCGCCCCGGGGAAGAGCCCATCTTCGAGGGCCGCCAGGTCGTCCTGGGGCCGCGCGCCGAGGGCCACTACATCGTGCGCGAGGGGCTCGCGGAGGGTGAGCTGGTGGTCGAGCGCGGCGCCTTCGCCATCGACGCCGAGCTCCAGCTGCGGGGCAAGGTCAGCATGATGCAGCCCGAGGAGGAGGAAGCATCCGTGGCGCCGGAGGACGAGGAGCACGCCGCGATGCGCCTCCCCGACGGGCTCGCCGAGGCGGTGGTCGCGGCGGTCGCGGCGACCCGACCGGTGGCCGAGGCCCTGGTCCAGGACGACGCCGAGGCGGCCAAGGCCGCCGCTCCGGCGTTGGAGACGGCCCTGCGCGACCTGGCCGACGCCGACGTCCCCGCGATGCTCGAGGACTTCGTGCGCCCGCGCGTCCGGCGCGCCCTGGAAGCGCTCCCCCACTTCCAGCACGGCGACCTCGCGATGTCGCGGATGGCGCTGCGCTCGGTCGAGGAAGCGCTGATGGAGCTGGCCTCCGCTGGAGGAGCTCCGATCGAGGAATCCGGATTCGCCGTCTATCACTGTCCGATGGCCTTCGACGAGGGCGCGGACTGGATCCAGGAGGCGGGCACGCCCGTCTCGAACCCGTACATGGGCCAGGACATGCCGCGCTGCGGCGACGAACTGCGCCCGCTCGGCCCCCAGGACTGACCCGGCGCCATGCTCGGACGCTCGCTTCGCTTCTTCGTCGAGAACCGCCTGGTCGCGGTCCTCCTGGCCGTGGCCCTGGGCCTCTGGGGAGCTGCCGTGGCGCCCTTCGACCTCGGCCTGGACTTCCTGCCGCGCGACCCGGTCGCCGCCGACGCCATCCCGGACATCGGCGAGAACCAGCAGATCGTGTTCACCAAGTGGGAGGGCCGCTCGCCGCAGGACGTCGAGGACCAGGTCACCTACCCGCTCACGGTGGCCCTGCTCGGCGTGCCCGGGGTCCGGACCATCCGGTCGTACAGCTACTTCGGGTTCTCGTCCATCTACATCATCTTCGAGGAAGACGTCGAGTTCTACTGGTCGCGCTCGCGCGTCCTGGAGAAGCTGAACAGTCTGCCCCCGGGCTCGCTGCCCCAGGGCGTGGTCCCGATGCTGGGGCCGGATGCGACTGCGCTCGGCCAGGTCTTCTGGTACACCATCGAGGGGCGCGACGAGAACGGTGAGCCGGTCGGCGGCTGGGACCCCGACGAGCTGCGCAGCGTCCAGGATTGGTTCGTCCGCTACGCCCTGATGGCGGTGGACGGCGTTTCCGAGGTCGCCTCCATCGGCGGCTACGTCCGCGAGTACCAGGTGGACGTGGACCCCGACGCCCTGCACGACCGCGGGGTGCGCTTGAGCCAGGTGACCCGGGCGGTGGCCGACGCCAACCTCGAGGTCGGAGCCAACGTCCTCGACCTCAACGGAGTGGAGTACTTCCTGCGCGGTCGCGGCTGGATCAGCTCGACGGCCGAACTGGAGGAAGCCGAGGTCGCCTCGCGCGACGGCGTGGCCATCCGCGTGGGAGACGTGGCCACGGTCCAACTCGGCCCAGCCAACCGCCGCGGCGGCCTCGACAAGGGCGGAGCCGAAGCGGTCGGCGGCGTGGTCATCGTGCGCTACGGCGAGAACCCGATGGAAGTCCTGATGCGGGTCAAGGAGGAGATCCACCGCCTGGCCCCGTCCATGCCGGTCCGCACCCTGCCCGACGGCCGGATGTCGCGGCTGACCATCGTGCCCTTCTACGACCGGACCGGGCTCATCCACGAGACCCTGGACACGCTGCGCGAAGCCATCTCGCACGAACTCCTGGTCACGGTCCTGGTGGTCCTGTTCCTGCTGTTCCACCTGCGCGCCGCGGCGCTGGTGTCGCTGACCCTGCCGCTGGCGGTTCTCGCCACCTTCATCCTGATGAAGGCGTTCCACATCGACGCCAACATCGTCGCCCTGTCCGGCATCGCCATCGCCATCGGCACCGTGGTGGACATGGGCATCGTCCTGGTCGAGAACTCGCTGGCGCGGCTGCGGCGCGAGGCTGGGACCGCAGAGCCGAAAGAGATCATCGTCGACGCTTCCACCGAAGTCGGCGGCGCGGTGTTCACGGCGATCGCGACGACCATCGTCGGTTTCCTCCCGGTGTTCGCGATGACCGGCGCCGAGGGCAAGCTGTTCAAACCGCTGGCCTTCACCAAGACCTTTGCCCTGATCGGAGCCATCATCGTCTCGCTGTACCTCCTGCCGCCGCTGGCCGCGACCATCCTGCCGGCGCGGGCGCCGGGTCGCCTGACCCGCCTCGGCGACCGACTGAAGGGGCTCCTCCCGCGAAGGCTCCGCACCCCCCGCATCCTGGTCTGGCTGGCCGGCGCCTACGTGGTCTACCTGCTGGCTCGGCTCTGGGAACCCCTGGGGCCCGATGCCGGCCTGCTCCGCAACCTGGCCTTCGTCACCATCTCCTGTGGCGGTCTCCTGCTGTTCTTCCATCTGTTCCACAAGGCCTACCCGGCCCTGTTGATGTTCCAGCTGAAGCACAAGGTGCTGTCGCTGTCGCTGCCGGTGGCCCTGGTCCTGCTCGGCGCCAGCGCCTGGTTGGGTTTCGACCGGGTCTTCGCCTGGGTGCCGGCGACGCTGGAGAAGGTCGGCGTGGAGCGCACCACCGTGACTTCGAGCGCCCCATGGTCCAAGCTGTCCCACGCCTTCCCGGGGTTCGGCAAGGAGTTCATGCCGAGATTGGACGAAGGCTCGTTCCTGTTCATGCCGGCCACGATGCCGCACGCCTCCGTCGGCGAGGTCATCGAGATGAACCGGAAGATGGACCTGGCCATCGAATCCATCCCCGAGGTCTCGCGGGTGGTCGGAAAGTGGGGACGCGCCGAGACCGCCATCGATCCGGCTCCGATCGGGATGATCGAGACCCTGGTCGAGTACGTGCCGGAGTACGGCGTGGACGAAGACGGCAACCGGGTGCGCAACTGGCGCGACGAGATCCGGACGCCCGACGACATCTGGCAGGAGATCCTGCGGGTGACCAAACTTCCGGGGATGAGCTCGGCGCCGAAGCTGCAGCCCATCTTGACCCGCATCGTCATGCTGCAGAGCGGGATGCGGGCGCCGATGGGACTCAAGCTCAAGGCCCCGGACCTGGAGACCCTGGAACTCGCCGCCCTGCGCTTCGAAGAAGCCTTGCGCAAGGCTCCCGGCGTCGCCCCCGATTCCGTCTTCGCCGACCGCGTGGTCGGCAAGCCCTATCTGGAAGTCGCCATCGACCGCCAGGCCGCTGCCCGCTACGGGCTCAACATCGCCGAGGTCCACGAGATCATCGAGGTGGCGCTCGGGGGCAAGCCGGTGACCTGGACCGTGGAAGGGCGTGAGCGCTACCAGGTCCGCGTCCGCTATCAGCGGGAGCTCCGCGACGACCCGCAGGAGATCGCCAAGCTCCTGCTGCCCATCCCCGGCGGCGGGCACGTCCCTCTCGACGAGGTCGCCGAGATCGAGTACGTCCGCGGGCCGCAGTCCATCAAGACCGAGGACACCTTCCTCACCGCCTACGTCATCTTCGACATGCAGGAGGGCTGGGCGGA
Organism: Planctomycetota bacterium; assembly: GCA_027020785.1. Classification (GTDB taxonomy): domain Bacteria; phylum Planctomycetota; class UBA1135; order UBA1135; family UBA1135; genus JALUVI01. The sequence goes on along the minus strand of JALUVI010000024.1, from coordinate 4,689 downwards.
GGTGGACGTGGTGGAGGCCGCGGATTCCTACCTGCGCGACCTCGTCGAGAGCGGCGAACTCGACCTGCCCGGCGGCGTCACCTGGCGCTTCGCCGGCAACTACGAGAACCAGCTGCGCGCCGCCAAGACCCTGTCGGTCGTGTTGCCCGCGGCATTGTTCGTCATCTTCCTCCTGCTCTACTTCCACTTCCGCTCGACCGCCGTCACCCTGATGGTGTTCTCGGGGGTGTTCGTGGCCTGGGCCGGGGGCTTCCTCATGCTCTGGCTCTACGGCCGGCCTTGGTTCCTGGACTTCTCGTTCCTGGGCGCCGACATGCAGCAGCTCTTCCAGATCTCGCCGCGCAACTTGAGCGTCGCGGTCTGGGTAGGCTTCCTGGCCCTGTTCGGCATCGCCACCGACGACGGCGTGATCATGGGCACCTATCTGGAACAGTCCTTCGCCAAGCACCACCCCAAGACCCGTGAAGAGGTCCGAGAAGCGGTCCTCGAAGCCGGCAAGCGGCGGGTCCGCCCCTGCCTGATGACCGCCGCCACCACCATCCTGGCGCTGCTCCCGGTCCTGACCTCGACCGGCCGCGGCGCCGACGTCATGGTGCCGATGGCCATCCCCTCCTTCGGAGGGATGACCGTCGTGCTCCTGACCATGTTCGTCGTCCCCGTCCTCTACAGCATCCGCATGGAGCGGGGGCTTCCGCGCTCGAAACCGTCGAGCCGGCCCCAACCCGAAACCCCGACCACGAGTCGAACCGAACCATGATCCAGACGACCATCCTCTCGCTCGCGTTGCTGGCGGCCCCCGCGCCGCTCCAGAACGACGGGCACGACCACGACCACGGCGCCGCGGCGAAGGCCGCGCCGGCCGTGCAACAGCCGACCGAGTTCGCTCCGCAGACCACCTGTCCGGTCTCCGGCGAGGAGCTCGAGGACCGCGACCTCTGGGTGGACTACCAGGGGCACCGCGTCTACCTCTGCTGCAAGAAGTGCAACAAGAAGTTCAAGGCGTTCCCCGACCGCTATCTCTTCGAGATGTACCAGCAGGGGGTCGCCCCCGAGAACGTCCAGAAGACCTGCCCGGTCTCCGGCGACGACCTGGAGGACCGCGACAACTTCGTCCAGTACCTGAACCTCCGGGTCTACACCTGCTGCAAGAAGTGCAAGCGCAAGGTGGCCAAGGACCCAGCGACCTGGCTCGACGAGCTGGAGGGGCGGCGCCCCCAGGAGAAGTGCGCCGTCCGCGGCGGCAAGGTGAAGGATGAGGACTCCTTCCTGGTCGAGGGCGTCCGCGTCCGTCAGTGCTGCGCCGGCTGCGAGAAGAAGTGGCGGGCCGACCCGGCCAAGTACTTCCACGAGATGGAAGAGCAGAAGGTCGTCCTCGAAGCCGACCCGGGCACCTGCCTGCTCCACCCCGGGGCCACCGATGCCGGACGGAACTGGTTCGTGACCGTGGGCCCGCGGCGTTACTGGTTCCACTCGCTCGAGGAGCTGACCCGATTCTTCGCCGATCCCACCAAGTACCTGCCCGACCTGGCGGCCAACGCAGGACGCGCCAAGGAGCACGCCGGTGGACACGGCGAAAGCGAGGGAGCCGGCCACGACGGGCACGGCGACCACGACCACGGCCGCTGATCAGCGGTAGGGATCTTCCGCGAGGAGGAAGTCGCGGACGTAGGTCCGCACCCCCTCCTCCAACGACGTCGCCGGCTGGGTCCAACCCAGCCGGCGAATCCTTTCCATCGGGGCCTCGGTGAAGTACTGGTAGCGGCCGGCGAGCTCGGCCGGCATGTCCATCCATTCGATGCGGGGCTCCTCGTCCAATGCGGAGAACACGGCGTGGGCCAGGTCGAGGAAGCTGCGGGCCTTGCCGCTGCCGCAGTTGAAGACACCCGACACCTCGGGGTGGTCCAGGAGCCACAGCACCAGGTCCACGCAATCCCCGACCCACACGAAGTCGCGCATCTGGCCGCCGTCCGGATAGTCGGGATGCGCGGAGCGGAACAGACGGGCCGCGCCGCCACCGCGCACCTGCTCGAAGACCTTGTGGGCGACGCTGCGCATGTCGCCCTTGTGGTACTCGTTGGGACCGTAGACGTTGAAGAACTTGAGGCCGACGACCTGCGGCGGCAGCGGGCCGCCCTCCGCGCGGAGCCGGGCGACGCGGCGGTCCACCACCTGCTTGCTCCAGCCATAGGCGTTGAGGGGCCGGAGTCGGGCCAGGGCCTGCGGCGAGTCGTCGTCGTCGAAACCGGCGCTGCCGTCGCCGTAGGTGGCGGCCGAGCTGGCATAGATCAGGGGCACGCCGCGGCGGGCGCACCACTCGACCAGGCCGAGCGTCGGGCGGACGTTCAGCTCGACCAGACGGTCCACGTCGCGCTCGGTGGTCGCCGAGACGGCGCCGAGGTGGACCACTCCCTCGACCTCGTTGCGGCGCGCCTCCAGGAAGGCGAAGGTCTCCTCGGGGGGCAACAGGTCCACCAGCTCGCGCTTGGCGAGGTTGCGCCAGCGCTCGTCGTCGCCGAGTCGGTCCACGACTGCGACCGCGCGTCCGCACCCTTCGAGCGCAGCGACCACGTTGCTGCCGATGAACCCGGCTCCTCCGGTGACGACCAACACGACCCGCGGATTCTACCCTCGACCCAACGAAGGCGGCGCCCCGGAACGTGGTCCGGGACGCCGTGGGTTGCGGCGGCTGCCGCAGGGGAAGTAGGACTTCAGTCGCGGATCACGGGCATCCAGCTCTCGAGGACGCTCATGAAGACCGGACGCCAGAACTCGTTCCGGGCCGAGCCCCACTTCGGATCGATCTTCACGTGGGTGATGACCTTGTTGTCGTCACCGACGATGGCGACCATCCGCTCGTTGCCCTGGAGCCGTCCCATCACGCGGAAGACTCCGGTGGGAACGCCGCCGACGGCGCGCGGGTCCTTCTTCTGGCTGGCCGCTTCGACCACGCCGCCGCCGCCGCCGGCGACCAGGAGGATGCCGATGACGACGTCCTTCTTCTCGCCTTGCGGTGCACCTTCGCGGCTCCTCATGAGCTTCTCGCGAATCCCGGCCACCGGGGCGCCGGCGACGATGAGGTTGTCGGCCATCGAGGTGATGAGCAGGTTGCGCGGCTCGATGGTGTGGCCGCGCTTGCGCCCCTCGGAGTTGAGCAGGTTCAACGTGGTATCGCGCAGGCGCTCGTTGGCCTGGCGGAACTTCCGGACGGCGGCGGAAGTCGAGCCGCCGCCCTCGCCCTCGTCGACGCCGGGCTCCTGCGGGGGAGCGATGCGGCCCGCAGGCTTCATGGTGCCGGCGTCACCGACCTCGCCGACCTTCTCCTTGCCGGCTTGCTCGACCGGCTCCTGGGCGCTCGGCGCGGCCTGGGCTCCGCCGTCGGCCGAAGCGGAGACGGCGACGGGGACGTAAGCGGCCAACGCCAGGACGGCGAGGCCGAAGGGGAGCAGGAAGCTCCCGCTCTGGGATGGGGTGTTTGCGGAAGTACGCATGGAGGTCATCATACCGGCCTCCAGCTGGACCACCCCTCCCGCCCGAAGACTCCGTGCTCCCCCCCGAAGAGGACCTCGCCTGGACCCCTCCCCCGCCGGGGAGCCGTCTCCGGGGATGGCTGACGCTGCCCTTCGCCGCCCTGGCCGCATTCCTGATCGCCGGCCTGGCTGCGCTCGAACTGCTGCTGCTTCCGGGGCGGTTCCGCCGGCGCCGCGTCGCCTGGATCCACTTCTGGGGGCGCACCCTCTTCGCGATGATGGGCATCCGGCTGGAGGTGCACGGGCGTGAGAACCTGCCGGAGGACGTCCCTCTGCTGCTCCTGTTCGACCACGTCGGCCTGGTGGACATGATGGTCCTGGCCTGCCTGTGGAACGAGCGCTCCACGGTCGTGCACAAACGCGAGTTCCACCGCATCCCGGTGCTGGGCTTCGTGATGAAACGCCTCGACCTGGTCGCCATCGACCGCAGCAACCGCGCCGAGGCCATCCGCGCCCTGGAACGGGTCGCCGAGATCGTGCGCGAGCGCCGCGCCTGGGTGTGGATGGCGCCGGAGGGCACACGCTCCCGCGACGGTCGCCTCGGCCCCTTCAAGATGGGGCCGTTCCACCTGGCGGTCGCCACCCACGCCCCCATCGTGCCGGTCCTGCTGCGCGGCATCGAGGTGGTGAACCCCGGGGGCGGCCTGCAGGTGCGCAGCGGCACCATCCGCGTGGACTTCCTGCACCCCATCCCCACCGACGGCTACGACCAGGACCACGTCCGCGACCTCGCCGACCGCGTCCGCCGGGTCTTCCTGCGCTGGCTCCCCGACCGCTGCTCCGACGAAGGGACGGCGGCAGCGGCCTGACCCCTGCCGGGGGTCAGCTCTTCCACACCGCGGCGGCGGAGCCTTCGCCGACGATGCGGATGGGCCGGCCGCCGGGCACGCAGAGGTAGCGGTCGAGGTCGGTGACCCCGATGCGGGCGAGGACGTCCTCGTCCACCAGCCAGCCGCCCTGGACGTCGGCCAGCGGCAGGGCGATGGCGGCGAGCAGGGCGTGGGCCACGATCTCGGGCCGGCGCCAGCCCTCGGGACCGCCGAGCCCGAAGTGACGCGTCGCCTGGGTGTCGATGGCGGTCGCCGGCCACAGCGCGAACGACCGGATGGGGACGTCGCCGACCTCCTGGGCCAGGCCGCGCGCGAGCAGGCTCATCCCGAAC
>JALUVI010000023.1 GCA_027020785.1 Planctomycetota bacterium | reverse complement strand
GGCCTTCCTTCTCGCCGATCTTCGGGAGTTGCGACGGACGATCAGACATCGGTATCGAACAGTCCTTCGGGGTTGGAGCAGTCCATCAGGAACGCTTCGAGGGGGACGACCTCGATGGGGAGGCCGTTTCCCTGGTAGGTGCGGCGCGTGGGTTCGAGGCAGACCAGGAGTCGCCGCGTTGACGCGGGCGCGAGCTTGTTGCAGGCGCGGTCGAAGGCCTCGAGTTTCTCGGTGGGCACAGGGTCGGATGTGGTCACCTCGACGGCCAGGAGACGATCCCCCTGGTGGAGCAGGAAGTCGATCTCGCCGTTGGCGCCGTCCTCCCAGTACCCGAGGACGGCTCTATGCTCCGAGCGTCCGTCGAGGTCTTCCACCGCTTCCTGGAGATGGCGGAAGACCGCGGTCTCGGCCCGCCGTCCGTAGTCGCCCGTGACGGTGTACGCCGAGACGATGCCGGGGTCGCAGGGGTAGATCTTCGGCTGTTTGCCGCGCCGGTGGGTGGGACGAGCACCGCAGGTCATCGCCTGCAGGGGACGCAGGAGGGATGCCTCTTCCAGGGCCCCAAGCCATTTCTTGGCCGTCACGTGGCTGACCTCGACTTCTCTCGCCAGTCCGTCGAGGTTGAGCTTCGCACCGGGATGCTCCACGAGGTGGTAGAAGAGGTGACGGAGCCCGACGTCGTTGCGGATCTCCCCGGACAGCCTGGCGACGATGTCGTGACTGATGGCCCGCATCGCGACGTCCTCGAGGATCCTCCTGCGAACCAGGGGGACGTCCCGGGAGCAGGCGTGCTCCGGGAACCCGCCCAGCTCCAGGTAGGCCTGCAGGTGTTCGCGGAGCGGCAGGGAGCGGATGCCGCAGAGCTCCCGGAGTTCGACGAACTCCCGAAGGCTCAGGCCGAAGAGCGAGAAGCGGTCGTAGCGACCGGGGAGACTCTCGTCCATGCCGAGGAGGAGCTCACGGGAGGCGCTGCCGGTGAGCAGGAACCGGCCCGCCCGGCGGTCCACGAGGACTTTGAGCTCTTCTGCCCAGGTGGTGCAGAACTGGACTTCGTCCAGGACGAACAGGACGGGCCAGTCCGGGCTCGGCTGGACGGGCCGGCCCTCGACGAGGTCCAGCAACCTAGCCCCGCGGAAGGGGTCCAGTTCGAGGTCGACATAGAGGATGTTCTTCGGCGGCCAACCCCGCCGGAGGGCGTCCGCGATGACCATGTGGGCGAGCGTGGTCTTCCCGACCTGGCGCGGGCCGAGGAGGATGGCCGCCCGCCTCTCGTCCGGGGCCAAGACGAGGCGCGCGAGGGCGGGGAAGACCACACGTTCCACGGGGGGGCGTGACCCCTCGAAGGGCCCGCTACCCTTCCACCACGGATTGAGGGCGCCGAGGATCTTCAGCATTTCAGACTTCATGATATAGGATTCGGATAGCATATCCTAAAGCATGGTTCCAGAAAAAAGACGGTGTTGGTTCGAAACGGCCTCGATTCCAGCAGCGTCTCTTGAAGTGGTGTATGATTTCTTCCGAAGAAAACATACATGAGTGCCTCTCGAGCCCTGCCCCTGGCCCCCGGTCGCGTCTACCGCACCCGGGACTTCGCCGCGCGGACCAAGAATCCCACGAGGCTGGTGAGTCGCCTCGTGCGTGAGGGTCGGCTGCGCAAGCTCCAGGGCGGCCTCTACTACGCCCCGGCGTCCTCCCGGTGGGGCGAACTGCCGCCGGACCCGGCGGGCCTGCTCACTACCTGGCTCCAGGGGCGGGAGGGCCGGGACTGGATCTTCACGGGGAGCGAAGCCTGGAACGCACTCGGGCTCGGCAGCACCGCCGTCCATCCCGCCCGCTGGGTCTACAACCGTCGTCGCTCCGGCGAGTTCACCCTGGGCGGGCACCGGTTCCTGCTGCGCAAGGTGCCGTTCCCTCCGTCTCCGTCGCCCGAGTGGTTCGTCGTCGATCTCCTCGACCACGCGAAGGAAGCCGCGGTCGACCGCGAAGAGGTCCTCCGCCGCCTGGCCGAGGCGGTGGCCGCCGGGCGTTTCGACCGGGGACGGCTGCAGGCCATGGCCCAAGAGTTCGGGCGCAAGGCGACTCGGGAAGGCATCGAGCGGGCCATCGCCGCCGCAACGTCGTGAAGGGGCTCCCCCTCCATGAATGGGACGACTTCGCCGATCTCGTCCGCGTCGTCTCGGTGGAGCACGGGGTCACGCCGGGAATGGTCGAGAAGGACTACTGGGTGGTCCAGTGCCTGAAGGCCATCCAGGCCCTCGGTTGGGAGGTCCACTTCAAGGGAGGGACCTCGCTCTCCAAGGGATTCGGCATCCTCCAGAGGTTTTCGGAAGACCTCGATCTGAAGTTGGAGCCGGACGAGGACTGGCGCCTCCCGGCCGACCACAATTGGAAGAGCGAGGGGAAGAAGGCGCTTCGCGACCGCGAGCGCTTCTTCGACGGGCTGGTGCGCGCGCTCGTCGTCCCCGGTTGCCGGGTTCGCGAGGAGGTACGGGACCCTCGCTGCCGCTCGATCGGGCTTCGGGTCGAGTACCCCGTCGCCACGGATGGTCCACCGCCGCCGTTGACCCCGGGCGTCTTGTTGGAGATCGGCCATGCGCGGGTGACGCCCGCAGTGGTTCGACCCATCGTCAGTTGGGTGGCCGAGTACGTACGGCGCGACGAGTCGGGGCTGGCTGGTTGCGATCTCGATCCGGCCCAGGTCCCTTGCGTCCTGCCGGCGGTCACCCTCTTGGAGAAGCTCGACGCCATCTGTCGTCGTTATCCCAGCGGCCGGGACGCCGCCGCCTTCGTTCGACACTACGAGGACGCCGCCGCCATCGTGAAGTACCTCACCGATTCGGGGACGACCTCACCGGAAGAAGTCCGCCTCCTCTACGCAGAGATGCGGGAGGCGGGGGACATCCGGTCGTTCGGTGCAGACTCGGAGGGCTTGGCGCTGGCGAATCCGACGCGCAATGCCGAGCTCGAGAAAGCGTGGCGGGCTGCAGAAGGTCTGCATTGGGGAAGACGATTGCGTCTCGACGACTGTGCCGAGGTCGTGAGGGAGTATCTGCGAAGCGCCGGCATCGGAGTCTGACCCGAGCTCCCTGGACGAACCTCCGGCGCCGGCCGGGTCGTCGGACGGAGCGGAAGGAGTCCGGTTCCCGGTTCAGGGTCGTGAAGCCGCCCCGAGGCGGGCGGCGACCGCGGCGGCGGCGGCGCGGCCGTCCAGGGCCGCCGAGACGATGCCGCCGGCGTGCCCCGCGCCCTCGCCGACGGGCCACAGGCCGGACAGGCCTTCCGCCTCGCGGGTCTCGCGGTCGCGCAGGATGCGGACCGGTGACGAGGTCCGGCTCTCGGGCGCGACCAGCTGCCCCTCGGGCCCGGCGAAACCGGGCAGGATGCGGTCGAAGTGGACGAAGGCGGCGCGCAGTCGGCGCACGACGCCCGGCGGCAGGACCGTCTCCATCGGCGCCGGCGTCAGGCCGGGGTGGAACGAGGTCGCCAGGAGGTCGGGTTCGGTCGGGGTGCGTTCGGCGACGAAGAGGTCGGCGCGCTGCGCCGGGGCCCGCCCCGTTCCGCCGCCGGCGTGCCAGGCGAGGACCTCGACCGCGCGCTGGATGCGGCAGCCGAACAGCGGGTCGAGGTCGGGGTGGACGGGGAGCCGCCCCTCGGCGACCCGAACCGGAGGGCCGCCGCGCGGGTCCTCGACCTCGGCGTGCAACAGCGGGTCGTCCGACAGCTCGGCGGCGCGGCGCAGGACCTCGGGCCAACCCCAACGCCAACCGCGCTTGCCGCACCAGTCCTTCGGCAGGAGCTCGACGACGATGCCGGAGTTGGCGAAGGGCGAGTCGCGCTTCGCCAGCGACATGCCGTTGACCACCAGCGTGCCCGGCGCCGCCTGGCTCGGCACGATCCAGCCGCCGGGGCACATGCAGAACGAATAGACCGAGCGCTCGTCCACCCGCGTGGACAGCTCGTAGAACGCCGGCGGCAGGTCGAGGTGGTCCTTGGCGCCGCGGTACTGCAGCGCATCCAGCCAGGCCTGCGGGTGCTCGACGCGCACGCCCATCGCGAAGCCCTTGGGGGCGAGACGGCCGCCGGCGCGGCGGACCGTCTCGAGCACCTCGGGCGCGCTGTGGCCCGCGGCGAGCACCACCGCATCGGCCGCGAGCTCGGCGCCGTCGGCGAGGCGGACGCCGACGACGCGACGCGCGTCGCCCTCGTCCTCGGTGAGCAGCTCGACCATCC
>JALUVI010000022.1 GCA_027020785.1 Planctomycetota bacterium | reverse complement strand
CGCGCTCTGGCAGGAGAGCCCGATCCTGCCCGGTCCGGCGTCGCCCCCCGCGAGCCCACCGCGACTGAAGGTGGTGCGCTGAGCTGGAGCCCGGCGCAGGGCTATCGCATTCTGCCTTTCCTCCAGTGACGACAGGCTATTGGGTGCCGACTGGGGTACGGGAGTCGGGGAGTGGGTAGAGACGGATTGACGGAGTGCTGCTGGCATACGAAGCGGAGCGGGCGCCGGTCATCGGTGACCGGGGGGCGTCGCGTCGTGGGGCGCGCGGTCACGGTGAGCCGGGGGGCCGCGCTACTGTGCGGCCTGTGCGTTCCATGGAGGGCACGGCAGGAGGTCTTGCCGTCATGTGCCGGGGAGCCTCAGAGAAGCCGTCACGTGGCGGGCCAGACGTCTGCGGCGGCGTGGCGCGCAGGCGGGCCCAGCGGCCGCTGGAGGGGCGGCCGGCCGGCTCCGTCACGTGATGGGCGAGGCGTCTGGGGCGGTGTGGCGCGGGGGCGGGCCGAGCGGGCGCTGCAGGGAGCGCCTGCGCGCTCCGTCACGTAACGGGACACTGGAGCGAAGGCTGCAGTTGTGGGAGGGCACACCTCTCCGCTGACCCGGCCGGCGGACCGGGCCCGAGGGCCTCGGTATGGCAGTGCGTCTAGGGGGTCGCGTGTCGGCCTGGGAAGAGGAGAGGTGCCCCACTTTCCCTGAGATGTACCCGTGCTTCCCTGCGGGGCATCGACCCTTCATCTACCCGGGATGCGGGCAGCGGCGGGTGCCTGGGCACACCGCTCGGCTGCCCGATGCCGGGCGAGCACGCGGTTCCCCGATGGACATCGCCGGCCGCAGGCGGAGGTGGCCGTGCCCGCTGCGGCCACCGAACCGATCGCCACAGCCACGCCCGCCGCGCAGGGGTCCCTCGAGACGGAGGGCTGGTGTGCGACAGCGCACACCGCGAGGTGGGCGTGCGGCCGGGGCATCTCCGAAGCGCAGCTCGTCCGACGGTCTTCCGGATGGAGTTGCCGTGGACGGGCGGGCGCGGTTCGAGTCGCCGGGCAGCGAGGAGCGAGTGCGTCGGGTGCGGATCTCGGCCGAGCTGGCGGCGGCGTCCGCGCGCCGGGACCGATTGGAGGCGTCCTCGCGGTGGGGAGGGCGCGGCGGTCGCCGGCGGCCCCTGGGCGACGAGCGTACCGGTCGCCCGATGTGCCCCCAATCCACCGGAGTCCAACGCCGTCGGGATCGCTCCGCTGCAACCCCCCCCTGCCGCGGCGGCGGAGTGGGGAGGTTCCTTGGGGCGGGGCGAAGGGGGGGAGCCGCCTGCACCCGCCGCCGGTGAGGCGGGGTGCAGGGCCGCAGCCGAACGGCCCTGGTTCCCGGAAACAGGCCGGTGGATCTGGGGTGCCGGATCGCTTCCGGGTGGGGCGACGGAGGGCGGCGACGGGGTGTGCTGCGCCGCTCGACCCGGAAACGGGCACATCCGACCGCTGCACTGGCGGCTGGCGACGGACGCCAGGCGGCGGCCGTGGTTTTGCGGAGATGCTGCGGTGGCCTCGAACGGAGGTCCCGCGGACCCGACCCGGCGGGGGCGCCGCGTCTCAGCGAGGTCAATGGGGCTTCGATGCGGTGGAGGCGCCGGTCGCCGGCGCGCGGTCCGGGTCGGGCGGGCTGCAACACGTCGCAACGGCCAGGAACCACCGGCCTGTTTGGGGAAGCCGGAGCCGTCCTGCCGTGGCCGAGCAGTACGCCTCTCCGGGGGGGTGCGGGGGGCCTGCCCCTCACACCAACCCCGCCCAAGCCGTCGCCGCGTCAAGGGGTTGCAGCCATACTGCGGCCCCGACGGCGCCGGACCCAGGCGGATTGCCGACGGGGGTGATGGTCGCGCAGCGACGGCCGCTCCGTCGAACCTCTCGTCGCTTCGACGGCCGGCTCCGATCGGTGCGCAGCTCCCCACTAGCCACACGGGGACCGCGACGGTGGCGGTGAGGCGGAGCCAGGAACGGGGGCGGGATGACTGCATGGCGCGCCCGGCCTCAGCAGGTTCTGTGCCAGCCAAACTGATTCGTGATATCAGTCGAGTACGCTTCTTGAGTCCCAGTCTCAGTCCCATTTGGCACTCGAGCAGTGCCACTTTTCCGAAAACGGCGTACTGCGCAGCCATGCGAGTAGTGCCATTTGGCACTCGAGCAGTGCCACTTTTCCGAAAACGGCGTACTGCGCAGCCCTTGGAGCCGTGCTGCGTGGTGCTCCCGGGGGCTATGGATGGCCGGCCGTCCCCTGTGGGATTCTGTGGCCTCCTGCAGGCGGGCCTGTCGGATTCTGCTTTGCGTAGAGAATCATGGGATGGTGGCAGGCGCCAGGGGAGGGGGGCGGAGACGGCATGAGGAGGCTGAGGGATGGGTCGGTATCGCGAACGAGGTCGAGGGGCAGCCCGCCCCTGCCCTCAGTGCAGACCCCGTGACAGAGCCCGAAGGGGACTCGCACGGGAGCCGCTTCCCGTCCGGGCAGCCGCCGGACCCCGTGCTTGGCATGCGTTGCCCTCGGCAGAACCCGTGTCGCCCGAAGTCACCCTGCTCGGTCACCTCCACTGCCGCTTGGGCCGCACCTGGTGAGCAGCGGTTCCAACAGTGCCCGCACCAAAGTCGTCTCGCTCTGCGGCGGCCCAGGCCATCGGTTGACCCAACGGCGCCGCTACGCTCCGCGCTGCTCAAACCCCCACCAGCACCCGCAACAGGTAGCTGCGGTCCCAACCCGCCAGTTTGCGCTTGTTGCTGATACCGAGACGGCACGTCTTCTCCTGTTTGAGCAGGCTCAGCGCAAGCTGACGGAGCGCCGCCATGTTCTCGGCGCAGTGGTGCGCTCGGTGGCGCAGCCGATCCTCGGAGAACCCCACGTCCAGGACCCAGTGGAGCTGGTTCTCGATGCTCCAATGCCCCCGGATGCCCGCTGCTATCCGCTCGATGGACATCCGTCTCGCCCGTTCGCTTCCGATGAAGTACCGGACTTCCCGCGACTCTTTCCCCGTCGAGAGCTCCGTCCGACGGCACACCGTCATCACGATGTAGGACAGCTCAGACCATCTCTCCTGCGTCGTCAGCCACGACAGATCTCGGATGACGTACACCTCCCGCTCCTCGATCCGCCCATGTCCGCCGTCGGTGTCGCTCCACCGCTCCACCACCAAGGCCGGATCCCGATCGAGGGCGCGGGGCCTCTCATCCAGGGCGTCTTCGAACGACGCCGCCACATCCCGGTACAGCGTCGGCTGGTTCTCCTTGACCGCAAGCAGGTAGTCGCCCCCCTGCTCGACGATCGCCTCGGCCACCGACCGATGCGTGCCCATCGCATCGACGGTCACCAAGGCTCCGCTCAGGTCCAGCACGCGCACAAGCTCCGGAATCGCCCGAAGCTCGTTGGACTTCTTGCGCGTCGGAAGCTGACCCAACACCAAGTTCGCCTCCACCAGCCACGCATTCACCATGTGCAGCGCCGCCTTCCCCGAGCCCCGATCCCGGCTCCCGCGGCACGTCTTGCCGTCGATGGCCACATGCTCCGGCGCTCCCGCAAGCCGCGCCCGCAGCAGTTCCACCCAGCTCTGGATCACTGCCCGCAGCGCCTCCGGATCCAACGCTCCCAGCACTCGCAAGAACACGTCCTGCGTCGGAGGACCATGTGGCATCTCCAGAAACCCCGACAACCACTCCTCGTTCGCCTCCCCCCACCGCTGCATCCCTTCCGCATCGTCCGCACCACACACCATCGCCATCAGCGCAACCACCACCACCGTGCGCAGCGGATACCGAACCCCCTGACGACGCCGCGGATCCGCAAGCCCCGCGAGCATCTGCTCGAAGTGCTCCCGCGCCGCCTCCTCCTGCGCAGCCCTCCACACCTCCATCTTCGTCCGTCGCCGGTTCATCCGTTTCCTCCTCATCCGCTTCCTCACCTCCACCCCGGCTACCCACCGCACAGGGCATCTCCCACACCCTGGATCACAACCTCAGCCCGCTGTCCAGAAATCAGAGAATGCGATAGCCCTGCAGCAGCCGGCGGAGCGGAGTGGCTTCTGGGCCGGGCGGCGGTAAGATGGGCCGATGCGGAAAGAGAGGCGAGTGAGGCACAGGGTGCAAGGGCCCCGGCGGGCATGGCGGCTGGGCCCGCCCCTCCTGGCGGCGCTTCTCGCAGCGGGGTGCGTGCCGGACATCGCGATTCGCGGCGACTGCACGCATCCGCGCAACGAGGGGGGCCCATGCGACGACGGCAACGCGTGCACGGTGGAGGACCACTGCGCCTCGGGCGAGTGCGTGGG
>JALUVI010000021.1 GCA_027020785.1 Planctomycetota bacterium | reverse complement strand
CTCCCGCCCCCCCCCCGCCCCGGTCCGATGCGTCCCCCCTCTCCCCTCTTCGTCGGCTCCGCCCTGACCGTCCTGGTCGCCCTCGCCGGCTCCGCCCCTGCCCAGTTCCCCTCGCCCCAGGGTGACCGCGTGCGCATGATCGGACACGTCGACGCCCATTCCTCCTACAACGACGTCTGGGGCTACGTGGACACGCAAGGTCGTGAGTTCGCGCTCCTCGGCACCGAGGGCGGACTCGCGATCTACGACTGCTCCACCCCCTCGACGCCCGTCCTGGCGGGCTTCGTCGCCGGAGCGACCTCCCTCTGGCGCGACGTGAAGACCAACGGACGCTACGCCTACGTGGTCACCGAAGGCGCGGGCGGCATGCAGATCGTCGACCTCCAGGACCCCTACAACCCGGTGCTGATCCGGACCTGGGGCACCGGACTGTGGCGTGACGCCCACAACGTCTTCGTGGACGAGGCCGCGGCCACGGCCTACGTCGCCGGGACCAACCGCGGCCTGGTCGTCCTCGACGTCGCCAACCCGACCAACCCGGTCCACGTCGCCGACTACACGGCGAACTACGTCCACGACCTCTACGTCGCCAACGGCAAGGCCCACCTCGCCGCGATCTACGCCGGGCGCTACCGCATCCTCGACGTCTCGGCCCTGCCCTCCATGCCGAGCCTGGGCTCCGTGGTCACGCCGCGCGGCTTCACCCACAACGTCTGGGTGGACGCGACCGGGACCATCGCCGCGACCACCGACGAAGCGACCGCCGGCGACGTCGCCTTCTACGACGTCAGCAACCCGGCCTCCATCCAACTGCTCTCGACCTGGTCCTCGGACGGCGCGACGGTCCACAACGTCCTCCTCGCCGGCACCCGGGCCCACGTCTCCACCTACACCAAGGGCTACGCCTGCCTCGACTTCAGCGACCCGGCGAACCCCGTCCTGGTCGGGGGCTACGACACCTCCCTGACGAAGGGCAGCGGCTACTCCGGGGCCTGGGGGGTCTATCCGTTCTCGCCGAGCGGACTGGTCTACGTCAGCGACATCGCCGAGGGCCTGTTCGTGTTGCAGGTGGACGGCGACGTGGTGGACGTGACCCACACCCCGCTGGCCGACACCGAGGACGAGAACGGGCCCTACCTGGTGACCGCCGACGCCGTGCCGCTCGGCTCCTCACCGGTGTCGTCGGGCGAGGTGGTGTGGTCGACGGCCGGCGGCGGCGAGCAGCGCGTCCCGATGACGCCGGTCGCGGGAACGACGTGGCAGGCCTCCATCCCGGGACAGGCGTCGCCGACCCGCATCGCGTACCACCTCGAGTTCACCACCGCCGACGGCGCCGTCCAGCGGCTGCCGCTCTACGACGAGTTCGCCTTCGACGTCGGACACCGCACCGTCCTGTTCGCGGACGACTTCGAGAGCGCGGGCGACAACGGCTGGACCCACGGCGCCGACTGGGGCTACGACGAATGGACGCACGGCTCGGCTCAGGGGCGGGCCGACGACCCCTCGGGGGGGCACCTCTCCGACCGCTGCTGGGGCACCGACCTCGGCATCGGCGGCAGCAATGGCTTCTACGCCGACAGCGCCTCGACCTGGCTGGAGTCCCCGCCCATCGACTGTTCCAACGCCACCGGGGTGCGCCTGCGGTTCGCCCGCTGGCTGAACGTCGACGTCGGCGCCCAGGACCTGGCCCGCGTCCTCGTCGGTGGGCAGGAAGTGTGGCGGAACTCGGACGTCGAGCGGACCTTCGACGATGCCTGGCAGGCGATGGACCTCGACGTCTCGGCGGCGGCCGACGGCCGTTCCGACGTGCGCATCCGCTTCGAGCTCACCACCAACTCGGGCATCGCCTTCGGCGGCTGGAACGTGGACGACGTCGAGCTGACCGGCCTCGAGCCCTCGGGCAGCGACACCCTGCTCCTGACCGGCCCGGCGTCCCCCGCCGCGGGCGCCGCCGCCACCTGGACCGTGGCCCAGGGGCCGGCTGGCGGCGCGTGGTGGCTGCTCGAGTCGGGCGCCGTCGCCGCCTGGACCCCCTTCGGCGGACGCTCCTTCGAACTGGCCCAGCCGGTTCGGGTGCTGTTCCAGGGCGCCCTGGACGCCGCCGGGGCCGGTTCGGCCACCGTCACCGTCCCCGCCGGCGCCGCCGGGGTCACGGCCTGGCTCGAGGCCGCGGCCCGCGACGGCCAAGGCGTCTGGTCGGACTCGAACCTGCTGCGGGTCGTCATCCAGTGACGACCCGGGAACCCACGGCGCCGGTCGCCAGCTCGGAGAGGAGTTCCTCGTAACGGTCGGCGGCGGCGTCCCAGGAGTGGAAGCGCTGCATGCGTTCCCGCCCCAGGCGACCGAGGCGCCGCCGCTCCTCCTCGTCCTGGAGCAGGGCGACCACGTGGTCCGCGAACTCGTCGTCGTCGCGGGCCAGACGGAGGAGTTCGCGGACCTCGGGGCGCAGGGCCTCGGCGCCGGTGGCGTTGGTCACCACCGGCTTCTCCATGGCCAGGGTCTCGAGCACCTTGTTCTTGATGCCGGCGCCGAAACGCATCGGCGCGACCAGCATCGTGGAGCGCTGGATCCAAGGCACGAGGTCGGGGACGCCGCCGGTGACCTCCACCCCCTCGACCTCGTCGGCGAGCGCGCGGACCTCGGGCAGGGGATTCGTCCCGACCACGGTGAAGCGGGCCTCGGGAACGCGCGCGCGCACCCGCGGCAGGATCTCACGGGCGAAGTGCACCGCCGCATCCACGTTCGGCAGGAAGTCCATGTTGCCGAACAGGAGCAGGCGCCCCGGCTCTTCGGTGACCTCCGGCGAAGGGCGGAACATCTCGAGGTCCACCCCGTTCTGGATCACCTCGACCCGGGCCTCGGGGACCAGGTGGAGCAGCGCCTCGCGGTCGGCCTCGGAGACCACCGTCGCCACCGGATAGTGACGCAGCATCCAGGTCTCGAAGGCGCGGAAACGGTGCAGCAGCTGGCGGGTGCGCAGACGCTGCGCGAGTGGGAGGTCGCCGCGCTCGAGCCTGCGCTCGTAGAAGAAGCTCCGGCAGTCGCAGACGTCGAGCAGGGTGGGCAGCCCGCTCACCTCGCCGTAGAGGAGGTCGGCCCAGGGGTCGAACACGTAACCCGCGTCGAGCCCGAGATCGGTACGCAGGCGCTCGACCTCTGCGGCGACCCGCTCGGGGAAGCCGGGATACTCGCTGCGGAAGCTCGCCACCGGCGCCAGGCCGAGGTTGGTGCGCAGACGGCCCAGGGGATTGCGCCGCGGCATCCGCAGCAGCCGGATGCTCGAGAACACCCCGTGGGCCTCGGTCTCGGGCAGCCGACGCTCCTGCTCGTCGTCGTGGACCAGGGCCAGCAGGTGGACCTGGTGGCCGCGCGCCGCCAGCCTGCGGAACAGGTGGAGGACGCGGAGGTGGTAGCCCTCGGCGTAGGTCCAGGGCAACCCGCGATAGGTGACCAGCAGGCGCACGCGCGCCGCCCGTCAGGAGGCTTCGGCCCGGGCCAGCGCCTCGCGGACCAGCGGCTCGAGCTCGCCGCGCGCGTGCATCTCGCGGACCACGTCGCCGCCGCCGATGAACTCGCCGCCGATGAAGATCTGCGGCGTGGTCGGCCAACCCGTGATCTCGACCAGCGTCGGCTTGACGTCCGGATGCTGGAAGATGTCCACGGTCTGGAACGGGACGTCCAGCTCGGCGAACAGGTCGATGACCGCCTTGGAGAAGCCGCAACGCGGGAAGTGCTTGTTGCCCTTGGTGAACAGGAGCACGGGCACCTCGCGGATGGCGCGCTCCATCTGCTCGCGCAGGGACTCGGAGGCGGACTCGGGCGTGGACTCGGTCATGGCTGGTTCTCGGGAACGCGGGTCGCGATCTGGACGGCGTGGATGCTGTTGTCGCCCTCGCTCATGTAGGGGCGCAGCACCTCGAGGACGCGGCGGTGCTGCTCGAGGATGGAGAGGTCGGCGAATCCGCCCCACTCGACCTCGAGCTTCCAGTGGTCGCGCGTGCCGGTGAGGTCGCTGACCATGCAGGTCGCTCCCGGCAGGGCCTCGGTGATCAGGGAGGCGATCCAGGTCTCGGGATCCTCTCGGGGGTCGGCGCCGCTCATCGCCCCCCATCCTACCGCCCGCCGCGGTCGGTCCACGCCCCGCGAGGCTGCGGCGGCCCGCCCGAAGCGGGCTATAGTGTGGACCTCGACCCCCACCCCCATCGAGACCCCATGCTCCTCCCCCTCCTCCTCCTCGCACTTCCCTTCCCGCAGCTCGCCTTCGACAACGGCGGCGAGCGGGTGCCCCTCCGGGTGGACGGCTCCGTCTTCTGCCTCCGCCTGGACCCCGCCCTCGACGAGGAAGCCTCCCGCGCCCTCCTCGCCGACCTGCCCGGTCTCCCGGCCGGCGAACTGGCCGGCAGCGGCCGCCCCGGCAAACCCTGGTTCCTGACCCCGGAACGGCCGGTCCCGAGCGACGAGGCCCTGGCCCTCGCCGCCCGCTGGCGCAGCGTCCCCGGCGTACGGGCCGCGAGTCCGCGGCTGTGGGCCCCCGGCGACGACCCCTACTTCCTCACCGACGAGGTCCTGGTGCGCTGGAAGCCCGCGACCCCGCAGGAGCGCCGCGCCGAGCTCACCGACGGCCTCGTCCGCACCGCGACCCTGTCGTACTCGGTGAACCCGGGCGAGGTGTTCCGCGTGCCGCAGGGCGCCGACCCGCTGGCGGTCGCCAACCGCCTGGCCGCGAGCGGCGCGGTCGAGTTCGCGATTCCCGACTTCCAGCTGCGCCGGGTGACCTACGGCAGCAACGACCCGTTGTTCCCGCAGCAGTGGCACCTCGAGTCCACCGGCCAGAACGGCGCCCGGCCCGACGCCGACGTGGACGCCCAGGCGGCATGGAGCGTCACCCGCGGCGACCCGCGCGCCATCGTCGCGGTGGTGGACGAGGGCATGGACCTCGGCCACCCCGACCTCGACCTGGTCCAGGGGCGTGACGTCCTCGACGACGACGACGACCCGAAGGCCGAGGACGGTCTGTTCGGTCTGTTCCCGGAGAACCACGCCACCGCGGTCGCCGGCGTCGCCGCCGCCCGCGGCGACAACGGCATCGGGGTCAGCGGCGTCGCCCAGCAGTGCCGGGTGATGCCGATTCGGTTCCTGTCGTCCAACATCTTCAACCCGCCGACCACCCAGGACGAGGCCGAAGCCTTCGACTTCGCCCGCACCCACGGCGCCTCCGTGGTCAACAACTCCTGGGGGCCGGTGTTCGGCGCCCCCCTGCCGGCGAGCACCAAGGCCGCCATCGACGACTGCAACGAGAACGGGCGCGGCGGCCTCGGCATGGTGATCTTCTTCGCCGCCGGCAACTCGGGGAGCAACAACTCGAACAACGGCTATGCCTCCTACCCGGGCGTGGTCGCAGTCAGTGCGGTCACCGACCAGGAGGAACTCGCCTACTACTCGAGCTTCGGCCCCGGCGTGGACGTGTGCGCGCCCTCCAACGGCGGCGTCAACGGCATCACCACCACCGACCGCCGCGGCCGCAAGGGCTACTCCAACGGCGACTACACCGACACCTTCGGCGGCACCTCGTCGGCCAGTCCCTGCGCCGCCGGGGTCATGCTGCTCATCCTCTCGGCCAACCCGAACCTGACCCGGGAGCAGGCCCTCGCCGTGCTCTACGCCAGCGCCGAGAAGGTGGACCCGGCCAACGGCGGCTACGACGTCTTCGGCCACAGCTGGAAGTACGGCTTCGGCCGGGTGAACGCCGACGCCGCGGTGCAGATGGCGCTGACCGGCCCGCCGAGCGACGCCTTCACCCTCCAGGGACCGGCCACCGCCGCCGCCGGCTCGATGGTCACGGTGCAGCTCTCGGGGGCTCCCCCGCTGGCCCCGTTCGCCGTGTTCGGCTCCTACCGCAACGACGGCAGCGTGATGAAGGGGCATGCCTTCGAGGTCGGCGTCCCCAGCCTCCAGGTCGCCTCCGGCTCCACCGACGCCGTGGGCTCGGCGAGTGCGAGCTTCGTCCTGCCGGCTTCGGCGGCGGGACGCACGGTGTACGTCGAGGCGGCGGCCCTCGCCACGCCGGGCGTGGTCCAGGACTCCACCCTGGTCGCCATCGTCGTGACGTGAGCCTGCTCCGGGGCTGCGTCCTGCTCGTCCTGCCCGCCGCCCTGGGCTGCGCGGGCGCAGCCCCCGGACCGCCACCACGGGCGCCCGCCGCCGACCTCGACGACCTCGACGACCTGCTCGAGCGCCTGCTCGACGCCGACCACCTGGCGACCGCGCCCGAAGCCGGCGAGCGCACGGTCCTGTCCTCGTCCTTCGACCGCCGCAGCCTCGCCGGTCGGGAGGACCCGACCGCGTGGTACGCCAACGACGACTGGGGGAACCCGGTGCGGGCCCATGTCGGCGCCGACGGCGAGGAGGAATGGGTGCTGGCCGAGGCCGACGGGCCCGGCTACGTCGCCCGCATCTGGTCGGCGAACCCCAAGGGCACGCTGCGCTTCCGGGTGGACGGCGCCGAGACCCCCGTGCTCGAGGTCCCCTTCCAGGAACTGTGCCGCGGCGACGACCCGCGTTTCCCCGCCCCACTCGCCGGCATCTTCGGCCGGGGCTGGAACGCACTGGTCCCCCTGCCCTTCGCCGAGTCGCTGCTCCTGACCTGCACCGAGAAGGACTTCTACTTCCAGGTGGACCTGCACCTCCTGCCGCCGGGGACGCGGACGCCGTCGCTGTCGCCCGACCTGCTCGAACGACACGGCGCGGCGATCCGACGGACCGCTGCGGAACTCGCCGCGCGGATGGACGAGCCGATCCCCGGGCCGCCGACCGCGCCGCTGGCCCCGGGGGCGACCCTGGCGCGTCGCTTCCGGGGCGCGGGGGTGGTCCGGCGGACCACCGTCTCCCTCGCCGGGCTGCCCGACGGCGCGCGGGGCGCGGCCGTGCTGCGCGGCCTGCGGCTGCGCATCACCGCCGACGGCGCCGCCGCGCCGCAGGTGGACGTCCCCCTCGGCGATTTCTTCGGCTCCGCGCCCGGCCTGCTCCCCCACCGCAGCGCCCTCCTCGCCGTCGAGGTCGCCGGCGACGAAGCGGTCCTCGACGCGCGCCTGCCCCTGCCCTTCGCCGACGGCCTCCTGGTCGAGGTGGTCAACGAGAGCGACCACCCCGTCGCCCTCGGTCTCGCCACCGTCCTCGGCCCGACCCCGCCGGGACCGTTGCGGCTGCACGCCGCGTGGCGCTCGTGGCGCGACGTCCCGACGCGACCGTTCCGCGACCTCGTCTTCCTCGACGCCGAAGGGCCCGGCCGACTGGTCGGCGCGCTGCTCACCATCCGCAACCCGGTGCGCGCGTGGTGGGGCGAAGGCGACGCCCACCTCTACGTGGACGACGAGGCCTTCCCGAGCCAGTTCGGCACCGGCACCGAGGACGACTTCGGCTACGCCTGGTGCTGCCCGGTGCCGTTCGACGCCCCGTTCCACTTCCAGGCACGTTGCGACGGGCCGGGGAACCGCGGCTGGACCGCCGTCGCCCGCCTGCGCCTGCTCGACGCGGTGCCCTTTCGACGGCGTCTGCGGTGGGAGCAGGAGCTGTGGCACTGGGCCGACACCGCGGTGGACCTCGCAGTGACGACCTGGTGGTACGCTCCCGCCGCCGCCGGCCACGCCGGCCCGCCGCTGCCGCCGTGGAAGGACCGCATCCCGCGGCCGCTCCCGCCGTTGGCGGTGTGGCACGAGCCCGGCGTGCTCGAGGCCGAGGGGCTGCGCGCCCGCGCCGACGCCGGCACCCTGCAGCCGCAGGACATGAGCGGTTTCCCGGCCGACCGCTGGAGCGGCGACGCCCAGCTGTGGTGGACCGAGGGCCGCCTCGGCGACCGCCTGCGCCTGGAACTGCCGCTGCCCGCATCGGGTCGGCGCTTCCGCGTCCGGGCCCGCTTCACCACGGCCCGGGACTACGCCCGGGTGCGGGTCCGGCTCGGCGCGGACGGGCCGACCACCGACCTCGACCTGTGGAGCGAGGAGGTCCGCGCCACCGACCCGGTGGACCTCGGCATCGTCTCCGCCGGCCCGCGACGGACGATACCCCTCGTCGTCGAGATCACGGGGCGCCACCCCCGCGCCGTCCCCGGCCTGATGGTGGGTCTCGACTGGGTGCGGGTCGAGCCCGTCGAATGACGGTCTCCGGCGACGGCGCCGCGGTCGGCGTCCGGCGTCACCGCCCGACCAGGAAGTGGGCGACGTCGCCCTCCTGCATCACGTAGTCACGCCCCTCGGTGCGCAGACGACCGGCGGCCCGGATCGCCGCCTCGGAGCCGAACTCCTCCAGGTCGTCCACCGAATGGACCTCGGCCCGGATGAAGCCCTTCTCGAAGTCGCTGTGGATGACGCCGGCGGCCTGCGGCGCCTTGGTGCCGCGGCGGATGGTCCAGGCGCGGATCTCCTTGGGGCCAGCGGTGTAGAAGGTCTGGAGGCCGAGCAGCCCATACACCTCGCGGAGGAGCCGGTCCATCCCCGACTCGGCCAGCCCGAGGTCGGCGGCGAACTCGGCGCGCTCCTCGGGCTCCATCTCGCGCAGGGCCAGCTCGAGGTCGGCGCAGAACGGCAGCCACCGCCGCCCCCGCGCCGCGGCGTGCGCGGCCAGCGCCCGGCAGGCCTCGGATTCGCCGGCGAGGTCGTCGTCGCCGACGTTGGCCACGTAGAGCATCGGCTTCAGGGTCATGAGGCACAGCGGCTTCAGGACCTCCAGGTCGCGCTCGCTCCAGTCGCCGTCGCTGACCGGCCGGCCGGCCTCGAGCAAGCCGACCGCCCGCTCGCAGACCTCCTGCGCGCGGCGCTCGTCGGCGTCCCCGGTCCGGGCCTTCTTGCCGTGCCGTTCGGCGGCGCGTCGGGCGGTCTCGAGGTCCGCCATGGCCAGCTCGAGCTCGACCACCTCGGCGTCGCCGACCGGGTCCACCGGCCCCTCCCGCAGGACGCGGTCGCCGCCGAAGCAACGGACCACGTGGAGCACGGCATGGCACTCGCGCACGTTGGCGAGGAACTGGTTGCCCATGCCCTCGCCCTCGCTGGCGCCGGCGACCAGCCCGGCGATGTCCACCAGCTGGACCACCGCCGGGATCACCTTCTCGGTCTCGACGTGAGCGTGGATGCGCTCCAGGTTCGGGTCGGGTACCTCCACCACCGCCACGTTGGGTTCGATGGTGCAGAACGGGTAGTTCCCGATCTCCGCCTTGGCCGCCGAGAGCGCCCGGAAGAGGGTGGACTTGCCGACGTTCGGCAGTCCGACGATGCCGCAGCTCAACGCCATGGGGCGGGGATTCTAACGGCGGGCCGCCATCGTCTCCGTGATGACGGCCAGGAGTCTTGCAGCGTCGAAGGGCTTGCGCACGACGGCCTCCACCCCGGGGATGGCGAGGAGCCGTTCGTCGGAATCGGCGGCGCCCGTCAGGAGGACCAGCGGCGGACCGCCGGTCTCGGCGAGCCGACGCGCCAGGGCGTCCCCCCCGGGACCTGCGAGGAGGAGGTCGCTCACGACGACGTCCACCGGCCGCCCCGGCTCCGAGAGGCGGGCGATGGCCTCGTGGGACGAAGTCGCGAGGGCCACCGTCCATCCGGCCGCTTCCAGGGCGGTGGCGACGAGGTGAGCCACCGCGGGCTCGTCCTCGACCACGAGGACGCAGCCATGGAAGCCGGGCTCGGTCTCCGGCTCCACCGAGCGATCACCCCCTGGGGAAACGACCAGGGGCAACCACACCCGGACCGTCGTCCCCTCTCCCGGGGCGCTGCGGACCGCGAGGTCGCCGCCGGCGCCGCGCACGATGCCGTACACCGAGGAAAGGCCGAGTCCATGGCCCTCCCCGGCGGACTTGGTCGTGAAGAAAGGATCGAACGCCCGGCTGCGGGTGGCCTCGTCCATGCCGTGCCCGTCGTCCTCCACCTCGACCAGGAGGGCGGAGCGACCGCCGAGGCGCTCGCTCTCATCCTCCCTCCGGAAGCGGACCGCGACCCTCCCCCGTCCCTGAACCGCATCGCGCGCGTTGAGGACGAGGTCCATGATGAGGTGCTCCAGGTCGCCGGGTTGCAGGGCGAGGTGGCATTCGTCGTCCTCGAACTCGAAGGAGAGCTTCACGCCGGGGCCGAGGGCCACCGGCAACATCTGCCGCAGGCGTGACACCGCCGGCTCGACCGGGGTCGCTCCCCCGCTCCCTCCGGAACGTCCGAAGTCCAGGAGCTGGCGCACGACCTCTGCGGCGGCGCGTCCCGCAGCACGGATGGCGACGGCGGAAGCGTGCTCCGCGGTTCCCGCCGGGAGGGCCGATTCCAGTCGTTCCGCATGACCGAGGACCACGGTCAAGGCGTTGTTGAAGGAGTGCGCCACTCCACTCGCGAGCCGCCCCACCGACTCCAGCCGCTGGGCTCTCCGCAGCCGATCCTGGAGTCTCCGCTGGGTGTCCTCGATGCGGAGCCGTTGCAGGGTCATCGCAATGGCGGGACCGAGGCGGTCCAGGTGCTCGCAGGCGGGCGCCGAAGCGACCCCCGGTGCGCCGACGAGGAGGACGGCGCCCTGGAGCAGTCCCCCCGTCCGCAGAGGACGAAGGACCACGACGGTTTCGACGGGAAGGGCGGCGAGGACCTGCTTCCAGCCTTCGCCGAGATCGCCGGGCCGGACCACGGGCAGCGCTCCAGCCGGGGCCAACCGACTCAAGGCTTCCCGGGACACGGCGAGCCCGTCGTCGTCGATGCGGGCCAGCGAGCCCCGGAGCACGGCCGGGACCAGGTGCGAACCATCCGCGTCTCCGAGCCAGAACAGGGCTGCGCCCTCCGCTCCGAATGCGGCGCCCATCTCGTCGAGGATGCGGGCGGTCAGCTCCTCGGCATCCCGACACGGCAGGAGCGACTGCGAGAAGGCGGCGACCCGTTGCGCGGACGCTGCGGTCTCGCGAAGCGCGACTTCGGCGGCATGGCGGCGGGTGTCGTCGAGGACGTAACCGCTGAAGCCGAGGAGGTTGCCGTCGTCGTCCCGCTCCACGATGGTGTAGTCCGAGACCCAGACCGTCCGCCCGTCGGGACGGACGAAACGGTACTCCTGGTCGAAGCGCTCCACCCCGGCCTCGAGGTAGGCCGTGACCTCGTTCCGGACCCGCTCGAGATCCTCGGGGTGGACCAGGTCGGCGAACTTCGTACGTCCGGAGAGCAGGGCTTCTGCGGAGACTCCAAGCAGGTCCTCGACGTTCGGCGTCACGTATTCGACCGGCGCTCCGCGGACCGGCCCCCACCGCAACACCACCACCGGGCCTGCGGTGAAGGTGGCCCGGTCCCGCTCCAGGGCGCGCTCGGCAATGCGGCGCTCGGTGACGTCCTCCATCTGGGCGAAGACGGAGACGACCCGGCCCTCCTCGTCGGTGAGCCGGGAGACCCACACCTCTTCGTGGCGCTCGCTGCCGTCCTTGCACAGGCAGCGCTTGCGGAAAGGGAGCTCCACGTCCTCGCCGGCGAGGACGCGGCCGAGGAAGTCCGCGGTCCGAGCCCGCTCGTCCTCCGGGGTCAGGAGGAGCACGTCCATGCCCTCCAGCTCGCCCGGCTCGTAGCCGAGCCGCTGCTCGAGAGCCGGATTGGCCCGCAACACGGTACCGTCCGGTGCGACCTCGATCAGGCCCCAGCGCGCTTCGCGGAAGACCGCGTCCAGACCGGGACGGGTGAGGCCGGGCTGCGGCGGGTGGGCGGGGGTCATCGCGGGAGTCCGAGACGCTGCCGGCGGGCGGCGAGGGCCCCGAGGCAGGCGACCACGAGGGAGGCGAGGAAGGCGGGGACGAGTTCGTACACGACGGCCTTCAGGTCGTAGCCGAACCACGGCTCCGAGAAGAACCAGACCAGGGTGGCGCCGAAACCCACCAGCATGGCCGCCAGGGTCCAACCCGCCGGAACCGGGCCGAACACGAGGCGGACCAGGAGCAGCGGACCGAAGGCGGCGCCGAGTCCGCTCCAGGCGAAGAGCACGGTGTCGAAGATGGTCTCCTCGACGGTGACGGCGGCGAAGATGGCGAGCGCAGAGATGCCGAGGACGGCGGCCCGGTCCAACAGGGCGCGCCGTTGCGGCGGGCGCGCGGGCAGGTCGTGGCTGACGGTGCTGCCGCAGACCAGGAGCTGGGAGTCGGCGGTGGACATGATGGCCGAGAGGATGGCCGCGACCACGACCCCGGCCAGCGCCGGCGGCAGGAGGTCGGTGGCGAGGCGGAGCAGCACGGTCTCGTCGTCGCCGAGAGCTCCGAACAGGACGCGTCCGCAGAGCCCGGCGAGCAACATCCCACTGTAGACGATCAGCGCCCACAGGATGGAGATGATGGCACCGCGACGCAGCTCGGCCTCGGACCGCAACGCCATGAAACGGTTGACCACGTGGGGCTGGCCGGGATAGCCGAGGCCGATGCCGAGGGTGCCGACGACCAGGCCGAGCAGGGCGAAACCGCTGCGACCGCGGGTCCAGTCGGTGAAGCCGGAGCCGGCGGCGGTCAGCCCGTCGGCCAGCCCGTCCGGGCCGCCGACGGCGTAGAGTGCGACTCCGGGCACCAGGAGACAGGCCAGCACCATGACCCCGCCCTGCAGGGTGTCGGTCACCGAGGCCGCCCAGAACCCCCCGCTGAAGGTGTAGAGGACGACGATCCCGC
The DNA here is from genome assembly GCA_027020785.1 of Planctomycetota bacterium. Lineage (GTDB taxonomy): Bacteria > Planctomycetota > UBA1135 > UBA1135 > UBA1135 > JALUVI01. The sequence goes on along the minus strand of JALUVI010000021.1, from coordinate 5,710 downwards.
CCCCGATGAGGACGGCGGTGGTCGGGGAGACCTCGAGGATCTCGGCGAAGGTCTTGCCCGCGGCCTGGAACTGCGACGCCACGTAGGTGCCGAGCGAGAGCAGCACGATGACGCTGGCGACGACGACGATGCGACGGGCGGCGCGCGGCGCATGACCGGCGGCGAGGAACTCGCTCAGGGTGATGGCGCCGGTGCGCAGACTGTCGCGGCGCAGCCGTGGCGCGACCACGAACCAGTTCAGCAGGAAGCCGCCGAGACAGGCCGGAAGGATCCACAGCGCCGAGACGCCGTGGGTGAAGGCGGCGCCGCTGACGGCGAGCAGGGTCCAGGCGCTGGAGGACGAGGCCGAGGCGCTCAAGGCCGCGACCCAGGCGCCGAGCCCGCGGCCGCCGAGGTAGTAGTCGGACGAGGAGCGGCTGCGCCGGGTCGCCCAGAAGCCGATGCCGAGCAGGACCACCTGGTAGACCACGAGGGTCGCGATCAGCGCGGTGGTGTGCGGCATCACCGAACGTCCTCGAAGAAGGCGGCGAGGAGTTCGTGGGCGGCCGCGCTCGGCGTCACGCGGCCCGCGGCCACCGCGTCGTGGAGCTCGCGCCAGCGCGCCGCGACCCCGGGGTGGCGCCGCAGGCGGACCAGGAGCTCGGCCTCCAAGCGTCGCTCCAGCCACGCCAGGCGCTGCTCGCGACGCAGAGCTTCCAGTTCGCCGCTCTCGGTGAGGGCGCGACGGTGTTCGTGCAGCGCTTCCCACAACTCGGGGAAGCCGCGTCCGGTGAGGGCACTGACGGCGAGCGCGCGCGGCCGCCACGCGCGGTGCCGCGACGGCAACAGCCGCAGCACCTGCGACAGCTGACGCACCGCAGCTTCGGCGGCGGGCGCGAGTTCGCCGTCGGCCTTGTTGACGACGACCAGGTCGGCCATCTCGAGGACGCCCTTCTTCATCGCCTGGAGGTCGTCGCCCGACGCCGGCTGATGCAGGAGCAGGAAGGCGTCCACCATGTCGGCGACCAGGGTCTCGGACTGGCCGACGCCGACCGTCTCGACGAAGACCACGTCGAAGCCGGCGGCTTCGCAGACCAGCACCGCCTCGCGGGTGCGCGCAGCGACGCCGCCGAGCTCACCGCCGCTCGGCGAGGGGCGCACGAAGGCCCGCGGGTCGGTGGCGAGGCGGTGCATCCGCGCCTTGTCGCCGAGGATGCTGCCGCCGCTGCGACGGCTGGAGGGGTCCACGGCCAGCACGGCGACACGGTGGTCGCGCGCGGTCAGCCACGAGCCGAAGGCGTCGAGGAAGGTGGACTTGCCGACGCCGGGCGGACCGGAGACGCCGAGGCGCCACGCCGCTCCGGTCTTCGGCAGCAACCGGTCGAGGAGTTCGGCGGCGGCGGCCTCGTCCTGGGGTCGGGTGCTCTCGACCAGGGTCAGGGCCCGGGCGAGGACGGCGCGGTCGCCGGCGAGCACCCCCGCGACGAGGTCGTCCACCGGGGCGCGCCCGCCGTTCACGAGTCGGCGCCCTCCAGCAGGTCGAGCAGCCGCGCGGCGGCGGCGGGGAGCCGGGTGCCGGGGCCGAACACGGCGGCCGCGCCGGCCTCGCGCAGGGCGTCCAGGTCCTGCGGCGGGACCACGCCGCCGACCACGACGAGGACGTCGTCGCGACCGAGGGCGGCGAGTTCGCGCTTCAGCTCGGGGACCAGGGCGCGGTGGGCGCCGGCCAGCGACGACACGCCGACCACGTGGACGTCGTTCTCCACCGCCTGGCGCGCGACCTCGGCGGGGGTCTGGAACAGCGAGCCGAGGTCCACGTCCCAGCCGAAGTCGGCGAAGGCGCTGGCCACCACCTTCTGGCCGCGGTCGTGCCCGTCCTGGCCGACCTTGGCGACCAGGATGCGCGGGCGGCGGCCGTGGCGCTCGGCGAAGGCGGCGGCGCGTTCGCGCAACCGCTCCACGGCGTCGTCGCCCTCGGCTTCCATCTCGCTGCGGTAGACCCCGGTCAGGGCCGTCGGAGACGGATGGTAGCGCCCCCAGACCTCTTCCAGGGCGGCGGTGGCCTCGCCGACGGTCGCGCCGAGCCGCATCGCATCCAGGGTGAGGGCGAGCAGGTTGCCCTCGCCGCTGCGGGCGCAGGCGGTGAGGGCGGCCAGGGCGGCCGCCACCGCCCCGCCGTCACGGTGGCGGCGCAGTTCCTCGAGCCTGGCCACCTGGCGGGCGCGCACCTCGGCCTGGTCGATCTCGAGCACCGCCACCTCGGGCTCCTCGTCGCGCCGCCAGGCGTTGACGCCGACCACCTTCTGGACGCCGGAGTCGATGCGCGCCTGGGTGCGCGCCGCCGACTCCTCGATGCGGCGCTGCGGCACCCCGGCCTCGATGGCGCGGCGCATGCCGCCGAGGTCCTCGACCTCACGCAGGTGCTCGCGCGCCCGCGCCGCGAGGTCACGGGTCATCCGCTCGACCGCCGCCGCGCCGCCCCAGGGGTCGGCCGGGCGCCGCACTCCGGCCTCGTGCTGGAGCTGGAGCTGGGTGTTGCGCGCGATGCGCGCCGACTCGTCGGTCGGCAGGGCCAACGCCTCGTCGAAGGCGTTGGTGTGGAGCGACTGGGTGTGCCCCTGGACCGCCGCCAGCGCCTCGAGGCAGGTCCGCGCCACGTTGTTCCAGGGGTCCTGCGCGGTGAGCGACCAGCCGCTGGTCTGGCAGTGCGTGCGCAGGATGCGCGAGCGCACGTCCTCGGGGGCGAAGTCGCCCATGATCTCGTACCACAGGAGGCGGGCGGCGCGCAGCTTGGCGACCTCGGCGAGCCAGTCCATCCCGATGGCGAAGAAGAACGAGATGCGCGGCGCGAAGGCATCCACGGCGAGTCCGGCCTCGATGCCGGTGCGTACGTACTCGCGGCCGTCGGCCAGGGTGTAGGCGAGCTCCAGGTCGGGACTCGCCCCCGCCTCCTGCATGTGGTAGCCGCTGACCGAGATGGGGTTGAAGCGCGGCACGCGTTCGGCGCAGAAGCGGAACACGTCGGCGACGATGCGCATGCTCGGCTCCGGCGGGAACACGAAGGTGTTGCGGACCAGGAACTCCTTGAGGATGTCGTTCTGGATGGTGCCGCGCAGGCGGTCGAAGGGGACGCCCTGCTCCTCGGCGACCGCGAGGTAGAGCGCGAGGACGGGCAGCACCGCCCCGTTCATGGTCATCGACACCGAGACCCGGTCGAGGGGGATGTCGCGGAACAGGACCCGCATGTCGAGGATGGAGTCGATGGCGACCCCGGCCATGCCGACGTCGCCGGCGACCCGCGGGTGGTCGCTGTCGTAGCCGCGGTGGGTCGGCAGGTCGAAGGCGACCGACAGGCCGGTCTGACCGGCGGCGAGGTTGCGCAGGTAGAAGGCGTTGCTCTCCTCGGCGGTCGAGAAGCCGGCGTACTGGCGGATGGTCCACGGCCGGGTCGCGTACATGGTCGGGTACGGACCGCGGACGAAGGGCGGCAGCCCGGGCCAGGCGCCGCGCCACGGCAGGTCGGCGACCTCCGCGGCGGCGACGAGCGACGGGCGCGGCACGCCCGGCGGACGCTCGGGGACGGGGCTCACGACCGGGCCTCCTCCGCGGCGGCGGCGAGGTCGAGGAGGCCGGAGAGCCGGGCCACGACGTCCTCGCCGGGGCGCAGGTGGTCGGCGAGGTCCTCGAGCGGGAGCCCGAGCTCGGCGCAGCGCTCGGCCAGCTCGGCGCGCTCGGCCGGCGGCGCGTCGGCCGGCAGCGCCGCGACGAAGGCGGGACGCTCCGCGGCGACCGCCGCGGCGAGGCCTGCGGCGCCCTCGGCCTCGGCGAGGGCGATGCCGCCGATGGTGAGGAACTCGCGCAACGCGAGGGTGAGGTCGCGGTGGCCGCGCGGCGGGGCGAGGTGGACCACGAGCGCGCGCGGCGCTCGGCCCGCCTCGGCCAGCGCGTCGGCCCGGTCGCGGAGCGCCTCGAACTCCTCGGCGTCACGACGGCGCGGCAGGTCGAAAGGGGCGGGGGCGCGGCGGGCCGGTGGGCGCGCGACCAGGCGTTGTTCGAGTCGCGGGTGGAGGTTGTGGCCGACGACGAGCTCGTGGCGTCGTCGCAACGCGAAACGGCGGCGCTCCCACTGGCGGTCGAGCGCATGCCGCAGCGCGCCCGAGGCGAGCGCGGCCTCCAACCCGCCGTCGGCCTCGCGTTCCTCGAAGCGGCGCCAGGCCTCGGCGGCGAGGTCGTCGGTGAGGGTCTCGAGGAAGGGCGACCCGCCGAGCGGATCCCGGGTCTCGCCGAGGAAACCCTCGTGGCGCAACACGTGCTGGACGTTGCGGGCGAGCCGCCGCGCCTCGGCGGAGGGCGCGCCGCTCGCGTCCTCGTGGGTCGCCGTGGTGACGGCGTCGGCGCCGCCGACCACGGCGGCCCAGGCCTGGGTGGTGATGCGCAGCAGGTCGTCCTGGGCGTCGCGCCGGGTCAGGACCCGCGGCGAGGTGACGGCGTGCAGGAAGGGCGGCGCGGGAGGGACGTCCCACGACACGGCGAGCCGCGACAGGAGGAGACGGGCGGCGCGGAGCTTGGCGACGCCGAGGGCGAGGTCGCGCTCGCCGGCGAGACGCACCACCGCGCCGGCGAGGAGGGCGTCGGGAGCGACCCGGGCCGCGAGACGGCGGCGCGCCGCGGCGAGGAGGCCGAGGGCGAGCGCGAGCTCCTCGGCGGCGTCGCCGCCGGCCTCGTGGAAGGGCACGGCGTCGGCGATCCAGGGGCGGGCCGCGGGCAGGCGCTCGGCGGCGCGCGCCGCGGCGGCGGCCGCGGCCTCGGGGTCGGCGCGGAGGGGGTCCAGGCCGAGCGACCAGCCCGCACCGTCGGCGGCGGAGTCCGCGGGCAGATCGGCGAGCAGGGCGTCCACGCAGGCCGGCCCCGCCGGTCCGGCGTCGAGGTGGAGGGCGACGGCGTCGAGGAGGACCCCGTCGAGGAGCCCGGCCAGGTCGTCCGGCGCCCAGCCCGCGTCCTCGATGCGCAGGCCGAGCGCATCGGCCCCGCCGTCGAGGGCCTCGGCGACCTCGGCGCGGGCGGCGGCGACGTCGGGAACGGCCACCGGGACCGTCAGCCACCACGGCCGGAACGGGTCGGCTGCGGCGGTGGAGCCGCGGCGGAAGGGAGCGACTCCGGGCCGCCCGAGGGCCTCGTCCCCCACCGGCTCCGCGGGGTACACCGGCTCGACGCGCAACCCCTCGAAGGTCTCGGCGGCCAGGACCTCCGGTCCGGCGCCGTCGAGCAGGCGCTCGACCCGGGCCCGCCAGGCGGCGTACCCCTCCTCGCCTCGGTTCGCGTCCCCGGCCATGGGACGGGATTCTACCGACGCCGGCCCGGCCTCCCGCTCCGGGCGGTACGGCTCAGCGGCGGGCCCGCGTCGCCGGCATCAGGCTCTGCTCCAGGCGGTCGGGGTCGAGGCGGACGACGAAGGTCTGCTCGGGCGCCTCGCCCACCAGGACCTCCTCGTCCTGCGCGACGAGGGCCACCCCCCAACCCGAACTGAGTTGCTCACCCGGCTTCGGCTCGGGGCGCAGCGTGACCTCGACCGCGTAGCGCCCCGGCGCCGGCACCAGGAAGAGGCCCGGCTCGGCGCCGGGGGTCGGAGCGTACAGGGGGCCACTCGCCGGGACGCCGCGGCGCGGGACCTCCAGGGTCGGATCGAGCCGCCATCCCGGGGGCAGGGAGTCGGGGACGTCCACCTGGAGAC
>JALUVI010000020.1 GCA_027020785.1 Planctomycetota bacterium | reverse complement strand
GGCGTCGCACGGAGCAGGAGGCGCTGCGGTGTGGGGCTTGGCCTCGCCCACGACCTCCGGCGGGAGGGGCCGGTCGTGCTCGATGGGCGCGGCGGCGACGTCGGCTCCGTCGTCCCCATCGGGCGCATCCTCGGCGGCCGTCGGCTCGAGCCGAGGAGCCAGGGTCGCGCCGCCGAGGACGCGTTCCAGCTCGTCGGCGTAGAGACGCAGGTTGGCGCCGGCGCGGAGGCCCACCTCGAGGACGGGGCCGAGTCGCGCACGCGGTACGGCCGCGGCGAGGGTGGCCCGCTCCGGCGGGGACAGGGACGGGGGCCAGGCTCGCAGCAGGGCTTCGGAGCCGAGCCTGCCGAAGCGTTCCCAGAGGCGCTGCAGGGGCTCGTCGCCTTCCTCCACCACGGCGCGGGCGAAGTCCTCGAGCCACTCCGCGGCGAGTTCGCGGCGCAGGTGGCGTCCGTCGTCCGAGACCACCACCAGCACCCCGGGGGCGCGGCGACGTCGCAGGAGACGCATCATGGACCTTCGGAGCGCATGCGTCGGGATGCGAAGGCGACCGCGAGGAGACCGACGGCGAGGGCGAACAGGGGAGCCAGGGCGCGCGCGCGGCGCCCCTCCCCCACCGCGTCCCGGGCCGCGACGCGACGGCGCAGCTCGTCCAGGATCTCGGCGACGGCGCCGCGCTCGGCGTCACTGCGGGAGGGGCCGAACTCCTCCATCCATCGCTCGGCGTCGGTCAGCCCGGCGCGCCAGCGGGACGGGTCCCAGGCCGAGAGACGGGCGCGGAAGCGGAGCAGGTCGGGGTCGTCCGGACGCCGGGCCGCGACCCGTTCGAGAGCCGCCCAGGCCTCGCCCTCGGCGCCGGCGCGTTGGTAGACCCAGGCCCGGCGCAGGAGCTCGTCCGGGTCGTCCGTCGGTCCCAGGCGCAGGTGCCACTGGAGCAGGCCGCGCGCGTCGCGCGGCGGCGGCTCCTGTGCCGCGCCCGCCGCCGACACCAGGAGGAGGAGCCACAGGACGAGGAGGGCCCTCATGGGACGGCGTCGGCGCGGGCGGCGGCCCACCACTCGCGCGCCTGGAGCAGGGTCACTGGGTTGCGGTCGTCGGTGAAGGGGCGCGCCGGGGGCAGCGCCTCGCCGGCGACGGTCTGCCCCGGCAGGACGGCGGCGCCGACCTCGAGCGGCAGGCCCGGAGGGAGCAGTTCGGCGAGTCGTTCCAGGGACGGCAGCGGCGCCGCCTTGCGCGCGAACAGCACCCAGTTGCGACTACGCGGCACGCGGTGGAGACGGAGCGCAGCGAAGCTCGGCGCGACGCTCGCCCCGAGCCGCGCCAGGAGTCCCCCGGGGTCGTTCGGGGCGGCCTGCGTGCCGACGTTGATCGCGAGAACGCCGCCGGGGCGCAGGTGCGAGGCGATCTCGGCGAAGAACTCGCGGGTGGCGAGGTGCAGCGGCAGCTCGAACTGCCGCGTGTAGGCGTCCAGCACCACGAAGTCGAGGTCGTCCGGGGCCGCCCGCAGGGCCGCGCGCGCATCCTGGCCGCCGACCACCCGCACCGCGCCGCGGAGCTCCTCGGCGAGTGGCAACCACTCGCTGCCGAGCTCGAGCACGGCCGGGTCGAGTTCCACCCCGACGCCGGCGGCAGGACGACCGGCGAGTCCGGCGCGGATCGGCCCGAGGGCGCTGCCGGCGCCGAAGCCCAACACCCAGAAGCGCTCGCGCCGGGTCAGCGCGGCGACTCCTCCGCCCGGCGCATCGGTCGGCCGATCGGCGCGGGCGTACACCGGGGCCAGGGCGAACAGGTCGTAGTACAGCCCGCCGAAGGTCGCTTCCGGGTGCCACCAGCTCTGGAACGAGTCCAGCCCTTCGTTCATCTGCAGCCAGCGCTCGCCGGTGAGCGGGAACTCGATCACCCGCAGGTGCTGATAGGGCGAATCGCGGACCGCGAGGACCTCGGCTCCGGGCGGGAGGTTGGCCCGCCGCGCCGGGTCGGGGACGAGCATGGCGAGGAGCAGGGCGCAGGCCGCGACCGCGCTCCGAGCCGCGGCGGCGCGCGACAGGAGCAGACCGCCGGCCAGCAGGAGGACGGCGGCCACCCCGAGCAGGCTCTCGCGCACGCCCACCAACGGGACCGCGAGGAAGGTGGCCGCGACCACCCCGAGCAGCGAACCGGCGGTGCCGGCGGCGGCGACCTCGCCAGCGGCCGGGCCCGCGCCGCCGCGCCGCGGCGCCCTGGCCTGGACCAGGAGCGGATGGAGCAAGGACAGGAGCAGGACCGGCGGCGCAAAGAAGACCAGGGCGGCGGTGAACGAACCCGACAGGAAGGCGGGGGCGGCGTCGTCCAGGGTCAGGCCCGAGGGCAGGAGCCGTGCCGCGAACGGCCCGAGGAGGAGCCCGGCGGCGCCGATCCAGAGGCCGCCGAGGACCAGGGCGCGGGCGGCGCGGCGCAGCGGGTCGCCGGCGCGCGCCAGGCGGCCGCCGATCCAGCCGCCGAGCGCGATCGCAGCGAGCACCAACCCGATCTGTTGCGACCAGACCAGGGACGAAGTGCCGAACCAGGGCGCCAGGAGGTGGACGCCCAGGATCTCCACCACCAGCACGGCGAACCCGGCGAGGAAGGCCGCCAGCAGCTCCAAGGCCTAGCCTTCCTCCGGGACGGCGACCTCCTCGGGCACGTCGAGCCGGCGCAGGATGGCCGGGAACACCATGCCGTGGTCGAGCGACTGTTCGTAGTTGTCGAGCATGGTGCCGATGGAGCGGCTTGCCTGGAACTCGTAGGGCACTCCGTTGCGGACCACGACGATCTTGCGGTCCAGGTCCACGATGGCGTCGTTGAGGTAGAACGAGAAGGCGTAGACGTACTCGGAGTCGACGCGGATCTCGTTCTTCTCGCGGTCCACCTGGACGCGGAAGCCGGCGACCTTGCCCTCGGGCAGGTCGGGCGGAGTGTCGAAGCGCATCGCCTGGACCCAGTAGTAGCGCCCTTGGCCGGGGTCGACGAGCTGGATGCGGAAGTCCAGCGGGTAGGGATCGCGTGCCGCGGCCTCCAGCACCCACTGCGCGCCTTGGGCGAGTTCACCGGCCTGGTGGAACGGAACGAAGGCGACGTTCGGCGAGGAGCGGGCCGCGGGGTCGGCCTCGCCGCCGACCAGGATCGCCCCGGCGAACACGTGGGGCAGGAAAGCGACCAGTCGGCTCACGGCTCGGGCGCCGCGCTCGCCCTCGCCGAGGACGAAGAGCCGGTTGCGGTCGAGGCGGTTGCGCAGGCTCAACGAGCCGATGGGAACGAGCATGCGTCGTTGGCCGTCGGGGCCCGCGAGCGCCGCCTCGTCGAGGTCCGAGACCACCGGCAGCGCGACCAGGTAGTCCTGGAGCACCTCGGCCGGCAGCCCGGCGACCACCTCCTCGGCCGGGCGATCGGAGATCACCAGCAGGCCGGGATGGTTGCGCTTCTTCGGGTCGTACCCGTCCGGAATGCGCACCGGGCAGGTGCCGCCTCCGAGGAGCTCCAGGTCCACCAGCTTGCCCTTGCGGGCCTTGGTGTCGTGGGGGCGGAAGCGGTCGAAGACCACGTTCCACACCGCGGGGAGCGCCAGGATGGAGACGTCCTTGTGGCGCTTCTGGACGTCGCCCACGGCATCGATGAGGTCGGCGCGGGCCTCCTCGGCCTTGGCCGCATCACCCTCGACCCGGGCCTCCAGCCACGCGCCGAAGGGCTTGCCGAGCTTCTTGAGCTCGCTCTCCTTGAGCGGGAGGGCGGCGTCCTGGGCCGGGAGCGCCGAGGCCGCGAGGAGGACGGCGGCGCCGAGGAACGAGGGGGTCGTGAGCCTGCGCTTCATGGCGTCCCCTACTCTAGTCGTGCGCCCGGCGGGGGTCAGCGCGAAACGCGCCGCCGTTCGGGGCCCGCGCCCCTCCTACCGGACCCGGTCGTCCTCCGCAGGCCGCAGGAGGCCGCGAGCGACGAGCTGGTGGAGGGCGACGTCGCGCGGCTTCGGGACACGTGGCACCGCAGCGGCGGGCTCGCCGCGCAGCCAGCGCAGGTCGTCGGCGAAGCGTTCGTCCTCCGGCCAGCGCGCGACGCCTTCGCGCAACAGGGCCGCAGTGACGGCGAAGTCGCGCTCGCCCCAGGCCGCGAGAGCGCGCTCCAGGGTCTGGGCCGGTCCCTCCGCCTCGGCGTTGCGCGGCGGCAACGGCAGGGCGTGGCGCCGCCGGTGGAGGATCAGGTTGCCGCGGTCGAAGTCGTCGCCGGTCGCGGCCAGGAGTTCCCAGGCCTCGAGCACCTCGGACATCGGAGCGTGTTCCAGCCGCACCAGGTTCGGGAAGACGGCGCGGCGCCAGGCCGGGTCGTCGGGGGCGGGACGGTCCATGAGCTGCAGCAGACGGTCGCGAGAGCGTGCGAGGACGCTGCTGTCGGGAGCCTCCTGCGAGGGATGCGGGGCCGCCGCCGCGACGACGAACCAGAGGGAGGCGAGCAGGGCCGGGATCAGTCCAGCCACGACACCACGGGGTCGCCGGCCACGACCTCCCCCATCACGAACGGATCCTCGCCGGTCCGGCGCAGCCGCGCGACGGCGTCGTCCGCCGCTTCCGGGGCGACCACGGCGATCATGCCCACGCCCATGTTGAAGGCGCGCCAGGCTTCGTCGCGCTCGACGGCGCCGGCCCGAACCAGTTCGCGGAAGACCGGCAGTTCGGGCACGGCCGAGCGCGACACCCGCGCACCGTGGCCGCCGAGCGCGCGCGGCAGGTTGCCGGGCACGCCGCCGCCGGTCACGTGGGCCAGGGCGTGCAGCCAGGGCTCCCGGAGCAGGGGCTCGAGCGGCTCCAGGTAGCAGCGGTGCGGCTCCAACAGGACCTCGGCGACGCTGCGCCCGGCGGGGTCGTTCGGGAACGGGTCGTTCCAGTCGAGCCCCAGCCGTTCGCTGACGATGCGCCGCGCCAGCGAGTAGCCGTTGGTGTGCAGGCCCGAACTCGCGAGGCCGAGCAGGACGTCGCCCGGGCGGACCCGCGAGCCGTCCAGGACGTGGGCGCGCTCGACCACCCCCACCAGGGTGCCGACCAGGTCGAACTCGTCGTCGGGATAGACGCCGGGCATCTCGGCGGTCTCGCCGCCCAGCAGGACGACCCCGTGGTCGCGGCAGGCGGCGGCGAGGCCGCGGATGACCTCGGCGACGTGCTCCGGCACCAACCGGCCGACGCCGACGTAGTCGAGGAAGAACAACGGGCGCGCCCCCTGGACCAGCGCGTCGTCGATGCAGTGGTGGACCAGGTCGCGGCCCACCGTGTCGAACCGACCGACTGCGCTGGCGATGCGGACCTTGGTGCCGACGCCGTCGGCGGTGGCGACCAGCACCGGTTCCTCGCCGAGCCCGTCGGCGCGGAACAGCCCGCCGAAGGACCCGACGTCGGCCAGCACCCGGTCGGTGAAGGTGGCCCGGATCGCGTCCTTGGCTTCGTCGAGGGCGCGCTCGGCGGCGGCGATGTCCACCCCGGCGTCGGCGTAGCGGAGGGCCTCGGAGGCGGGGCGGTCGTCGTCCACGCCCCGATTCTAGGGCCCTCTCGCGTATCATCCAGCACCCCATGGCCGCGGACCGCCGTCTCGTCATCCTGGGCGCCACGGGTACGGTCGGCCGCCGTGCCCTGGAGCTGCTCGCCGAGCTGCCCGACGCCCCGCGCGTCGTCGCCCTGGCCGCGCATCGCGACGCCGCCGGCCTGGCCGAGGCCGCCGCGGCTCTCCACGACGGCCGCGTCCCCACCTTCCTGGCCTCGGTGCCCTCCGAGCGCGACGCCCTGCTCGCTCTCCTGCGCGACGGCGACGGCTACGACGTCTGCCTCAACGCCGTGGTCGGGGCCGCCGGCCTCCCCTACAGCCTGGCGGTGGCCGAGGCGGGGCGCGACCTCGCGCTGGCCAACAAGGAATCGCTGGTCTGCGCCGGGCCGCTGCTGACGGCGGCGATGGAACGCAACGGCGGTCGGGTCCTGCCGGTGGACAGCGAGCACGCCGCCCTGCAGCGTCTGGTCGGCGGACGGTCGCGCGACGAGCTGCGCCGCCTGGTGTTGACGGCGTCGGGGGGCGCACTGCGTGACCGTCCCCTCTCCGCCCTCGCCGAAGTCACCCCGGACGAGGCGTTGGCCCACCCGAACTGGACCATGGGGCCGCGCATCACCGTGGACTCGGCGACGATGATGAACAAGGCCTTTGAGGTGCTGGAGGCGGTCCACCTCTTCGGCGTCTCCCCCGATCGGGTCGAGGTCCTCCTCCACCGCGAGTCGGTGGTGCACGGCCTGGTCGAGTTCCGCGACGGCACGCTGCTGGCCCACCTCGGCCCGCCGGACATGGGCTTCCCCATCCAACAGGCGCTGACCTGGCCCGAGGTGCCGGAGTCGCCCCTGGTCGGCTTCGACCCGCGGCTGATGACCGCCCTCCACTTCGAGGAAGTGGACCCGGCGCGCTGGCCGGCCTTGGCGCTCGGCTGGGAGGCTGCGCGGCGCGGCGGCTACGCCGGCGCGGTGCTCAACGCCGCGGACGAGGTCGCGGTCGAGGCCTTCCTCGCCGGCCGCATCGCCTTTCCGGCCATCGCCGAGGTCTGCGCGACCGTCCTCGCCGAGACCCCGCCCGGGCGTCCGAGCTCGCTCGCCGACCTCGAGGCGGCCGACCGGTCCGCCCGCGAGCGCGCCGCCGCCCTGCTCTCCGCACCGTCGTCCCCGACCTCCTGATGGCCCTCCTCGCGACCGTCCTCGGCATCGGGCTCGTGCTCTTCGTCCACGAGCTCGGCCACTTCCTCGCCGCCCGCCTCGCCGGGGTCCGGGTCGAGGTCTTCTCGCTCGGCTTCGGCCCGCGCCTGTTCGGCGTGCGCCGCGGCGACACCGAATACCGCTTGTCGCTCCTGCCGCTCGGCGGCTACGTGATGATGGCCGGCGAGGGCGGCACGGGCGACGGCCCGCCCCGCCCTGGAGAGTTGGAGTCGGTGTCCCGCCCATGGCGCTTCCTGATCTACTCGGGCGGCATCCTGATGAACTTCCTGTTCGCCTTCGTCCTGGTGCCGGTCCTGTTCGCCCTCGGCGTGCCCTTCGCCAAGCCCGAGCTCGGCGTGGTCGAGCCCGGCGGCCCGGCCTGGCGCGCCGACCTCCGCGCCGGCGACCTGGTCGAGCGGGTCGGCGAGCGTGACGTCCACGGCTTCCGCCACCTCGCCATGGCGGTGGTCCTGTCCTCGGCGGACGAGCCGCTGCCGTTGGTGGTGCGCCGCGACGGCGCGCGTCTCGGGGTGACGGTGACGCCGGAGCGCGATCCCGCCACCGGTCTCGCCACCCTCGGCGTGACCCCGGCGATGCGGCCGACGCCGGTGCCGGACGGCCCCGCGGCGGCCGCCGGGCTGTCCCCGGACGACGAGGTCCTGGAGATCGACGGCGTCCCGGTGGCGGGCGACACCCTGGGCGCGCAGGTCGTCCTGGAGGACCTCCTCCTCGACCCGCGCCCCTTCACCGTGCTGGCGCGCACCCCCGACGGCGAGGTCCGCTCGCTCCAGGTCCGGCCCGAACCGCCACGCGAGCCGCTCGCGCCCCAGCTCGGGGTGCAGGAGCTGCGCAACCGGGTGCTGGAGGTGCGCGGTCCGCTCGCCGCCGGCCTCCGGACGGGCGACGTCGTGCTCGCCGCCGACGGCGTCCCGGTCCACTCCCTGGCCGACCTCTACCTCGCCGCCCTGCGCCGCGGTTCCGTGCCCGAGCTCCGGGTGCGCCGTGACGGGGCCGAGCTCGTGGTCCCGGCGCGCGACGACCTGGAGCCGTCCGAGGTCCCCCACGGCCTCCACATGGACGCCGACCCCGATGCCCTGCGCGTCGCGGTGCGCCCCGGATCGCCGGCGGCTCGGGCCGGCCTGCGCGACGGCGACGTCGTGCTCCGGGTGGAGCAGACGCCGGTGCGCGACTTCGACGAGCTGCGCTGGGCGATCCTGGCCGCGGTCGGTGACGGCGCGGGGGCGCCCGAGCTGACGCTGGCCGTGACCGACGCTCCCGGCGGACGGGTGCGGCTGGTGCGGGCCCGCCCCGAGCCCCCGCCCTACGCCGACCCGGGTCTCGGCTTCCGCGTCGTCGAGTGGACGGTGCGCAGCGCCAACCCGCTGGCGGCGGTGCGGCTCGGCCTGCGTGAGGCGTGGCAGACCATGGTCGAGGTCGGGCTCACCGTGCGGCGCATGTTCGGCGGCGAGATCGCTCCGAGCAACCTCGGCGGCATCATCACCATCGGGCAGGTCACCCACGGCTTCGCCGAGCAGGGGTGGATCCCGCTGTTCTTCTTCCTCTGTCTGGTCTCGATCAACCTCGGCGTCCTCAACCTGTTGCCGATCCCGGCCTTGGACGGCGGCCACCTCCTCCTCCTCCTGGTCGAGGCCGTCCGTCGGCGTCCGGTTTCGCCCGGCTTCCGCGCCGCCTTCCACCTGGTCGGCTTCGTCCTGGTCGTCGGTCTGATCCTCTTCGTCACCACCCAGGACCTGCGTCGCCTCTTCGGCGGCTGACCCCCGTCGCCGCCGGCCGCGCCGTTAGGCTCGCCGCCGCGACGGAGTCCCCGGTCCCACGATGCCCCTCTCCGCCCTCCGACGTTTCTTCCGCAGCGAGAACTCCGGCGGCCTCCTCCTGATGGCGGCGGCCGCGCTCGGCCTGGTGATGACCAACGTGCCGGCGCTGCGCGGGGCCTACGAGGCCCTGCTCGAGGTGCCGGTCGTGGTGCAAGCCGGGTCCTTCGGCATCCACAAGCCGTTGCTGCTCTGGATCAACGACGGCCTCATGGCCGTGTTCTTCTTCCTCGTCGGACTCGAGCTGAAGCGCGAGCTCCTCGAGGGCGCCCTGTCCCGCCCGTCCCGCGCGGTCCTCCCGGCGGGCGCCGCGCTGATGGGCATCCTCGTGCCCGGCATCCTCTATTGGGCCTTCAACCACCACGACCCGGTGCGTCTCGGCGGGTGGGCCATCCCCTGCGCCACCGACATCGCCTTCGCCCTCGGCGTGCTCGGCCTGCTCGGCTCGCGCGTGCCGGGGTCGCTGAAGGTGTTCCTGATGCTGCTCGCGGTGATCGACGACATCGCGGTCATCCTCATCATCGCCCTGTTCTACACCGCCGACCTCTCGTGGGCCGCGCTGCTCGTGGCGGCGAGTTGCCTGGCCGTCCTGTTCGCGATGAACCGGCGTGGCGTCGTGGACGTCGCAGCCTACGTGCTGGTCGGCATCGTGATGTGGGCGTCGCTGCTCCATTCGGGGGTCCACGCCACCCTGGCGGGGGTCCTCCTCGCCTTCGCCATCCCGATGCGCGACCCCAAGGACCCGGACCGCTCCCCGGTCCGGTCGCTGGAGCACGACCTCCACCCGATCGTCGCCTTCGTCATCCTCCCCGTCTTCGCCTTCGCCAATGCAGGCATCCCGCTCGCCGGCGTCGAGTGGAGCGACTTCCTCGAGCCGGTCACCCTCGGCATCGTCGTCGGCCTGTTCGTCGGCAAGCAGGTCGCGGTCTTCTCGACCTGCCTCCTCCTGGTCCGCCTGCGTCTGGCTTCCCTGCCCGCGGGCGTCTCGTGGCCCCAGCTCTACGGGGTCTCGGTGTTGTGCGGCATCGGCTTCACCATGAGTCTGTTCCTGGCCTCGCTCGCCTTCGAGCACGACGGCGTCCAGTTCGTCGAGTCCATCCGGCTCGGCATCCTGGTCGCCTCGGTGGCCTCGGCGGTGGTCGGTTGGTCGGTGTTGCGGGCGTGCGGTCGGCGAACGGCGGTCGGCGACGCAGCATGACCTCCTCCCTCCTCCCCTGGGCGCGGCTGGCGCGGCTGGCGCTCCTACCGAGCATCCTCTGGGACCTCGCCGCGGGTGCGTTGGTCGCCGGACTGGCCTGGGAGCCGCGCCTCCTCGCTCCGCTCCTCGGCGTGGTCTTCCTCTACCACGGCGGGATGGTCCTCAACGACGTCGCCGACGTCGCCCGGGACCGCGTGGCCGGCCGCCGCCGCCCGTTGGTCGCCGGCGCGGTGTCGCGGCGGGCGGCGGCGGCGTTCGCCGCGGCGCTGCTCGGGCTCGGCTGGGCCCTCCTCCGCTTCGGCTCCCCGCACGGCGCGGGGTTGGCCGAACTCCTGCTCGGCGTCGTCCTCCTCTACGACCTCGGCGGCGACGTCCTGCGCCACTGGCTCGGCCCAGGGCTCCTGGCGCTGGCCCGCACCCTGGCCTTCCTCGCCCTTCCCTGGGCCGTCTTCGGCCGCGCCGCCCTCTTCACCGCCGGCGCGACGCCGCCGATCCCGGTCGAGGCGCCGCTGGTCCAGGCCCTGGGCTGGCTGTTCCTGGCGCGGCTCGCGACCCACGAGGAGACGGGGCTGCCGGGGATGCGCGTCCTCCCCTACCTGCTGATGACGGCCGTCGTGCCGGGCGCCCTGCTGCGTCTCGACCCGTGGTGGCCGGCCTTCGTCCCGCTCTGGCTTGGCTTCGCCGTCCTGCTCGTGCTTCCGGTGTGGCCGCGCCGGCACGAGCGCTTCCCCCCGAAGGACCTCCAGGCCGTGGTCCGCCGCGGGCTCGGCGCGATGCCGCTCCTGCCCACCCTGGTCGTGCTCGCCGTCGCGCCGTCGCCCTGGGCCCTCGGCGGGGTGCTCGTGGTGCCGGCGGTGCGGGCCTTGGCGCGGCGGCTGCCTCCGGAGTAGCGGGCAGGGTCAGAACCAGCGGTTCAGGAAGGCGTCCAGCCAGGTGCGGACGTCCGGCCGCGCCTCGCGGTCGCGGATCTCGAGCAGGACGGGCAGGGCGTCGCCGCCGAGCACCCGGGGCAGGCGCTCCAGCGCGAGGCGGCGGCTGCGGTCGTCGGCTCCGCGCCCGCCGCGGGCCAGGTCCAGCAGGAAGGCGCGCGCCGCCTCGTCGCCCTCGCGGGCCCAACGCGCCACGCCGTCCAGGACCTCACCGGCGAGGTCGGGGCGGCGGCGCCACAGCTCCATCAGGACCGGCGGCGACGACGGGAAGTTGGCGACCAGGACCGAGGCCAGGCGCAGGTCGTCTTCCGACAGGGTCTCGCCGAGGACGAGTTCGCCGAGGAACTCGCCCGCGCGCGGGTCGAGCGTGGCGGTCATGGCCCGCATCAGGTCGGGACGGTGGGCCTCGTCGCAGTTCGGCCAGGCTCGGATCAAGGCCGGGGCCAGCCGTTCGTCCATCAGCGCGTCACGGACCAGGAGCTGCAGCGCCCGGGAGGAGCCCTCGGCGAGCGGGTAGCGGGCGGCGAGGCGGAGCCACGCGTCCAGGACGGCCTCGCGTCCGCGCGCCCGCAGGGCGGCCAGGGCCTGGGCCTGGAGCTCCAGGTCGTCACTGCGCGCCCACTCCTCGAGGCGCGCTTCCCCGAGCTCCGCGGCCTCGGGGCGGGCGAGCGCGGCGGCGACGGTGCGTTGGACCTCGGGAGCCGGATCGTCGGCGGCCTGGAGGACGGCGTCCCAGTCGCCGAGCTCGGCCAGGGTCGCGACCGCGAGCCCGCGGGTCCGGGCGCTCGGGTAGCGCGACGGGTCGAGGTAGGCCCGCAGTTCCGCGGCGAGGTCCGCGTCGTCGCCGAGCTCGGTCCGCGCCGCCAGGGCCTGGACGCGGAGCGAGGGCGGCAGCAGCGGGTCGAGACGACGCAGCACCGGCAGGAGGTCGGCGCCCTCGCGCTCGATCAGGGCGTTCCACGCGTCCTGCCCGTCGGTGTCGCGGGAGACCTCGCCGAAGCCGGCGGCGAGCCAGTCGCGGACCCGTTCCTCGAGGAAGCGCAGGTCCCCTTCCTCGCCGAGCCGAGAGAGCGCCCGATAGCCGGCGCGCCGCGGTCCGGGATCGGTCTCGCGGGCGACGGCGTCGCGCACCGCCGGCAGGAGTCCGGGCTCGCCCATCGCCGCCGCGGTCTCGTAGGCCTGGGTGCGGACCACCGGAACGGAGTGGACGGTGAGGACCCGCGACACCACCTCGACCTCGTCGGGGCCGCCGATCTCGGCGAGGACGTCGAGCAGGTTGACGGCTTCGCCGAAGCGGTCGGGGTCGTCGAGGACCGCGTCCAGCCGCGCCGCCACGGCGGGCGCCGCCGACGAGCCGAGTTCGCGCAGCCGCGCCTTGGCGAAACGCAGCCCTTCGCGCGACCCACCGGAGAGGTGGTGCAGCCAGCGGTCGAGGCGGGTGTCGTCGGCGGGCGGGTCGTAGGGGCGGCGGAACGCTTCGGGAACGGAGAAGACGGCGTCGGCGGCGGTGGTTCCAGCCACCGACGGGCCCGGGGTGTCGTCCCCCCCACCGCAGGCGGCGACCACCCACGCGAGCGCGCCCAGCCAGGGGTAGAATCTTCGCATCGTGTCGGAGAGTCCCGTTCCCGCGCGCCCGCCCGGCTTCCGCCTGGGCCCGCACCGACTCGAGTTCGGTCTCGCGCTCGCGCCGATGGCCGGCAACACCAACTCGGCCTACCGCCGGCTGTGCCGCCGCTTCGGAGCCGAGTGGACGACGACCGAGATGGTCTCCTCGCGGGCCCTCCACTATAACGATCGCAAGTCCCTGGGTTACCTGGAGAAGGGCGACGACGAGGTCCCCTGTTCGGCCCAGGTCTTCGGGGCCGAGCCCGAGATCCTCGCCGCCGCCGCGCGTCGCGTCGCCGAACGCGGTTTCCACGGGGTGGACCTGAACGTCGGCTGTCCGGTGCCGAAGATCACCGGTTGCGGCGGCGGCAGCGCGCTCCTGCGCGAGCCGGGGCTGGCCTTCGACTGCGTCCGCGCCATGGTCGAGGCCGTGGACCTGCCGGTGACGGTGAAGATCCGCGCCGGATGGGACGAGCGGCAGCGCAACGCGCCCGCGTTCGCCGTGCTCATGGAGGAGGCCGGCGCGGTCGCGATCACGATCCACGGTCGCACCCGCGAACAGCGCTACCGCGGGCGGGCCGACCTCGGCATCGTCCGCGACACCGCGGCGGCGGTGTCCATCCCCGTGCTCGGCAACGGCGACGTCGTGGACGTGGCGAGCGCGCGACGCATGGCCGCCACCGGAGTCGCCGGCATCGCCGTGGGGCGCGGCGCGCTCGGGCGGCCCTGGTTCTTCGCTCAGCTCCGCGCCGCCTTCGCCGGAGAGCCGATTCCGCCCGACCCTCCGCCGGCCGAACGCGCCGCGCTGTTGCTCGAGCTCGGTCGCGGCGTCGCCGCCTTGTACGGCGAGCGCCGCGGTTTGCGCATCATGCGCCGGCTCGCCGCCGACTTCTTCAAGGGCATGCCCGGGGCGCCGCGGCTTCGGGCCGCGTGCAACGCCCTCGAGACCCTCGACGACCTGCGCCGGCTCAGCGATCGGATGCGGCTGGAGGCGGCTTCGGCTTCGCTTCCTCGGCCCTGCGCGGCAGGCTCCCGTCCCACTCCAGACCCTGCACCACGTTGAGGCGGTACACCGCCTTGGCGTAGTCCATCAGCGCCTGGACCTCCGCGCTCTCGGCGGCGGCGAGGTCGGTCTGGAACTGGAGCACCTGGAAGTTCGTGCTCGCCCCCTCTTCCAGGCGCCGCTGCTCGGCGGCGAGCTGGCGTTCCGCGACCTCGCGCGCCTCGCGGGTGGCGGCCACCCGCTCGGCCAGCCACGCCACTTCGCGCACCGCCTGGCGCACCTCGCGGGCGAGGTCGCGCTCGCGGTCCTTGAGCGCGCGCAGCGCCAGCTGGTGGTTCCAGTGCGCCACCCGCTCCGCTCCCCGTGCGGTGTCGTTGCCGATGGGGAGCTCGAACACCAGGCCCAGGGTGTAGCCGGGGAAGTCGCGCTGGAACAAGGTGGACAGCGAATCGCCGACCTGGGGTTCCTGGCCGAAGTAGCTCCCCTGGGCGGTGAAGTCGAGCTTCGGCAGGAGACCGCGCCGGGCGCTGCGCCACGCGAGTTCCGCTTCCTCGGCCGCCAGTCGCAGCTTCTGCAGGTCGGGGCGCAGGCGGCGCGCCCGCGCGAAGGCGGTCCGCCAATCCACTTCGGGAGCGGCGACCTCCGGGACCGGGTCCACCGGACGCAAGCCGAAGTCCCACTCCTCGGCCTCGTCCAGGCCGAAGACCAGGACCTTGAGCGCGTCCTCGGCGTCGCGCACCCGGTTCGCGGCGGTGAGCACGGCGTCGGCTCGGGTGGTGACGTCGGCTTCGGCCTGGATGACCTCGACCTCGGCGATGGCGCCGAGGCGGAAGCGTCGTTCGCTCATCTCGCGCAGTTCGCGGGCGAGCTCCAACGACCGTTCCTTGACGGCGAGGTCGGCCCGCGCCAGGGCCAGCTCCCAGTAGGCGTCGAGCGCGTCCTGGATGCGGTCGTTGCGGGCCTGCTGGAGGTCGCGGTCGCTCTGATGGGCCTGTAGCCGGGCGCGCTCGAGGGCTTCGGTCGCGACCAGCCGCCAGGCGCCGCGCAGCAGCGGCTGGTCGAACTGGAAGGTCAGCGTGGTGTCGCTCTGCGGCAAGGGAAGGAAACTGAAGCGGCTGTGCTGTTCCTGCAGCCGCAACTCCATGGTCCCCCCGGTGGTGAGGAGCTGGCGCAGTCCCTGGGTCGCGGAGAGGGTCTTGGTCGTGGTGTTGCCGAAGGCGCTGAAGAAGCCGCCGGCCGGGCGCTCGCTGAAGGTGTAGGTCAGGTCGCCGAACAGGACCGGATCGAAGTCGCCCTGGGCCTGGCGGATGCCGGCCGTTGCGGAGGCGGTGCGGAACCGGGCCTGCTCGAGGGTGGTGCCGCGGTGCTCCACCCAGGCGACGACGTCGGCGAGTCGGACGTCGAGGACGCGGGGCTCGCCGGCGGCGGTGGCCGGCGCGGCCGCTGTCGCGTCCGTGGGAACGGGGGGCGGAAGGGCCGGCTCCTGGAGGGCGGGCGGGGCGAGACCGAGCAGGAGGAGGGCCGGGGGGAGGCAGGGCATGGGTCGGCGGATTGTCGCCGCTGGGGGGCGTCCCTGCCATACGGCCCGGCGCTGGGTTCGCAGGCCGATTCCGAACCGGGGCCGGGGTCGGGCCCGGCCGGGCCCGGGGGGGCCTAGTCCGCCGGCCAGGGTGCGCCCGGCCAGGCGCGGCCCGGTCCGACCGTGGTCGGCTGGCCGTCGAGGACCCACAGCCACGGGGCCAGGGCTTCCATCGCCTCGGGGTCGGCCTCGGCGGCGAGGGCGCGGACCCGAGCCACCAGCTCCGGTTCGGGGGCGTCGGTCTGGCCCGTGGCGCAGCGGCGCACGAACTCGTTCCACAGCGCTTCGGCGTCGGCGAGGTCCCAGTCGGCGACCACCACGGCGTGCCCCGGCAGCGGTGCGGCGGCGCCCGCCTGGCGCCAGGAACGGGCGGCCCGGGCCATGCGATTGGCCCGGAGCAGGGCGGTCTCCCACTCCGGCCCGAAACGCTCGTCGGGCGGCGGCACCACCGGCGGCGGCGGGGCGTCGGCCGGCCGGGCCGGGGCCGGGGGCGGAGGGGTCGGTTCGAACCCGAGGAGCACCCTGGGGGCGACCAGTTCGGGCCAGAACAGGGCGACCGCGGCGATCGGGCCCGCGGCCAGCAGCAGCACCAGCACCGAGGCGGCGAGGCGGGCGGTGACGGAGCGCCGCAGGGTGCGGCGCCACATCGGGGCCCGGCGCAGGCGCAGGGCCAGGCGTTCCCGGAAGTCGGGGGCGAGCTCGGGGTCGCGACAGGCTGCGCGCAGTTCGTCCGCCAGCCGCTCCAGCTCGGCCCGCTCGGCGGCGTCGGGGACGGCTTCGGCTTCCTCGGGAAGGTGTGGACGGTCGGTCACGGCGACTCGGGGGGCAGGAGGGAGCGGAGGCGGCGCAGCGCGTAGTGGACCCGGGACTTGACGGTGCCGACCGGGACGCCGAGCAGCCGGGCCACCTCGCCGTAGGGCAGGCGCTGCAGCACCGCGAGCTCGAGGAGCTCGCGGCTCGCCGGGTCGAGGCGGCGCAGAGCGTCCCGCAAGGCGGCGGCGCGGTCGGCGGCGACGGCCATGGCGTCGGGTCCCGGCCTGGGGTCCTCGGCGTCGAGGTCCTCGTCGAAGCGCAGCAGGGGGCGCTTGCGGCGGGTGCGGTCGATCCAGAGGTTGCGCGCGATGCGCAGCAACCACGCGTCCAGCCGCCCCTGGGGGCGGTAGCGGTCGAGGTTCTGGAGGACGCGCACGAAGACTCGTTGGACCAGGTCGTCGGCGACGGAGGGCGAGGCGCCCTGGCGGAGGAAGTAGCCGAGCAGGCGGGGGCCCATCCACTCGACGAGTTCCTCGAAGGCGGCCTCGTCGCCGGCGCGGTAGCGCAGGAGGAGGTCCTCCCGCTCCGCCGACCCGGAAGGCGATTCGGGACGGGAACCCGGAATCGGATCCGGCTCGGAACCGCTGTCCACGGGGGAGAACGGAGGCTCGGGAGGCGGGTTCACGGTTTTCCGCCGTCATCGGCAGCGGCCAGGAGCCCGGTCCGGGCGCGTCGGAGGAGGTCGCGGGCGCGCGGGCCGAGCGGCCGGAAGCGGAGGCGGCGTCGCGAGGTCGCGTCGACGGCTTCCAGGACGACCTCGAGTCGGTCGCGGGGCCACCACTCGGTCAAGCGGTCGGCCCACTCGAGGACGAGGACGACGTCCTCACCGAAGCGGGCGGCGAGTCCCTCGAGCAGGAGGCCTTCCATGCGCTCGGCGAAGTAGGCGTCGAGGTGGAGGACGGGAAGGCGTCCGACGTGCTCGTGGCACAGGAGGTAGGTGGGCGAGCGCAGCGGCTCGGTGACCTCGAGCCCCTCGCCGAGCCCGGCGGCCAGGGTGGTCTTGCCGGCGCCGAGGTCGCCGACCAGCGCCAGGCAGTCGCCCGGGCGCGCCGCGGAGCCGAGGACGCGGCCCAGCGCGCGGGTCGCCGAGGGCGCGTCGGAGGTCAGGACGAGGGCGGATTCCATCGGTGTTCCCATCCGTCGGCGGGAGCCGCCGCGGCGCGGCCGTCGAGCCGCCAGGCCAGGCCGGGAGCGGCGACCACCCGACCGATGCGGGTGAGCCCCGTCGCGGCGAGGACGGGGTCGTCGAGCGCCCGCGCCGCCGTCCGTGGCGCCAGGGCGGCGAGGAGTTCGTAGTCCTCGCCCTCCCCCACCGCGGCGGCCAGGGCTTGGTCGCGGGGCAGCCCGGCGAGTTCGGGGGCGATCGGCAGGGCGTCCAGGTCGACGACGGCGCCGACCCCGCCGGCTTCGAGCAGGCGCGGCAGGTCGCGGGCCAGTCCGTCCGAGAGGTCCATCAGGGCATGGGCGCCGAGGGCGACCAGGCGGGCGCCCTCGGCCAGGCGCGGCGTGGGCAGAAGGTGCCGGCCGCTGCGCACCGCGCCGCCGAGTCGGCCGGTGACGACCAGGACGTCGCCGGGACGGGCGCCGCGGCGTCCGGGGGCGGGGCGCGGCCCCGGTCGGCCGAACACGGTGGCGGTCAGGACCGTGCACGGCGCCGTCGCCAGGTCGCCGCCGAAGACGGCGAAGCCGAAGGCGTGGGCCTCCTCGAGGAAGGCGCGGGCGGCGGCGGCGAGCTCGTCGGCGGAGGTCGCGCTCGGCGCGGCCAGGGTCCAGCAGCAGGCCCAGGGCCGGGCGCCGGCGGCGGCGAGGTCGCTGGCCGAGCGGCGCAGGAGCTTGCGGGCCAGGGCCGAGAGCGGCGTCTCGTCCGGGGCGTGGACCCCGGCGACCACCTGGTCGCAGGAGACCAGCGCCTCGCCCCCGGGCGGGCGGACGCGGGCGCAGTCGTCGCCGGGGCCGGACAGGCCCTTCCTTCGGCGCCAGGAAGACCGGAAGATGTGGTGCAGGCGCTCCTCTCCGCAGGAGGCCGAGGAGTCGTTCATGGAGCACACCGCATCGGAGAATCGTACGGAAGGGGAGGCCTGGCGCCGCCGCCGCGCGCGCGTCCTGGAACTGGCGTGGGCGCTGGCGTTGACCGCCGGCATCGCAGCCCTGATTCTAGGCACCCTGCGCTCCGAGATGCGGAAGGCCCGCGAGCGCTACGCCGGCGACCAGTTGGTGCACCTCGCCGGGCTGCTGACCCTGGCGCTCGAGGACGCCGCCGCCGCCGGCGCGGATCCAAGCACGGCGTGGGACTGGCCCCTCCTCGGTCCCGGCGAGCCGCCGGCGGGCGTCGTCCCCGGCGGCAGCCTCGCCGAGGTGCTGCCGCCCGGGACCTGGCTCGAACCGGATCCCTGGGGCCGCGCCCTGGTCCTGGCCCTGGCCGGAGAGGGCGGCCGCCGCTTCCCCGTGGTCGCCTGCGCCGGACCGGACGGAGAGCTCGCCCTGGAGCCGCTCGACCCGGAGTGGAGTGAGGCGCTCTACTGGCCGGTGGCGACGACGAACCACTGAAACTGGCCCGTTTCGGTCCGTCGGGTCGGCACGAGGAAGGCCGGCGGAGTGAGTTTCGGCCACCTCCAACGCAGCAACTCCGGGATGCCGGCCATCCGCCGCGCCGCCCCCACGGCCATCCCCGG